>CAZFUP010000010.1:0-19255 GCA_964522055.1 uncultured Gammaproteobacteria bacterium
GGAACCTGTAATCATTATCGATCTTGCTCACAGAATTCTAGAGTTAGAGAACAAGATATTATTGAACAATTAATGCCTTATCTTGAAAAAATTAAACCCAAAACGCCAAAATTAATTGATTGGTTAGAACAAGCCATCAAAGAAGATGAACCAAACAACAGCGGGCTTATAGAGGCCAAAAAACAGTCCCTAGAAGAGAGTTTAAAGAGAATTGAGAATAGATTAGACTTACTTTATAACGACAAACTAGATGGCAAAATTACTGAAGATTTTTATAGTAAAAAATACAATGAATTTAATGCGGAAAAAATAGATTTAGAAAAAAAGATACAACAATTTTCTCTTGGAAATAAGACGATTGACTATGCTGAAGGCATCAAGCTTCATCGCTTAGCAAGCAAGGCGCCGGATCTAATTACTGACGATGAAACAGACATTGAAAACAAGCGACTAGCTTTATCAGAATTATTTTCGGACTTTTCATTAGAGGGCGATAAAATAAGGGTAAAATATACTTTATGGGGTGATTTTTTAGCTGAATGGATGCCTCGTGTAAATAACAGTTTCGGACCAGTAAAATTTGGCGAAGATTATGAAAAAACAGGCCTTTTACAACCTGTTAGTTCATCGATGCTCGGGGACAGGGATTCGAACCCCGATAGCCAGGACCAAAACCTGGAGTCCTACCGTTAGACGATCCCCGAATATTATTTATTTTTCTCAACTACCAAATGATATTAAAATAAGGAAAAAAAGTCAACTTTTTACAAAATTAAACTTTAGAATATTTACGAACAGCAAATAAAGTAGCAACAACATTTATAAACAATACTATACCGAATTGCATTCCAAAAATAGACCAGAAATTATCTACAAAATAAGAAAGGATATTTACATTATAACCGGTAAAAAATACTTCTAAATAAGGTTGAAGCAAACTTAAAAATGGATAAAAGACGGAAATAACAATTAAAATACTGATTAAAGTATAAACAAAGGCAGAAACAATATAAGGCATGTAAATAAAGAAGTTAGAAGCTCCAACTAACCGCATTATCTCAATTTCTTGCCTATGAGTATAGATAGCTACCCTAATTGCATTATAAACAACTAATAGACTAGTAATGATAAAAATAGCAATAATAAATAAGCCGATTTCATTTATTCTTTTAGTGATATTGCTGATTTTCTCTAAAATAACAGCGTTATCAGAAAAATCACGCGATTCAATAATGGCATTATCTAAAACCCTAAGCTCATTAATCAATAATCCAGATTCTTCAAAATTTTGAGGAAGTATAGTTAAACTAGGAGACAAAGGATTTCTGCCTAACTCCTTTAAAGCATTTAAAACTTCCTGATTGTTTTTATACTTTTCGCGAAAATTTTCTAATGCTTTTTGGCGAGAAATATAGGAAACGCTTTTCACTCTTTCTGAACTAAGCAAGCTTTCTCTTAAAGCTAGTATTTCTTCTTCTGGAGCTTCCGCTTTTAAGTATAAACTGATATTAATTTTTTCCTTTACCGCTCCAACTGCATTATCGCTAATTACACGAACAATTTCTAAAGTATTAATAGATAGAAGTGCTAGCAATAAAATGGTAATTGTCACAATAGTTAACCAGACATTACGAGCAATATCTTGAAAACTAAATTTAATAATACGAAATAAAGATTGCATAATAATTATAATAAATATTTACCATGGGCTTGATCACTGATAATTCTTCCCTGCTCCATGGTAACAACCCGTCTATTTAAACGATTGACTATTTCCTTGTTATGCGTTACTAAAATAACTGTTGTGCCAAATTTATTTATTCTCAGAAGTAATTCGATTATCTCATTAGCATTAATCGCATCTAAATTACCAGTGGGCTCATCGGCTAATAATATTTTAGGTTGATGGACAAGCGCTCTGGCAATAGCGGTGCGTTGTTTTTCGCCACCAGAGACTTCATGGGGATAGCGAGTTTTTTTATCATCTAATCCAACTATTTTCATAACACTGGGCACTATTTTTTTTATCTTTCCACGACTACTCCCAGAAACCTCTAAAGCAAAAGCAACGTTTTCTTCCAAAGTCTTCTTTGGTAATAATTTAAAATCTTGAAAGATAACTCCTATTTGCCTTCTTAAAAAAGGCACTTCTGGTTTAGAAATTTTAGTAATATCCCAATCACCAATTAACACCTGTCCAGAATCCACTCTCTCTTCGCCAATTAAAATTCTCACTAGCGTTGTTTTTCCAGCGCCAGATTGGCCGACTATAGAAACAAATTCACCTGGAGTGATATGTAAATCAATATCTTGCAAAACTCTATTTTGTTCTATGTATGCCTTAGAAGCATTTTTAATATTAATCATATTAATTAATTTGATGGCATTTTTTCTAATTGACGCAGGCCATAACGAATCAACTGCTCATTATCTTGAAAACTAGCTTCTCTACTTGGTGAACCGAAATTGATAACAATCAAATTTCCTTTATCTGTTTTTATCCTAGTCATAAGGCAATTACCTGATTCGTGTAAATAACCGGTTTTAGAACCAACAATATTATATTTCCCACTACGTAATAATTGGTTAGTATTATTTAAGCGATGAAATTTTTTAGTGTTAATAGTGGAAAAAGAATAACTCTTAGTCGTACTAATTTTTTCAATTAAAGGATTTTTAAAAACTTCTGTAGTTATTATAGCATAATCATAAGGAGAACTCACATTATCAGGAGACAAACCAGTTGGTTCAACAAATTTTGTACTACTTGCTCCCCAAGATTTAACATTTTCATTCATTTTAGCAACAAAAACCTCTCGACTAAGACCACTTATTCTCACCAAAGTTTCCACGGCATTATTAGCCGAACCAACTAAAGAACTATAGATTAGATTTTCTATTGTTAAAGTATCACCCTCTTTAACGGTTAGACGAGCCGACTCCCAAGGAAGACAATATAAATGATTATATTTCTCGTCTTGGAATTTATAACTAACAACTTGATTTAAATTAGGATTTAAATCTAAAAATGTTTTAATTGATACTAATTTAGTTAAACTAGCCAAAGAAGCAACTCTTGTTTCTTCTTTTCCAAATAAAATTTTATCCCCTTCTTCCCAAAAAACTAAAGCAGACGTGGCTGATACTATTGGAGTATCGCTAATTTGCACCTTGGCTGTTGTTGGTCTGATAATTTTTAACGGATCTACTTTTACGTTTATCAGCCCAGCCGAAGGAGAGGCAATTTTAGAAAACGCTACCTTATCTAAATCTATTACTCTGTCTGGATGTTTATCGCGCTCTGGCCCATAGTCATTAACCGTTACATCAACGTATTTGCCATTATCTAAGTTTGTTACTCTCAAAACAGACCCTTTAAGGAAATCAGGAGAAGCGGCAAAATCACCGTTTTTATAATTATACCAAGAAGCTACTCCTGTTGACATTAAATCGTCATTACTTAAAAGAACTAGATGTCCGCTGGTAGTTGTTAATTTAGTCTTAACATATTTTTCTTTAGGGAAATCTTCACTTAACAGTGGCTCCCATCTCCCAGACAAAGCGTCAATGATAAAAATCTGTTTAAAATTATTATTCCCATCATAGCTAATAGTTACCTCCATTGGCCAGGCTGGGTCATAAAGATATGAATTATTAACATTATATTCATAAACTGGTGAAAGCGCCGTCCATTCCCAAGGAAGCCCAGCTTTATCCTCAACAACAGAAACTGAAACGCCACTAGGCAATCCCGGGCTTTTAAATTCAATCTCAGCTGCTTGACCACTCAAAGGCAAAAAGAAAAACAAAAACGCTCCCAATAAAAAAATGTTTTTAAATCTTTGTCTTAACATAATTATATAAATTTTTTAATTAATAAATTGACTAAAGCTTTAAAAAAGCTTTATAATATTAGAGAAAAATAAATTCGCGGGTATCGTATAATGGTTATTACATCAGCTTCCCAAGCTGAGGAAGGCGGTCCGATTCCGCTTACCCGCTCAAGACGCCGAAGTAGCTCAGTTGGTAGAGCAACGCACTCGTAACGCGTAGGTCAGGGGTCCGACTCCCCTCTTCGGCTCAATTCTCTACAAAGAAATATCGCCACCATTTGGCCAAATTTCCTCCTTCAACTTCATTTTGCTCACTTTCTTTTACTTCTAAATTACGAGCTTCATTGTTTATCACTACCACTTGCTCGCCTGGCTTTTTTAAATTTAAATTTAAACGAGCTTGCTCCTCTAAAAATTGTTCTGATTGCAAATATTCTATCATCTCTTTCATCTCTTGATTATCTCTTTCAAAAGAATCAATTTCTTTTTGCACTTCAGCTATTTCTTTCTCTAATATTTTTTTCTGTGTATAGGTTTTGGCTAAAGGAAAAAGAATCATGATTAAAAAACCAAGGCATAGAATAGCTAAAAAACGCTGACTGGAAAACAAGCGGTAAAAAAAGTTATTAGGCCTCGGCAATTTATCTGGCGATAAAATGCGAGGATTATTTTTATATTTATTCATGCCTTTTATAATCAAGAAGATATTTTTTATTATAACATAAAATTTGTAACTAAAAAAATCGGGATAACTACTCCCGATTTTTTATAGAAATAAAAAAACATTTTCTTTTTTAACGCGACTTCGGCGTTACCCAAAAACCCATATATTTAGCGCGCATTAATCTAATTTGTGCATCAAAACAAGGCACCGACCCAAAAATAACAATAGTTACCGGAACAAAAACCCATTCTAAAATCATTAAGATATTTTTCCAAAAATTATATTTACGTGGTCTTTTAGGTAGTAGCAAAGAAGATACAACTGACGATAAAATTAAACCAACCATAGCCACGTTCATGAAGTTTTGAGTAATAAGAGGCAGGTTTCCAGAAAGAACCGTAGAATTAAAGCGATCACCACCAAGTAGCATTGGCATCCAACCAATAACTGCAATAATTAAAGCGTTGGTTGCCCATGACCAAAAACCATGGATCTGAATTAAAATATGACCTAATAACTTCCCCCTATCTACCGTCTGCCATCTTTTTACCGTATTAAAAACTAAGTAAGGAATATTTTCTGACCCCCAGGCCCAACGACGTTGTTGTTTATATAAACTTTTAGCAGTCTGGATAAAATTTTGATCATAGGTGACATCCATTGAAACTTTATAATATAAAGGTTCTACCCTATACTCACCGTTATAGTAAAGTAAGCAATGCCAAAAAATACGAGAGTCTTCACTTACCATATGGGTTGACCAATAACCAATTTCTTCTAAAGCAATATAGGTCATAGAGTGAGAAGAGTAAGTCACTAAACTTTCTTGGCGAATTTGCATTATCATCTGCCAAAAAGTATTAGAAGAAGCGGTGATGCGAGAAAAAAATGGCGTATCCCAAATATTATTATGATAAACCGGTATTGGTTGGTAGCTAGCTCTATATGGTTTGCTAACACTTAAAAATTTATAAGACAGAGCGAAAAAATAACCAGGTTCGACAACGGTATCAATATCAAAAACACTTACCAATATTTTTTCTGGTGCCAAATTTTCAGCATCAATTATTTTTTCTTTAACTACTTTTATCGCCCAGGCTTGATTAGCCCCTTTTCCCTTTAACTCTCCCTCTATTCCATCTGGGTGCCAAGTAATTAAAAACTTACCAAATTTATCAGAGAATTCTTTAGTAATAATGTCAGCCCTTCCTTTCGCTTCCTCGCCAGCTCTTTCTTCCATTGCTAAAACAACTATCATCTTTTCAGTTGGATAACCGTCTTTTAATAAGGCCGTTAAAGAACCGCGGATAATCTCCACTCCCTCGCCACAAGTTGGTAAAATGACAAGTTGCCATAAATCCGTCCAGGTAAGACCTGCTTTTGCCAAGGAATCTTCAGTGGGTTTTTCACGTAAATTAATTTCTTTAAAACGGCCTTCTTTTAATAATTCGCAATATTTTTTCCAATCAGTTGCTAAGCCAGATTTTAACTTAAGATAAGAGGAAATTAAAAAAATCGCCATGTAAATTACCAAAAGGAGCCAGTAAACATCAAAAGCAATAATAAAATAAGCAACCCAAACAGGCTTAAAATAAGAAAAAACGACTAATATCAACAAGGTCAGAATAGAAAAAGATCCTGGAAATATTTCTAAAAAACGATAAAAACGCTTATCTTTTCCGCTAAGTTCAGTTGCTTTTCCTACCTTTAAATAATTAATTTTCGTTTCCATAAAAAGTTAGCTAGATACTACCTGGATATTAGATTCCTTCTTTTTAGCTCAAAAAGGCATTCTGCGCAAGCTTCAACATCAATTAGAGCATCATGGGCATCAGCAAAATCTTTTTGAAAAAGAAATTGATATAATTCTGTAAGATTTGGCCATTTATATGAACCACGACCATTATCTATCTTGCAAACAGAAGCACTCTCTTTCATAGTACAAATTTTTTCTGCCAACAAAATAGGATTAGGTAATTTGGCTCTTAAAAACTCTGAACCAATTATACTTTCATCAAAAGAAATATTATGTCCAACTAAATAAGTAGCCTGAGAAACATCTTTGCTAAATTTTTTCAAAACAAATTCTAAATCAACTCCTTCAATCTCCGCTTTTTCCTGACTTATCCTATGAATCTTCGTAGACTCAGGTGGGATTATAAAACCATCAGGTTTTATAATATAACTATAGGACTCCCACTTATTACCTTCTGCATCGTATAAATTCCAAGCTAATTGCACTAAGCGTGGCCAATTAGAAAAATCATCAAGAGGCGCTTGATAATTTTTTGGGAGTCCGGTTGTTTCTGTGTCAAAGACTAAATACATTTTTTAAAATTGATTATTATTTATAATAATATCCTGATCTTCTGGCAAATTATGTTCATCTTCTGATGACTTATTGTATTGATTAAAAATATCCTCAACCTCAGCAGAAATTTTATTTTCTAATTCCTCTTCTTTCTCCTTAATAGAATTTAAGTATTCCTTTTTAGGAAATTTATCTTTTAAGGGACGGCCCTTAAAATCAACCAGCGAAGCCTTGTTTAAATCAGTTAAAGAGATTGGCGGATTTTTACTAACAATAACATTATCTTCTTCTAACTTATTCTTCTCTATTTCTTTATTAACTTTTCTTTTTTCAATCTCTAACCGTTTTTCGTCTTTTTTTTTACTCAAACATTCTTTGCAATAAACTGGACGAATACCATCAGGAACAAAGGCGGTAAAAGTTTGTTTTTTACAAAGAGAACAAATAGCTGGATATCCTTGATTTTTTAAACTATTTTGTTCAGTCTTTATAGCTTCTTTACTAAAATTTCTATCTTTTTCTTTTTGTTTTAAAGCATCGACATACGGAATGTTAGTAGTCGAAAAACGTTTTTTTTCACTATTATTTTCTCTTACCAAATTATTTTTAGGACCACTTTGCTCTTCATTATAGCTTTCATGCCAGCGCATAATTTTTTCTTCCACAACTACTCTTTCTGAAGCATATTTTTCTCTAGAGCGATTAATCACTTCTTCTTCGTTCCCTGTTTTATCATCTACTCTAAGCGGTGGTAAACCACGCGCTGAAAAAGGAGATGAAGCAATTCCATCTATCATTAACTTTAAATACATTTCATATTTAGGTAAATTAACGATATCCTCTTCGGTAAATGTTGGGGTAAATTCTTTTACCAACTCTTCTGCGTCAGCTGCACCAACTCGAAAAACGACCATGGTTCCAACGTTACCAAAAACAGCTGGCTTTACTTTTTCACTTAACTGTTCAATATATTGATGAGCTAAAATTAAATTTAAACGATATTTACGAGCTTCTGATAAAATATTAGCAAAAGAATCAGTAGAAAAATTTTGAAATTCATCAATATAGAGATAAAAATCTCGTCGCATATTTTCAGGCACATCAACTCGACTCATAGCAGCTAATTGGATTTTAGTAATCATCATTGCTCCTAGCAGAGCTGAATTATCTTCACCAATTCTCCCCTTAGAAAGATTCATGATTAAAATTTTACCATTATCCATAATATCACGAATATCAATAGCTGATTTTACCTGACCAATTATGTTTCTCATTAAAGAACTAGATAAAAATTGCCCTACTTTATTTTGAATAGGAGAAACAGCTTCTGAGGCAAATTTATCAGCATACCCAGAAAATTCTTTTTCCCAAAAAGCTTTCACCACTGGATCGGTAATGTTAGCAACTACTCTTTTGCGATAACTTTTATCAGACAACATTCTAACAACACCTAGTAGAGTTGAGCCTGGAAAATCTAAAATAGCTAAAATAGCATTACGTAAAATATATTCCAAACGTGGTCCCCAAGAATCAGCCCAAAGTTTTTGGAAAACCCCTATTAAACCGGAAGCAACTAAATGGCGTAAATGCGGTTCAACTTGCTCTACAACGTTAAAAGCGATAGGAAAATTAATATCAGAAGGATTAAAATAAACAACATCATTAATCCTCTCTTTAGGAATATACTCTATTATTTTCTCAGCTAAATCACCATGCGGATCAACCACGGCAACACCATGCCCAGCCCTTATATCATCAACTATCATATTCTCTAAAATAGTTGATTTTCCCATGCCAGTTTTCCCTATCAAATACATATGACGGCGTCGGTCGTCAGTTTTAATGCCGAATTTTTTAAATTCGTTTCTATAGGTTGTTTGCGCAAAAACAGCAATGTTCTGCATAATGTTTTAAAAACTAACTAGGCAAATTGGTTAAAAAAGAAGTAATCTTTTCAATAAATTCTTTAATAATTGGCGGAAGATACATGATACCTAAAATAATCGGCGCTAAAATAAGAAACAAACGAAAAACGCTCCAAACTATTTGGCGATGAATATAAGTTTTAATTTGCTTAGTTAAAAGTAAAATTTCTTCATTTTTAGCTAGATTTTCTTGCAAAAGACGAGTTAAATCAGATTCCAATAATTTAATATTTTTCTCTTCGTTTGTTCTTTCTAAATTATCTGACATAAATTAAAAATGAAAAAATAAAAAAACTAACGAACTTCGCAAACTTTTACATATTCACGTCCAATAGCGGCAAATTCTTCCATTTCTTTAGAAGTATAAGCTTTCTTACCAAAATATTCTTGATTAACTAAATCTGTATCAGATTTAAAAGCTTGTAAATACCACTTATCTGCCTTTTGAATAATTTTTCCCATTTCATGAAAATCTTCTTTTTCTAGGAGACCAGGAACAACAGTAGTTCTAAACTCATAAGGTAGGCCACTTTTCATTATAATCTTAACACTTTTTTCGATATTATCCCAGTCAAGATTAACATTTACCGTCTTACTGTATTTAGCAAATGGCGCCTTCATATCCATAGCAATATAATCTATCAATTTAGTTTCAATTAGCCCAGCTAACATCTCTGGATTTGTTCCATTGGTATCAAGTTTTACTAAATAACCAATATCTTTTATTTTTTTAATAAACTCTGGCAAATCAGGGTGAATAGTTGGTTCACCGCCAGTAACAACCACCCCTTCTAAACGGCCAAATCTTTCCTTCAAAAAAAGAAAAAGGTCTTCAGTGGAAAGCGGAGAAAAACCTTTTTCTTTTTTTATTTCAACATCCTTTCCCAATTGGGGCAGGACAAGCATTGGGTTATAACAAAAGTGACATCTAAAATTGCAACCCTGAATAAAGACTATGGCCGCTAAATGATCGGGGTAATCAAGAAGACTAAGCTTCTCTAAACCACCAATTATCATAAGCGTTCAATTAAATTAATTACTGAAAACCTTAAAGGTTTTTCTATCCTTATATTCTGAAGCTTTGCCAGGATTATAATTTCTAACGGGAGTAAGCCAGCCAACTACTCGGCTATAAACAATACATTCTTGTCTTTTGGTTTGAATTGGACTCATATTATTTTACTATTAAAATTATAATTTATTTTTTTGAAAAATACAACTAGACAAAAAGAGGAATTACTGGTTTGCAGCTTGTAAATCTTCAACTGTTTCTTTATACCCTATTTCTTCGTCACATTTAGGACAATACTTGTGCTCACCAGATAAATAACCATGTTTAGGACAAATTGAAAATGTTGGTGTGATGGTAAAATAAGGTAATTTATAATTATCAACGATTTTTTTAACTAGTTTCTTAGCTGTTTCACCATCAGGCAAACGCTCTCCTAAATAACCATGCAAAACAGTTCCACCAGTATACCTAGTCTGTAAATCATCTTGAAGATCTAGGGCAGTAAAAATATCATCAGTATAACCAACGTGCAAATGAGTAGAGTTGGTATAATATGGGTCAGCTCCTAGTTTCTTTACCGCTTCTATATTAGAACAAATTATCCCTGGATAAAGCTGTTGATCTTTCTTAGCAAAACGATAAGTAGCCCCTTCGCCTGGCGTTGCTTCTAAATTATAAAGATTATTAGTCTCATTCTGATAATCCATTAATTTCTCTCTCATAAAATCAAGAATCTCAGCAGCAAAAGCATGTCCTTCTTTACTGGCTATATCCTTACCCATTAAATTTAAAACTGCTTCATTCATGCCGTTTATACCAATGGTAGAAAAATGATTTTTCCAATAAGTTCCAAACCGCTGTTTAATACCGTCTAAATAAAACATAGAATAGGGATAAAGTCTGTCTTCAGTAAAATTCTCCACTATTTTTCTTTTTATCTCCAAACTTTCTTTAGCTAAATCCATTAAACCAATTAATTTTTCTTTAAATTCTTCTTTTGATTTTGATAAATAACCTAAACGAGCTAAATTTATAGTCACAACTCCTAAAGAACCAGTTAAAGGATTAGCGCCGAATAAACCGCCCCCTCTTTTTCTTAGTTCACGATTATCTAAACGTAAACGACAACACATAGAACGAGCGTCATCACGTTTCATGTCTGAATTAACAAAATTAGAAAAATAAGGAATACCATATTTAGCAGTCATTTCCCAAACTGGTTTTAGTGATTCTCGATTATAGTCAAACTCTTTGTCAATACAATAAGTTGGAATAGGAAAACCAAACACACGTCCAGTTGAATCACCCTCTAACATAACCTCAGCAAAAGCTTGATTAAACATATCCATTTCTTTTTGGAAATCTTTATATTTTTCTGGCATTATTTTTCCACCAATTATAGCGTTTTCTTCACCTATCATTGGCGATGGAATAACATCTAAAGTAACGTTAGTAAAAGGAGTCTGAAAGCCAACCCTAGTTGGAACATTTATGTTAAACATAAATTCCTGTAAACCCTGTTTTACTTCTTTGTAAGTTAAATTATCATAACGAATAAAAGGAGCAAGGTAAGTATCAAAATTAGCAAAAGCTTGAGCACCAGCTGCTTCACCCTGCATAGTATAAAAAAAATTGATAATTTGTCCTAAAGCACTGCGAAAATGTTTAGGTGGATTACTTTGTACTTTTTCGGCAACTCCTTTAAATCCACGAATCAATAAATCTTTTAAATCCCAACCACAACAATAAGGTGCAAGCAAACCCAAATCATGAATATGCATGTCTCCATTTACGTGAGCATGGCGAATATTTTCCGGATACATTTTATTAAGCCAATAACGAGCAGAAATAGCCGAAGCAATATAGTTATTTAAACCTTGAACAGAAAAACTCATATTACTATTCTCTTTCAAGCGCCAATCTGATCTACCTAAATAATCTTCCATTAATTTATCATCCAATGTTTCTGGAGCAATGTCTCTTAATTGGCGATGCTGTTCTCTGTATAGAATATAAGCTTTGGCTACGCTTAATAATTTATTTTCAACTAAAACTTCTTCTACTATATCCTGAACTTCTTCTACCGCTGGGATACTATTCTTGTGATATTTTTTAGTAATTTTCATTACAACCTGATCACTTAACTTCTTGGCTAAATGTTTGTCATCAATATCAACCGAAGTAGCCGCTTTATAAATTGCTAGAGCAATCTTATCCTGGTCAAAATCAACGATTTCTCCAGAACGCTTAATTACTTTGTTTATGAGTTCCGCCATACTATTTTTTTTCTTTTATTAATTTATTTAATTCTTTTTGAAATTCTTTAGCATCTTTAAAAGATTCATAAACGGAAGCGTATCTAATATAGGCAATCTGATCAATTTTTTTAAGATTTTTCATTACAACTTGGCCAACTTGACAAGAAGTTATTTCTGGAGCTTTGAGTCTTTGCAAATCTCTTTCAATTGAATGGACAAGTTTTTTAAAACGATCTTCAGTAATTGGCCTTTTTTCACAAGATTTTTTCAAACCGCCAATAATTTTATCTCGGTTATAGCTTTCACGACGACCATCTCTTTTTACAATCACTAAATCCAATAATTCTATTTCTTCATAGGTAGAAAAGCGAAATCCGCACTTTAAACACTCTCGACGACGTCTAATAGAAAGACCGTCAGGGGCAACCCGTGAATCTACCACTTTTGTGTCAGGGTAATAACAAATTGGACATTTCATAAAAACTAATAAAATCTATATTTTGTGGCCTTTTTTATAATCAAACCACTAAATGTTGTATCCAATTTTAATTTTAGCAAAAATTGACCTAGGGGTCAATTCGGCTAAAATTAAGATAAATATAAACTTTTTTGAAAGTTATCCACAAGAAAAACAAAAACAGAGCCAACTTTTGACTCTGTTTTATTTTTAAATAATTTACTTTTTATTTTTAATTCATTTTCTTCCTAATAAAAGCTGGGACACTTAAATCATCATCATCGTCCATATTTTTTTCAGCTTTTTTGTCCAAAATAGCCTTATTAGGAATATTCTTAAAAACATTAAATTTTGATTTTTCTTTATTGACTTCCTCTTTTTCTATTAAAGACTCCTTTCCATTTTCTTTTTCAACAATAAAAGCATTTGGAGTATAAGATTTTAACGTTTCACTTTTTTGACTCTTACCTCTTCCATCAAAACCAGTCGCTACAACAGTAATTTTTATCTGATCTTTCATTTTCTCATCAATAACAGCGCCAAAAATAATTTTAGCGTCATCATCAGCAGCTGAAGTAATTACTTTGGCTGCCTCTGAAACCTCAACCATGCTTAAATCTGTACCACCAGTAATGGTAAACACTATTCCTCTAGCACCGTCAATGGACATATCCAAAAGATTAGAGTTAATTGCATCTTTAGCTGCCTCCACTGCCTTATTCTCTCCAGAGGCCATTCCTATGCCCATTAAAGCTGACCCAGCGTTAGACATGACCGCTTTCACATCAGCAAAGTCAGCATTAATAATACCAGGAACGGTAATTATTTCAGCAATACCCTGTACACCTTGACGCAAAACGTCATCGGCAATTTTAAAAGCTTCTAATAAAGATGTTTTTTTATCTATCACCTGAAGCAATTTATCATTTGAAATAGTAATAATAGTGTCAACCTTATCAGCCAGTTCAGCGTAGGCCCTATCAGCGATATTCTTGCGCTGACCACCTTCAAACATAAAAGGTTTAGTTACTACCGCTACTGTCAAAGCACCCATTTCTTTGGCAATAGAAGCGACCACAGGAGAAGCTCCTGAGCCAGTTCCTCCACCAAGTCCACAAGTTACAAAAACCATATCACAACCCTTTAAAGCTTCTTTTATTTCATTCTGAGACTCTTCAGCCGCTCCTTTACCAAGATCTGGATTCATGCCAGCTCCCAATCCTTTGGTAACTGTTTTTCCAATATGAATCTTCTCATTAGCTTTATTATAATGAAGCGCTTGGATATCGGTATTTATTGCTACGAAGCCAACGCCTCGTATGCCACCCGATACCATGCGATTGATTGCGCTGCCGCCACCTCCACCGACGCCAACGACTTTTATTTTTGCAAAAGTTTCAATTTCTGGTTTTACTTCCGCCATAAAATTATCATGAATTAATTTATTTATTTTGGCATTATTTTGCTAAACAAACCTTTTGTTTTCTCAAGTAATCCTCCTAAACTTCTTTTTAACTTTCCATTTGATTCATCACCGTCGGTATGACTACCCCAAATAACTAAACCAAGGGCTGTTAAAAACTCTGGATTTCTAACCTTATCTATCACTACATTTATATTCTTAGCCTGACCTATTGCTGCTGGTAAACGCAACTTCTTTTTTGCAGCTTCAATTAAATCCTCTAAATTAGCACCTCCACCAACAAAAATAACTCCAGCTGGCAACATTCCTGAACGATCAATTGACTTAAATTCGTTATCAACTTTTTCAAAAATTTCCTCAACTCGTGCATTTATTATTTCTGCAACATACTTACGGGAAATCAAGCTGATATCATCATTTACTTCTTCTTCTTTAACTAATTGACTAACATCTATTTCATCTTTACCACTTAAATTATCAGGAATAGCCCGCCCAAATTCTTTTTTAATTCTTTCGGCCAAATTAATAGGGCAACGAAGCCCAATAGCAACATCTGAGGTAATATGTTCAGCCCCTATTGGCAAAATGGCAGTATGAATCAAATTCCTTTCTTCATAAACAGCTAGCGAAGTGGTAGATGAACCAAAGTTTATCAAAGCAACACCCAATTCTTTTTGTTTAGAGCTTAAAACAGCCTCTGATGCTGCCAAGGGACCAAGAACTAAGTCTTCAATCTCTAATCCAGTTCTATAAATCGCTTTAGTTAGATTTTTTATCTGGGTACTTAATCCTTGAATAATTAAGGTTTCAACTTCCAAACGAATTCCATTCATCCCTATTGGATCTTTTATATCCCCCTGATTATCAACAGCAAATTTTATAGGAATAACATGAAGTATTTCATAATTAACTGGCACCGCTAAAGCCCGAGCAGCTTCAATCGCCCTATTTACATCGTTATCATTTATTTCACCATCACTACGACCAACCGCAACCACTCCTTTTGATCTTTCGCATTTTACATGAGGATCATTTATTCCTACCCAAACTCGACTAATGGGAATACCCACTAATCTTTCCGCTTTTTCTAAACAAGCAGAAATAGAAGAAGTGGTTTCTTCAATGCTATTGACGATTCCCCGGCTAACACCGGTGGTCGGAACAGACACCGCTCCTATAATCTGCAACTCCTCACCGTTTAGACCGGATATTTTTTGTCCGATAACCAAACGAATTGAGGTTGAGCCGATATCTAATCCAGCGATAATATCATCTTTCATAAATTATGAAGCATTAAATAAAAACAAACAATTTTGCAGCGAACAATTGCTTCTATTATTATACAAAATTTCTAAAAATTTAACAAACTTATTTCTAAAAAAAGAGGCGGAAGAAATGTGAAAGCAAATAATCCCCCCAGATTAAGGTAATAATAGCACCAAAAGCCAAAAAAGGACCCAGGGCTATTTTTTTTGACTTTTTAGTAACCGATAATATAGAACCTATTAGAGCCCCACTTAAATAGGCAAAAAACAATAATAAAAAAATATGTTCAAAATTTGGGAAGGAAAATCCTAATAACAGGCCAAGCCAAATATCACCTTCGCCTATTCCCTTTTTCTTGGTAATAAGATATTGAAGAAGAAAAAAGGCGGCAACCGCTAACCCAAATAAAAACAGTTTAAAAATAGATATCCCTAAAAGAAAATTTATTAAAAACAAAAAAGCCGTCATTGGCCAAACAAAATTCATTGGGATAAGTTGCCAACGACTATCATAAATAAAAATTACTGTCATTACAATAATTAAAAGCCAATCTCTCAGCAGTGTAAAATAAAAATCATAATTAGAAATAAAAAAAACTTTATTAGCTAAATTACTAAAACTTAAAACAAACAAAATAGCTACTGTAAGCTCTACTAATGGATATTGCCAAGAAATCTTTTTTTGACAATAGCGACAACGTCCACGCAAAAGAATGAAACTAAGCAGAGGAATGTTATCATACCAAAAAAGCTTATGACGACAATTAGGGCAATAAGAACGGCCACCCAAAGACTCTTCTTGATGTAATCGCCAAATCAAACAATTTAAAAAACTACCTATTATTAAACCAAACAAAAAAATAAAAGGTAAATAAATTAAAAACAAAGAGTCAAACATAAAAAATTTTATATTAATATGGCCAAATTAAATTTTTAGGAAAAAGTTCCTGCGTTCTATTAAGATATTTTTTCGCCTCTTCTTGTTCTCCCTGCTTTTCAAACAAAAAAGCGGCTGATAAAAACCAATTATAATCATAAGGACTACGACTGGCACCATGTAAAACCAGATCTAATGCTTTTGAAATATCAGATCGTAAATAATAAGTATCGGCAATGTTTTTTAAAAGAGATATTTCATAAACATTAGCTGAATAAGCTTCTCTAAAATATTCCTCTGCCTTAGAAAAGTCACCTAAGGAGAAATAAATTAGGCCCATTTCCTTAAAGATGCTCTGTCTATAAAGTTGTAAAACTTTTCTGTGATCCTCATTTAAATAAGGATTATCAATTGATGGCAATATGCTTAAAGATAAACTATTATAAGCTAAAGCATCAACCCATAAATTACTTCGTCTAAAAGAACGAGCGATTTCCATATAAGTACGAGGCCAATAAGGAGAAAGGTTAGCCGCCTCTTGCCATAAAAGGCGAGCGCTATCCTCCCTTCCTAAAGCAGCCTCAATTTTTCCAGCCACAACAAGATCGCTAAATTGATTCTTGGAAAAACGAGAAAAAATAAAACTTAAAAATTCTTTAGCCCAAACATCCATTTCTTTTTTATCATTATTTAGATAATGCTCACTTAAACCCTCAGCAATCAAACGCTGATAATAACTTTTATTCAAAGGATTAATGTTTAACTCTTCTATTTTTGAAAAAGATTCCACCGCCAATAAATACTCTCCTCGTTTTAAATAATAATTAGTTTTATAAAAATAATTATCTGCTTTAAAAACTGAAAATTCATAAGAAAAAAGGAATAAGATACTAGCAGAAAAAACAAAAAATAGAAAAATTCTAAAACCTTTTTTTGTTGAAATCCTCTCTTGCTTCTTCTCTATCTTAAAATAATCTGTTTGCAAATAACTTACCGACATTGCGCTTAACACTGATACCAGGGCAAAAAAATAAATTTCTCCAGAAACAAAAGAAAAATTAAATAACAAAGAAATAAGATAAGCACCCATGCCAAAACCCAAGGCTAAAAATAAAAACAAAAAATCAAAATCTTTCTTGCTTTCAGACAACTTAAAACTATGTAAAAATAGGCGTATAAGATATATATAAAAAGACAAAAAGATAAAGAGTAAAAACAAACCGCCATTTAAAATAATATCTAAAAAGAGATTATGAGCCCTATCGTTATAAACGCCAACATTAGAGTGGACTCCCCAGTCTGGCTGATAAGCTGCTATAAAAACTTCTCCGGCGTTTTCAAGGCCATAACCGAAAAGCGGTTTTTGTTTCCAGGCTTCAAAAGCGGCTTGATAAAAATCTAAGCGCACCGCCATACTACCGCCTTCCCAATTAGAAAGACTGCTTAGGCGCCCAGGGAAAGATTTTTCTAAAAATAAAGCACAGCAAAAAATAGTTGTAAAAATAAGAAAAATAAACAAACTTTTTTTTAAAATTGTCTCTGAGCTTCTTTTTATAAACCAAAAAGAAAAAAACAAAATCATTAAAATAAAGGCTATTAGGCCACCACGACTAGCCGTTAAAAACAGACAAATAATTTGTAAAATTACTATTAAAACAAAAAGAAATTTTTTTAAATTATTTTTTTCCTTCCAAATAAAATAAGCAGTAAGCGGTATAACAAAGAGTAGCCAAGAGGCTAAAAAATTAGCTTGTCCTAAAGTAGAAAAAACGCGTTTAGTAATTAGAGGATCCTCTGGCCAAATTAAAAAATCAATACCTAAGCGTTGTAAAATTCCATAAACAGATGCTATAAGACCTGAAAAAACCAGACTTAAAAGCAAACGTTTTATTTTTTTAAAAGCTATCTCTTTTTCTTTTTTTAAAAAAGATATTGCTAAATTAAAAAACAATAATATGAAAAAAAGAAAATAATAGAGATAACTTAAATAACCAGATTGGCGATCATAAGAACCAAAAAAAGATTGGGTAATGTTGTCGGAAAAAATTAAACTTACCCCCATTCCTAGAAAAAAAATAAAAGGCCATAACAAAAATTTTTTCAAAACAAAAAAATCTTCTTTTTTAAAAAACAGGCCCCCTTTTAAAAACCAAACAATGTTTACAAACAGTAATAATAAAACCAATGCCTTAAAAACAAAGAGTTTAGAAAGCTCAAAAACATTATTTGTTGGAAAAAAAACAGAAAAATACAAAGGAACTATAAACAATAAAATAAGATAAATAACCTCACTTGAAATAGCAAAAAAATTACCATCTTTAAACTTTTCCCTTGTTTTAAATACAGATAGAATATTTCTCATACCTTTATTATACCAAATAAAAAACAGGCTGGAAATAAAACCTGTTTTTTATTTTTATAAGAAAATAATCTAATTTTTCTAAGCTTTATTCTTCTGACGACGATGAGCCAAATTATTCCAAATAACTAAGACCGGAGAAGCAATAAAAATTGAGCTATAAGTACCAACGCCAATGCCAATGACAAGCGCTATCGCAAAATCTTTTATTGTACTGCCACCAAGAAAAATAACAGCAAGTAGTGCTAAAATTGACGAAAAAGAAGTATTAAAAGACCTGGTTAATGTCTGATTTAAGCTATGATTAACCGTGTTTTCAAAATCTTCATTGCTTTTTGGCAAATTCTCTCTTATACGATCAAAGATAACTATAGTATCACTAACACTATAACCTAGAATAGTTAAAACAGCGGCGATAAAAGGTGTATTTATTTCTGTTCCATAAAAATGGCCCAAAACAGAGAAAACGCCAAGGATTAAAATCAAATCATGCATCAAAGCAATAATAGCTGTCACCCCATATTTCCAAGAAGCAACTGGTTTAGAAACACTTTTAAATGCCCAGGAAATATAAAGAATTATCATTAGAAAAACAATTATAGCAGCGTTAAAAGACTTGCTTTTAAGTTCTTGCCCAATAGAGGCACCAATAGAATCAAATTGTAATTGACTAACGGTTGTTTCTTTTTCTTCAGCTAAAACTTGTAAAGACGCTAGGACTGATTGATGGACATCTTCGCTATCATCTTTAAAACGTAAAATCACTGAATCTTCGGTTGGTTGAATCACTAAACTTTGCAAATTTAAATCCTGAATACTGGACTGAACATCGGTAACGCTAGGCTGATAATTATCAAATTTAACTTCCAAT
>CAZFUP010000011.1:0-19031 GCA_964522055.1 uncultured Gammaproteobacteria bacterium
TTCTGACCCAGTCTCTGATGCAGAAAGAGAAATTCCTATTTGGTTTACTCCTGAAGAGATTTTAAATTACCGTCTTTTAGCAGAACAAATACTTTACGATATTAATCTTGATGGTATTAAAGAATAATTTATTTATATGGAAAATGAACAGGGTAAGAGAAATTTTTTAATTAAGATGGCTGTTATCTTTTTTTCTGTTTTGATTTTTATTTTTTGGTTTCTAAATTCTAGAGATATTTTTAATTTTAAAGAAGAAGAAACTGCTTCTGAGGAAAACGCGGTTCAAATTGAATCATTGCGTCAAGAGTTTGAAGAGGCTTTAGATAAGATAAATAAAGAACTGGAAGATTTTCGGGCTGATGAGGATTTACGAAAAATTACCGACAGTATATTACTAGAAGTAATTAATTCTGAAATTAGCAAAATCGCTTCAAGTTCTTCTGAAGCTATCACTTTGCCGGAGACAAACAACTGCCCAGCTTATGTGAATTGTATGCCTACTATTGGCGCTGTCCCTTCTTGCCAAATTCCACCTGGTTGCGAAGGAATAACTCAAATCGTTTATTAATTTTTGTTTATGTCTAAGAAAGATAAAGAGAAAAAAGAAAATCCAGAAGCAGAGATAAAAGGAGATGAGACTCCAGTTATCTTGCCTAATTCACGTCGCCAGACAGAGTATGGTTTAATTGAGGATCAGCCTTTAGTTGAAGAAATGAGTAAGTCTTATTTAGAATACGCGATGAGCGTTATTGTTTCTCGTGCTTTACCCGATGTTCGCGATGGTTTAAAACCAGTCCATCGCCGTATTTTATATGCGATGTGGAGTATTGGTTTAAAATCTAGTGCTAAATTTCGTAAATCAGCGACTGTTGTTGGTGAAGTGCTTGGTAAGTATCATCCTCATGGTGACAGCGCGGTTTATGATTCAATGGTTCGTTTGGCTCAAGATTTTTCAATGCGTTATCCTTTAGTTCGTGGACAAGGAAATTTTGGCTCCATGGATGGCGATAGTGCGGCTGCTATGCGTTATACGGAAGCTAAATTATCAGCTATTTCAGAGGAAATGTTATTTGATATTGATAAAGATACAGTTGATTTTATCCCTAATTATGACGGAAGCCAAAAGGAACCACGTGTTTTGCCAGCTAAACTTCCCAACCTGTTATTAAATGGAACAATGGGCATTGCTGTTGGTATGGCTACTAATATCCCACCGCACAACCTAAAAGAACTTTCTGGCGCGATTGAGCATTTAATAGATAATCCTGATGCAACAGTAGAAGACTTAATGGAATTTGTTAAGGGGCCAGATTTTCCAACCGGTGGCATTATCTATAACAAGAAAGATATTTTAGAGGCCTATTCTACCGGTAAGGGTGGAGTGGTAATGCGTGGTAAAGCAGAAATTGAAGAGCAAAAAGGTGGTAATTTTCAGATCATAGTTTCGGAAATACCATATCAGGTTAATAAAGCTGATTTAGTTGAGAAAATAGCCGATTTGGTAAAAGATAAAAAGATAGAAGGAATAAAAGCTTTACGTGATGAATCTGATAAGGATGGTGTCAGAATAGTTATGGAGCTTAAAAAAGATTCATATCCTAAGAAAATTTTAAATAGTTTATATAAACACACTCAACTACAAACAACCTTCCATTTAAATATGTTGGCTTTAGTTGATGGTATTCAACCAAAGATTCTAACTTTAAAAATGATATTGGAAGAATATATTAAACACCGCCAAGAAATTGTTCGTCGTCGAACGATGTTTGATTTGAATAAAGCTAAAGATAGAGCCCATATTTTAGAAGGGTTAATGATAGCCTTAAAAAATATTGATGAGGTTATTAAAACAATTAAGGCTTCAAAAGACAGAGATATTGCTAGAGCTAATTTAATGAAAAAGTTTAAATTATCCGAAAGACAGGCAATAGCTATCTTGGAAATGCGCTTACAAAGTTTAGCCAACCTAGAGCGTTTGAAGATAGAACAAGAATTAAAAGAAAAGTTAGCTCTAATTAAAGAATTGGAAACTATTTTGAAGTCAGTTTCTAAAATGCTTACCATTGTTCGCGATGAATTAAAGGCTTTGGTTGATAAATATGGTGATGAAAGACGAACAACAGTTGTCCCTCATGGAGTAGGCGAATTTAGTATGGAAGATTTAGTTCCAAATGAAGAAACGGTTGTTATGATGACCAGAGATGGTTATATTAAACGTTTAGAACCAGATACTTTTAAAGTTCAGGCTCGTGGTGGTAAAGGAGTAATGGGGCTAACTACCAAAGAGGAAGATACTGTTGAATTTATGTTTACATCCCAGACTCATAATGATGTTCTTTTCTTTACAACCAAAGGCAGAGTTTTTCAATTAAAGGTTTATGAAATACCGCAAGCTTCTAGAATTGCCAAAGGAACACCAGTTGTTAATTTCTTACAGTTAATAGGAGGAGAACAAGTTTCTTCTATTTTACCTCTTGATAAGGCAGTTTTTAGTAAATATCTGTTTTTTACAACAGAAAAAGGATTGGTGAAGAAAGTAGAGTTATCTGCTTTTGCTAATGTTCGCCGCAATGGATTAATAGCTATTAAAATAAAAGATGATGATAAGTTAATTTGGGTTAAGCCAACTTCAGGCAGCGATCATATTGAGCTTATCACTTCAAACGGCCAAGCGATTAGATTCAAAGAAACCGATGTTCGCGATATGGGAAGAGGCGCCGCCGGAGTTCATGGTATTCGTTTGCATCAAGGTGATAAGGTGGTTGGCGTTGGTATTGCTAAAACCGATAAAGAAAAAAAACGAAATTACCAGATACTGACTATAATGGCTAATGGTTTTGGTAAGCGAACTGATTTAGGATCATATAAGATCCAAGGTCGTGGCGGCAGTGGAATCAAGACAGCTAAAGTTACGGACAAAACTGGAAAATTAACAAATGCTTTTTTAGTTAATGCTGATTCAATGGCCGATCGTGATTTGGTTATTATTTCCGAAAAAGGACAAGTGATTAGAACTCCTTTTAAATCAGTTAGTGTTTTAGGAAGAGACACGCAAGGGGTGAGGATAATGAGGTTTAAAGAAGATAGTGATAGAGTTGCCGGAGTAACTTGGGTTTAAAATTAAAGCCGGCTTCAACGCCGGCCTTTATTTATAAAAATTAAGGATATTTTTATGAAGAAATACTTAAAAGAGTTTAAAGAGTTTGCGATTAAGGGTAATGTTATCGATTTAGCAGTTGCCGTTATAATTGGTGGCGCTTTTGGTAAAATCGTTTCTTCTTTGGTGGCCGATATTGTTATGCCACTTGTAGGTTTATTGGCTGGGGGAGTAGATTTTAGTAGCTGGAATATCGTTTTACGTCCTAGTGTTTTAAATGAAATAGGTGAAGTTGTAAAGCCAGATGTAGTTATGAATATTGGTCTTTTTATTCAAAACATTTTTGATTTTCTAGTTATCGCTTTTGCTATTTTTGCCATGGTTAAATTTTTAGGGCGCTTAAAAAAGAAATTAATAAAAGAGGAAGAAAAAAAAGAAGAAGTACCTGCGCCCTTAACTAAGGACCAGGAAATTTTGTTAGAGATAAGAGACTTGTTAAAAAAATAAAGAAATAAGTATTTAGAAAATAAAAAGACCGTCTGTTTCACAGATGGTCTTTTGAATCGGTCACTTTTATGGTTTTTTTTCGCGAATTAGCATGAAGGCGTAAATTGACCCATCAATTTTTTTTCTTTTGCTTTCTTTTTCGTTGACCGGCCAAGATCTTATTTCTCTCTTTTCTCCAAGGCTAACACTAAAGTAAGGAGAATAAAGAAATTTGTCAGCCCACTCATTATCAGTTCTCAGAGATGTTCCGACACAGCCAAGGCCAATTAGGAAAAATGCTTGCTTAAGTTTTGGGCATTTTATTTGAAAAGAAAGATATTCTTTCAAAGTCGGGAAACGATATCCCGGGCTAAGAATTGTTTCCATCCATTCCAATATGTTTAGATTTGCGCAGGGACGTAGAAGGATCCAATCCACGTCTTTTTTCCCCGTGAATTTTGCCGGAGAGGGATAATGAGCTTCATCCAGCTTTATATCGTCACTGACATGGTTGTAGGAATTCTCTTCAATAAACTTCCAAAGTGGTTTGTCGTAATCAACAACAATGCGTCCATGACCAAAAATTTTTACCAAGGAGTTCTCGTAATCAGAATCATGTGGAGCCCCCTGTTCAAATTTTTCGGTGTACTTTTCAAGCAGTATATTTGCTATTTTGTCAGCTAGGTCTTGATCTTTGCCTAACTTAGCAATTAATTTAAGGGATGCGCCAGCTTTTTGGAGGGCGTTTAAGGACTCAATAATTTCGTCATTAATGTCTCTTTCCGTGTTCATCGTGGTCTATTTTTTTAATTATTATTTTTAAATAACCAAGCTTAGTATGTTATTTTTTATGAAAAATGTCAACATCTACCTTAAAGCTGAAAATTATTATATAATTTAATTATATGGATACTTCAATTGTTTATTTTTTATTGTTAGTTGTGCTTATCGGCATTGTCGCCGTTATCTTTTTATTGATGCGCCGAAAGGAAGGCGGGGGAGACGCTAAGATAGACACTCTAACAGAACGCTTAATCCAACAATCAGAAAAATTATCACAGCTATCTGTACAAAATAGTGAATTACGTCAGGAATTAGACAAAAAACTGTCTGAAACCCATAGAACAAGCCAGGAACAATTTGGACAAACAACTAAAATAGTCCAAGACATTAGCGCTCAGTCTGCTAAGTTGATATCTGAAGTAACAGAAAAGCTAACTAAATTAGACGAGACCAATAAACAAGTAGTTAATTTTTCTGCTCAACTGCAAAATTTACAGGATATTTTAAAAAATCCAAAACAGAGAGGTGTCTTGGGGGAATATTTTTTAGAAGAAACTTTAAAGAATGTTTTACCGCCTAATTCTTATCAAATGCAGTATAAGATGGGTAAAGACGAGAAAACTGGCAAAGATTTGATTGTTGACGCGGTTGTTTTTGTAAAAGACAAAGTTATTCCAATTGATGCTAAGTTTTCTTTAGAGAATTACGAGAGGATTCTAAATGCGACCGATTCAGAAACAAGAGAGAAGCTTGAGGTTTCTTTTAAGCAAGATTTAAAAAATCGTATTGATGAAACTGCTAAATATGTTTTACCTGAGAGAAAAACCATGGAATTTGCTTTTATGTTTATTCCTTCTGAGGCGATTTATTATGATTTATTAGTAAATAAAGTAGGAGCAGTGAAGGTAAATACACGTGATTTAATTGAATATGCTTTTCGAGATAAAAAAGTGATTATAGTATCACCTACTTCCTTTTTAGCTTATCTACAAACCGTTTTACAAGGGTTAAAAGCAATGCAAATTGAAGAAAAAGCTAAAGAGATAAGAGTTAATATTGAAAAATTAGGTAAACACATGAATAGTTATGATGAATTTATGAAAAAACTCGGTTTAAGCATGTCAACTACTGTTAATCATTATAACAACGCTTATCTCGAATTTAGAAAAATAGATAAAGATATTACAAAAATTACCGGAAAAGAAGCAAAGGTAGAAATTCTAAAAATTGATAAGCCTAAAAATAATTCTTAAGAAAATGATAGCTGCCTTAGGTCAAGAACTTGATTTAAAAAAAAAGATAAAAGAAGTACTTGCCTTTTTTGATCTGTTTGACTACCCCTTAACACCTTTAGAAATTTGGCATTATCTTGATAAGAAGTTTTCTTTTAAAGAAATTCTTTTTCTTTTAGATAGCATGGATGATGTTTGTAAAGAGCAAGGACTTATTTTTTTATCAGGAAGAAATAGTATTATTAATGTTCGTAAAAAACGTTATAATTATACAAAAAGAAAACTAAAAAAAGCTAAACATTTTTCTTTTTTATTTTCCCTTTGTCCCTTTGTTCAGCTTATTTTACTAGGAAATTCTTTAGGGTCATATAATTTGCGCGATGGTAGCGATATAGATTTTGTAATTATTAGCAAACCTAGGCGCTTATGGCTAACTCGTTTATATTGCGCTGGTTTAGCGGCAATTTTAAATAGTCGTCCTAAAAAAGGTGACAAGAGAGATAAAATTTGTTTAAGTTTTTATATAAGTTCTGATTCTTTAAATTTAGATAATTTACAACTTAAACCAGAAGATCCATATTTTTTTTATTGGCTGAGAAGCTTAGTTGTGTTGTATAATAAAAACAAGACTTACGAAAGATTTTTACAAGATAACAAATTATTTTTTAATGATAAAATTCGGTTTGATTTAAAGAATAAAGAGAAAAAGAATCTATTAGTTTATAAATTTTTTAATATATTAGAAGACTTGGCTAAGAATTTTCAATTACTTATTATGGCAGCTGAATTGAAAATGGCGGCTAATAATTCTGTTGGCGTTGTTATTAATAATAAGGTTTTAAAGCTTTATTTACGTGATAATCGCCAAGAATATTTAGAAAAATATGGAAACAAACTTCAGCAAATATCTGCGTAAAGCAATAGCTTATCTTACTTATCTTTTTGTTTTTTTTCTTCCCTTGCAGACTAAGTTTATTTTGCGATCAGGAGAGATAAATTATCAGGAGATTAGTTTTTATATTAGTCACGGATTGCTAATTTTAATATTTGCTCTTTTTGTTTTTAGACAATTTAAGGAAAAAACATTTAAACATTTTGATAAAGCAATTTTTTATTCTCTTGCTATTTTTTCTTTATTTTCTCTATTATCTATTTTGAAAGCGCCCGATAAATCACTAGGCTTTTTCCATTTTTTTATCCTGTTGGCAGCTTTATCAGTTTTTTCTATTGTTTATCTGGGAGTAGAGAAAAAAAATTATCAGGATGCCGTTATTAATAAAGTAACTTTAGTTTACGTTTTTTTAAGCAGTATTTTTTTGCATTCTTGTTTAGCTATATACCAGTTTTTTACTCAATCTGCTCCGGCTTGCAAATACTTGGGTTTAGCTAGCCATAATCCTGCTGATTTAGGAGAGTCTGTAGTAGAGACAATAAGTGGTAGATGGTTGAGAGCTTATGGTGGTTTTGATCATCCTAATATTTTGGGTGGAGTCTTGGCTATTTCTTTAATTTTGGTAGCCTATCTGCTGGCAAAGAAGAAAATTTTAAACGGTTCGCGGCAAATTTGGTCATCTATTTTTTTATTTGTTTTTTATTTTGTTGGTCTTTATGCCCTATTCTTTTCTTTTTCTCGGGCAGCTTGGATAGCTCTTATAGTTGGTCTATTAGTTTTATTAATTACCTTGATTTGCTTTTATGATAAATGGGTTTTGGGCCGATTTATTGCTTTAATATTTTTTACTTTAGTTCTAGCAGGAATAGTCGCTCTACCTTTTCAAGAATTAGTATCGGCGCGAATAGAGGTTGAAACCAGATTAGAACAAAAATCTATTAATGATCGCTATACTTATTTGCTTGAATCCAGGGAATTGTTAAAAGATAATTTCCCTTTTGGGGTAGGGATCGGTAATTATCATACAGCTCTATCTTTAGCGGATAATAATAAAAAGGCAGTTTGGGATTATCAGCCTGTTCATAATTTCTTTTTACTTCTTTGTTCTGAAACTGGCTTGTTTTCCCTTTTAGCCTTTTTTTCTTTCCTCTTCTTTTTAATTAAACGCGGACGAAGAGAAGATTTTTCTTTAGCGCTTATCGCTGCCTTATTTGTTTTAATGATGCTTGATCATTGGCTTTTAAGTTTGCCCTTCGGCATTCTTTTTGTCTTTTTGGTTTTTGCGCTGATTTGATAATTTTTTTGCAAGATTAACAAATCTTTTTCTAATTCATCAAATAAACCGTCTAATTTTTCTTTTTGCTGACGGTTTGTTTTTTGTGAGTTTTGTTTTAAAAGACTAATGACAGTAGCAATAGTTCCAAAATAATCATTATTAGCGACATGAAATTTTACGCTTTCCTCGTCTTTTAAAAGGTGAAGTTTGTTTTTTATATTATATTTAAGAGACATGTGTTAATTTTTATTGGATTAGACTAATAAATTTGTTTTTTCCAATAATAAGGTGATCTAAAACTTCTATATCTAATAAATTGCCAGCCTCTTTTATTCTTTCGGTAATTTCTAAATCAGTTTTATTAGCTTTTAAAACACCTGATGGGTGATTATGGGCGATGATAATAGCGGCGGCTGAGTATTCTAAAGATGGACGAAATATCTCTTTTATTTGTAAAAGGGAGGCATCTGGTGTTCCGATAGAGATAACTTCGTCGTGGATTAGTTGATAGTGAACATTTAAATATAAACAGCGAATTTGTTCTTTTCTTAAAGTTCCCATGTCTTTTAAATGACTGTAGGCTTGTTTAGCGTTTCTAATTGTTATTGAAGCGCCTGGTTTCTTTTGATAAAAACGACGGCCAAGTTCAAAGCAGGCAACTATTTGGCAAGCTTTAATAAGAGGTATTTTTAAGTCTTTTTCAATTATTTTTGGATCTTTTTGATAAACAATACCCTTTTCTCCATATTCGCGTAGTAAGCGGTTTGCCATTAATAAAACATCTTCTTTTTTAGTTCCAACACCTAAAACTATTGCTAACAACTCAGCCGAGCTTAAAGAACTGGTCCCTGTCTGAATTAATTTTTCTCGTGGTTTTTCTTCGTTTGGCAAATCTCTAACGGATAAAATCTTGTATTGGCGACTATGATTAATGACAATGTTTTGATCTTTTATTTTATAAGACATATAAAACTTGTTTAGAAAAAAAGTAATTATTTAACTCCTTTAAATTATAGCAAAAATGTGATAAGTTTAGAACATCTATACTCATTAAATATAAAAAACATGAATAATTATAAAAAAACACTTTTAAGTAATAAGGTGCCATTAATAACAATTCCGACAAAAGGATCTAAAACTAGTACTATTTTAGTTATTTTTAAGACAGGTTCTCGTCATGAAAATAAAGAAAACAACGGTATTTCTCATTTTTTAGAGCATATGTTTTTTAAGGGGACTAAAAAAAGACCTAATACCCTAATTTTATCATCAGAACTTGATTCTTTGGGTGGAGAGTATAATGCTTTTACTTCTAAGGAATATACTGGATATTGGATAAAGGTAGCTAATAATAAGCTAACCAAGGCTTTGGATATTTTAAGCGATATGCTTTTTAATTCTAAGTTTGAAGAAGAGGAAATTGAAAGAGAAAAGGGGGTTATAATAGAAGAACTTAACATGTATCAAGATAATCCTCGTTTGCACATTGAAGATGTTTTTGAAGAATGTTTATATGGTGATACCTCGGCTGGTTGGGATACTATCGGTACTAAAGAAAATATTTTACGTTTTAAAAGAGAGGATTTTATCAAATATTTAAACAAACAGTATGGAGCGCGGAGTGCTTATTTGGTTTTAGCTGGAGCGATAAAGACAGATGATAAAAAAACTATACGAACTCTTTTTTCTGGTTTTTCTTCTCATAAATTTAATAAACAGCCATCCCTTTCGGAAAAACAAGTGAAACCGCAATTAAAGGTTGCTCATAAAAAGACTGACCAGATAACTTTAGCCTTAGGAGTAAGAACCTTTAAAGTTGGCCATCCAGATGAATTTAAACTTAAACTGCTTTCTATTATTCTTGGCGGATCAATGAGTTCTCGTTTGTTTATTAATTTACGCGAAAGGCAGGGTTTAGCTTATTTTGTTAGAACTAGTACGGAATTTTATGAAAATTCTGGTTATTTAGTAACTCAAGCGGGCGTGCCTAAAGATAAAGTAGCCTTAGCTTTAGAAATTATTTTAAAAGAATATAAAAAAATAACTAAAGAACTTATTTCAAAAAGCGAACTTAAAAGAGCTAAAGATATTTTACAAGGAAGAGTTGTTTTACAAATGGAAGCAAGCGATAATCTGGCAGTTTGGTATGCGCAACAGGCAATTTCTCGACAAGAAATTTTAACGCCCGGAGAAATGTTGAAAAAGATTAAAAAGATAAGTGCTGATGATTTGAGAAAAATAGCACAAAAGATTTTCATAGATAAAGGGTTGAATTTAGCAGTAATTGGTGATGTTAATGAGAAAACACTAAAAAATATCTTAAAATTTTAATATTTCTATGTCTCAGGACTTGTTAAAAAAATTAAATAAAGAACAATTAGAAGCAGTCACTCATGATAAGGGACCTCTTTTAATAGTGGCTGGAGCGGGAACTGGCAAAACAACCGTTTTAATTAATCGTTTAGCTTATTTATTATCAGAGAAAAAAGCGTCTGCTGAAGAAATATTATTATTAACTTTTACTGAAAAAGCGGCTGGTGAAATGGAGGAAAGGGCCTACGGATTACTGCCTTATGGTTATGTTGATTTATGGATTAACACTTTTCATGGTTTTAGTGAAAGGCTTTTACGTGAACATGCTTTAGATATTGGCTTGGGGTATAATTTCAAATTACTAACAGAAACTGAACAGTGGATTCTTATAAAAAAGAACCTTGATAAGTTTAATTTAGATTATTATCGTCCTTTAGGAAATCCAGGCAAGTTTATCTCTGAATTATTACGCCATTTTTCTCGTCTTAAGGATGAAAATGTTTCTCCTGAAGAATACTTGCAGTATGTAAAAGAATGCCAAACTGGAAATAAAAAACCGGGTTTAAATAAGATAAAAAAAGGAAAAAAAGAAGAAGTGGGAGATTATGAAAGCGAAGATGATGAAATGGAAATAAATCGTTTACAAGAACTCGCGGGAGCTTATCAAACGTATAATCAGTTGTTAATTGATAATAATTATCTTGACTTCGGTGATTTAATTATTTATACCTTGAAGCTTTTAAAAACTAGGCCAAATATTTTACGTTATTATCATCAAAAATTCCGTTATATAATGGTTGACGAATTCCAAGATACTAATTGGGCTCAATATGAACTGGTAAAGCTTTTGTCTTATCCGGAGAATAATTTATTAGTGGTTGGTGATGACGATCAAGCTATTTATAAATTTCGCGGTGCTTCTATTTCTAATATCATGCAGTTTAAAGATGATTTTCCTGATGCCTTAGAATTAGTTCTTACAGAAAATTATCGTTCGCGACAGGAAATTTTAGATAAAGCTTATCACTTTATTCAACATAATAATCCTAATCGTTTAGAAACCAAGTTGAAAATAAATAAGCAACTACTAGCAAAAAAAGATTTTTCTGCTAACCCAGAATTAGGGCCAGCTGTTAATTTTTTTAACTTTTCATTAGCTGATGAAGAGCTTTCTTTTGTTGCTTGGAAAATTTTAGAAATATATGAAAGTCAGAAAGATGACAAAGAACCGATTTCTTGGTCTGATTTTGCTATTTTAGTTAGAGCTAATGACACGGCTGACGCTTATGTAAAAGAATTAAATCGCTATAATATACCCAATCAGTTTATGTCTTGGCGCGGACTTTATTACAAACCTTTAATTTTAGATATCTTAGCTTATTTCCGTTTACTTGATAACTATCATGAATCAACCTCTCTCTTTAGGGTTTTAAATATGGATATTTTTAAGGTTTCTCATTTAGATTTAATTGAAATTAATAAAATAGCTACTCGTAAAGTTTGGTCTTTATATGAAGCTTTGGAAAATATTGAGAATATAAAAAATCTTAGTCCAGAAACTTATAAAAATGTTAATAAGCTTCTATCTTTAATAAACAAGCATTCGGTTTTAGCAGAAAAAGAAAAAACGACAAAGATATTTTTAAGCTTTGCTTATGATTCTGGCTTGCTGGCAGGCCTAGATCCAGACAAGGATTTAGAATCTTATTCTTATTTAAATCAATTTTATAAGAAGATAAAAAACTTAGAAGAAATGGAAGCTGATCTACGTCTTTCAGATTTTTTACAGTCTATTAATTTAGAATTAGAGGCGGGTGAAACTGGAGCTTTAAAATTAGATTTTGCTGACATGGAAACGGTTAAAATAATGACAGTCCATGGAGCTAAGGGTTTAGAATTTAAGTATGTTTTTATTGTTAATTTAGTTGATAAGAAATTCCCAACCATTAATCGCGGAGAAAAAATTCCTTTACCTGATGATTTAATAAGAGAACAAGTGATTATTAGTTTAGATGCTCATACTGAAGAAGAAAGACGTTTATTTTATGTTGCCGCTACTCGTGCCAAAGAAGCTCTATTTCTTACCGGCGCCAAAGACTATGGTGGTGCGCGAGAAAAAAAACCTTCGCGCTTTATCTCTGAAATGAATTTAGAGAGCGTTCTTAGCCCCGAAATAAAACTTTCTCAAAAAAATGAATTTTTACGTGATCTGCACTATTTAAATTCTCGGGAGATATCCCTTGGGCCAGAAAAGACAGCGGCTGAAAAATATCCCTTGCCTAATAAATTCTCCTTTTCACAGCTAATGGCTTTTTCAACTTGTCCATTACAGTATAAGTTTGCTTTTGTTTTAAAAATACCCGCCTCTACTGATAAAGCAAGTTTAATTTTTGGTCGTGTTCTTCATAACACTTTATATAATTTTCTTTTACCTGTTTTAAGTGAACGTCAGAAAATGGAAGGAACTCTTTTTGGAGAGCTTGAAAAAGATTCTAGTCAGAAAAAAATAAAAGATTATTTAAATAAAGAGCGTTTGTTTCAAATTTATGATGAGTTTTGGCAAAATGATGGTTATCCGAGCAAAGAAAACAGGGAAGAATATCGAAAGAGAGGACTAGATGTTTTAGAAAAATTCTGGGGTAATTATGAAAATAATCCACCGCAAGAAATACTTTATTTAGAAAAAAAATTCTCTTTTAAAATTGGTGGCGATATTATAAAAGGAGCGATTGATAGAATTGATAAATTGCCTGATGGCAGTTTAGAAATTGTTGATTATAAAACAGGGCAAACTAAAAATAAATTAGAATTTTCAGAAAAACGTCAATTAATTTTATATCAATTATTCATTGAAGAGTTTTTGAATATAAAAGTGAGCACTCTAAGTTATTATTATTTAGAAAGTGGAAAGAAATTATCTTTTTCTGCTAGCGCTAAGGATATAACAAAATTAAAATTAGAAATTCAATCAGAGATAGCTGCTATTAAAAAAAGAGAATTTCCACCAAAACCAAGTTTAAAATGTAAATATTGTGATTTTAATTCTATTTGTGAATTTAGACAGCATTAGTTACAATAGAAAGCAGATTTAATATTAAAGATAAAATTATGCCAAACGATAATAGATTAATTAGTCCTATAGAAAGAAAAGGCGACGAGGCTTTGGATTTATCTTTGCGTCCTAAAACTTTAACAGAATACATAGGTCAAGAAAGGATTAAAGCTAATTTAGAAATTGCAATTACGGCAGCTAAGAAGAGAAAAGAACCAATAGAGCATGTTTTGCTTTATGGCGCTCCTGGTTTAGGTAAAACTACTTTAGCCCATGTTATTGCTAACGAGGTAGGAGTTGGAATTAAGGTTACCTCTGGCCCGGCTATTGAGAAAAGCGGAGATTTGGCAGCAATTTTAAGTAATCTAGAAGAGGGGGATATTCTTTTTATAGACGAAATTCATCGTCTTCATAAGACGATAGAAGAAATTTTATATCCCGCTATGGAAGACTATGCTTTAGATATTGTTATGGGCAAGGGGCCAAGTGCTAGAACGCTGCGTTTAGATTTGCCAAAATTTACAATTATTGGAGCAACAACTTTAGCTAGTCTGTTGTCAGCCCCCTTACGTGATCGTTTTGGTATCACTCATCATTTAAGTTTTTATGAAAACGAAGATATAGAAAAAATTATTTCAAGAAGTGCTAAAATTTTAAGCACAGAAATAGAAAAAGAAGCTTTAACAGCGATTGCTAAGCGTAGCCGTCGGACGCCACGTATTGCCAATCGTCTTCTTAAAAGAGTACGTGATTATTGTGAAGTTAAGGGTGATGGCAGAATTACTATATCAGATTGCTTGGCTGCTTTTAAAATGTTAGAAGTTGATGAGCTTGGCCTTGATTTAATAGATAGACGAATTTTAGAGACAATTGCTTTAAAGTTTAAAGGTGGGCCAGTTGGACTCAATACTTTAGCCGCTTCAACCGGCGAAGAAAGGGAAACTATTGAAGATATGTATGAACCTTATTTAATGCAACTTGGTTTTCTGGATCGTTCGCCGCGTGGTAGAATTATTACCCATCTTGGTTATCAGCATTTAGGTTTAAGCAATAAAGATCAAGCCGCTTTGCTTTAAAATTATGTTTTTAAAACTTAAGGATTTTGATTATAATCTACCTTTAGAGTTAATTGCTCAAAAAGCCATCAAACCGCGAGACCACTCGCGGCTTTTGTTGCTTGATAGAAAAAATGGTCGGACTAAACATGAGCATTTTTATGATATAAAAAAATATTTACAGCCGGGAGATTTATTAGTTTTAAACGATTCCAGAGTTTTTAAGGCCAGGCTTAAAGGAGCTAAAAAAGAAAGTGGTGGCGCTGTTGAGGTTTTTTTACATAAAAAGATGACAAATTCTATCTGGGAGTGCTTATTGAAAGGTAGGGTTAAGGTTGGTTTAGAAATTAATTTAGGAAAAAATTTAAAAGCAGTTGTTTTAACAGATAACAATGATGGTACTTGGCAAGTAGAATTTAATTTAAAGGGTAATAAATTTTGGCAAGAAATTGATAAAATAGGAGAAGTTCCTTTGCCACCTTATATAAAAAGAACTGCAAAAGATCCTGAAGATAAAAATAGATATCAGACAGTTTTTGCTTCTTTAAATAAGATTGGATCGGCAGCTGCTCCAACCGCCGGTCTTCATTTTACCAAGAAACTTTTACAAGATATAAGAAAAAGAGGAGTTAAAATAGTAACTATTACTCTTCATGTTGGACTAGGAACTTTTGCTCCTTTTAAAACAGAAGAAATAACTGAGCATAGAATGCATAGTGAATTCTTAGAGATAAAAGCGACAACAATAAGAGAAGTTTTAAAAACTAAAATAAATGGTGGACGAGTAATTCCTGTTGGAACAACTAGTTGCCGTGCTCTAGAGTCACTTGATTGGGAAAGAATAAAATCTTTAAATAATTTAAAAAAGCAATCTTTTTGGACAGATATTTTTATTTATCCAGGTTATCGTTTTAAAGTAACCGATGCGCTGATTACTAATTTTCATTTACCAAAATCTAGCTTACTGATGTTGGTGTCTGCTTTGGCTTCTCGCCAGATAATTAAAAAAGCTTATCAGGAGGCTATTTTAAAAAAATATCGCTTTTTTAGTTATGGCGATGCGATGTTTATTTTTTAATATTAGTAAAAAATAGTGATTTGATTTTTTTTCAAAATTCTGGTACAATTCGGATTGATTTTATCTCTTGTTTTTATCTAAAATTTGTTTGCTAACAATATTATGAAAAAATTTTTTCTTTTTGTTTGGGAAATTTTAAATATCGTTTTAATCTCCGCCGCCATTATTATTCCTGTTCGTTATTTTTTGATTCAGCCGTTTTTTGTAAAAGGAGCTTCTATGGAGCCAACTTTTTATGACCATGAATATTTAATTATTGATGAGTTAAGCTATCGTTTTAATGAACCCGTACGTGGACAAGTAATAGTTTTTCGTTATCCCCGCAATCCGCAAGAATATTTTATAAAAAGAGTTATAGGCCTGCCCGGTGAAGAAGTTCAAATAAAAGATGGGCAAGTAATTATTTTTAATCAAGAGAATAAAGAGGGTTTGGTTTTAAAGGAAGATTACTTAACAAGTGGTAATATTACTTATAATCAAGATGAGGAGAAAGTTTCTTTAGATGACGATGAATATTATGTTTTAGGAGATAATCGCGGTGCTTCCAAAGATTCTCGTTATTTTGGACCAGTAAACAAAAATTTTATTATTGGAAAAGTTTTATTTCGAGGTTGGCCTATAAATAGTTTGCAATTTTTTAATCAAGAATATTGGCCACAATATCAATAATTTTATTTAACATTTAATTTCCTATGCCTAGACAGAAAAAAAATGCTGAAAAAACAACTGTTAGAAAAAAAGAGGATCGTGCTGAAAAAACTGTACCTCGTCTTTTAGGAATGAAGGATTATATTTCATCAGAGCAAGCAGCCTATAGCCACGTTGTTGATACGGCCTCTAATTTAGCTAAGCTTTATAGTTTTTTACTGGTGAAAACACCAATTTTGGAAAACTTTAATTTATACAAGAAATCAACGCGCAAAAACAATGATAAAGAATTTTATTTTGTAGAAGGTGAAAAAAGTGAAAAAAGTGTTTTGCGTCCCGAACTTACCCAGGGGATAATACGAGCCTATATTGAAAATAAGTTATTTGAAAATCAAACGGCTGCTAGATTTTTTTCCATCGGTCCAGTTTTTCGTCATGAAAAATTACAATCTGGTCGTTATCGTGAATTTACCCAATTTGATTTAGAAATTATTGGCGAGAAAAAATCTTTAACAGAAGCTATCTTAATTGCTATTGCTAATAATTTTTTTGAAGAATTAAAAATTGATGTTCAGCTTCAGATAAATAGCCTAGGGTCAGCTGATTGTCGTCGTGAATATGAAAAAAAATTATCTGCTTTTTATAAAGAAAGAGGACGACGTTCTAAGCTTTGTAATGTTTGTAAAAATAATTTAGGAAAAAATTGTTTAAGCTTGCTTGATTGCAAAGAAGAATCTTGTGTTAAGTTACGTGAAGGAGCTCCTCAAATTGCTGATTATTTATCAGATGAAAGCCGTGAATATCTAGCTAAGACTTTAGAGGTTTTAGACGAGTTAGGTATAAATTATAATTTTAATCCGTATTTAGTTCGTAGTTTAAATTATTATAATGATACTGTTTTTGAATTTTGGCCTATTGGTGAAGATGGGGTGCCACAGAGTAAATTTTCTCTTGGTGGGGGCGGACGATATGATTCTTTAATAGAAAGTATGGGTGGGCCAAGCGTGCCAGCGGTTGGTTTGTCTCTTGGTATTGAAAGAACTATTGCCAAGTTGAAAGATAAGCACCTTTTGACAAATTCAGATGAAAAGGATATAATCTTCATTGCTCAATTGGGAGACCAGGCAAAACTTAAGGCCTTGCAATTGTTTCAAGATCTTAGAAAAGCAGGGTTTAATGTGCGCCAATCATTTGCTTCAGATAGTTTAAAGACTCAACTTGAAGAAGCTTTTGCAATGAAAGCAAAAACAAGTCTTATTTTAGGAAAAAAAGAAATATTAGATGAGACAATTTTAATGCGAGACATGGATTCGGGTGCTCAAGAAACAGTAGTTTTTAAGAAAATAAAAGATCGTCTTGCTAAAAAAGATAAATTAATTGAGAAAAAATTAACTAATAGAAAGGAAGGTGGACTGTATGGCGGATTTTAAAAGAAAACCAGGAGAAAGTTTTGAAGGTTTTTTACGTAAGTTCAAAAAGAGCTTAAAAAATAGTAAGAGATTGGAAAAAGCCAGATCCAAACAACATGTTGAGCCAAAGCAGACTAAAAGATTACAAAAAAAGTATGCTTTGACTAGCTTAGCTTTGAGTAAGAAAAATGAGCATTTGCGTCGAATCGGCAAATTGCCGGAAAGCAATATGCGTCCGTAATCTTTATTACTGTTTAAATATAAAAACCCTCTTTTAAAGAGGGTTTTTATGTTAAAGAAAAGATATTAATGATGTTTCTCTTTCATTCCAGGCAGTAAATGTTTAAATTTATCAAAGCTTGATTGTTTGGCAAATTGTTTTATTCTATCACGGGCTCGCCTGGTTTTTACAAACTTTAGCCAGTCTTTATTGGGGTGTTGGCGATTTTTTTCAATAATAATCTGTACCATGTCGCCATTTTTTAATTCTTGGTCTAACTTTCCTAGTTTGTCATTTATTATAACACCTGAGGCTTTGTTTCCTATATTACTATGGACAGCATAGGCAAAGTCAATTGGAGTAGCTTTTTCTGGTAGTTCAAAAACATCCCCTTTAGGAGAGAAGACAAAAATTCTGTCACGAAAGATGTCCATTTTGATATTTTTTACCAGTTCATTAGTGTTACTTATTTCTTTTTGTATTTCAATAATTTCTCTTACCCAAGATGGTTGTTGATAGCCTATATTTTCATTTCTTGATTTGTAATACCAATGAGCAGATAGACCATAAATAGATTCTTCGTGCATTTCTTGCGTACGAATTTGGAATTCCGCTAGTTTGCCTTCTGGTCCAAAAATAGTGGTATGTAAAGAGCGGTAACCATTTGGTTTTGGTACAGCGATGTAATCTTTAAAACGGTTTGATTTTGGTCGCCAAAGAGTATGGATTATACCTAAAGCTTTATAACAATCGTTTATTGTTGGCACAATAAGACGAAGACCAAAAACATCATATATTTCATGAAACTCCTTATCTTTTTCCTGCATTTTTCGATATATGCTGTATAAATGTTTGAAACGAACCTCAATTTCATATTTAATATTTGCTTCTTCTAGTTTAGGAATTAAAATGTCTTTTATTTTTTGGAAAAAACGATTTCTTTCTACTTTCTTTTCTACTTCATATTTATATTCAATTTCATGAAATTTTTCTGGATAAAGATATTTAAAACAAATATCCTCCATTTGCCATTTGAGACGTCCAATACCAAGTAGACCAGCAATTGGCGCGTATATTTCTAAGGTTTCTTGAGCAATACGTTTCTTTTTTTCTGGAGGAAGGTTTTCAAGAGTACGTAAATTGTGAAGGCGATCACAGAATTTAATAAAAATAACTCGCAAATCACTAGTCATGGCCAAGAACATTTTTTTTAAATTTTCTCGGTATCTTTCTATTCCTCTATATTTTATTTTTCCTAATTTAGTAACTCCTTTTACTAAGTTATAAACATCATTTCCAAATTTTTCTTTTATTTCTTCTAATGTTTTTTCAGTATCTTCCGGAACATCGTGTAATATTCCAGAGGTCACTGTAGCTAAATCAGCCTTTATTTCAGCTAAAATATAAGCAGTGTGCAAAGAGTGTTGGATATAAGGCTCGCCGTTTTTTCTTACTTGTCCGCGATGAGCTTCTTCGGCAAAATTAAAAGC
>CAZFUP010000012.1:0-18329 GCA_964522055.1 uncultured Gammaproteobacteria bacterium
CTTACATTACAATATTTATATAATTTAGTCAATGATTTGGAATATCTCTTGTTTTGACCTTTGTTTTCAAGGGAGATATAATAAAAAAATAAGATATTAAATTTTTTAGATTATGAAATTTGTCAGTCAATTTTTGCTTTTTTTATTTAAAACTAGATTATATCGTTTAGAAAAGTTTAAAAAATATCCCTTGGAAACACAGGCGGATAATTTTTTTTATTTAATTAAACATGGAAACAAAACAGCCTTTGGCAAGTACTATGACTTTGACAAGATACTAGAGAAAAATAATTTTTCAGAAGCTTATGAAGAATTTCAAAATCAGGTACCAATTTTTTCTTATGATGATTTAAAGCCCTGGATAACTAGAGCTAGACAAGGTGAAAAAAATGTTATTTGGCCTGGAAAAATAAAAATGTTTTCCAAATCAGCCGGAACAACAAGCGACAAAAGTAAATTTATTCCGGTAACGCATAATTCTCTGCAACGTTGTCATTATGCTGCGGGAAGAGATGCTTTCTCAGCTTATTTTAAAAACTATCCAGATTCAAAAATTTTCTATGGAAAAGTTTTAAGTCTTGGTGGCTCAAAGCGTCAAGATGATTTAAATTCTGAAAATATTTGTGGTGATGTTTCGGCAATTATTATGTCTAAGTTACCCGCCTGGGTACAAATAATGATGCGTGTTCCTAGTGTTAAGACTGCAATAATGCAAGAATGGGAGGCTAAGCTTGGAAAAATAGTTTCTGAAACTAAAGATGAAAATGTGGTGGCTTTAGCTGGTGTTCCAGCTTGGGTTTTAGTTCTTTTAAGGAAGATAGAAAAAACTACTGGTAAAAAAATAACAGATTTATGGCCTAATTTAGAGTTATTTATGTATGGCGGGATAGCAATTGGCCCTTATCTTGAACAGTTTAAGGAAATTTGTGGTCCAAAAATGAATTATTTTGAGATATATAGTTCAGCAGAAGGATTTTTTGGTATTGGTGACGAAAAAGATAAGTCAGATATGTTACTTCTTCTTGATTATGAAATTTTTTACGAATTTATTCCTTTAGAAGATTTAAACAAACCAGACCCTAGAGCCTATTCAATTGGTCAAGTTGAACTTGATAAAAATTATGCCATGGTTATTTCCACTAGTGGTGGTTTATGGCGTTATTTAATTGGTGATACGGTTAAATTTACTAGCCTGAAGCCATATCGTATAGTTATAAGTGGAAGAATAAAAAGTTTTATTAATGTTTTTGGTGAAGAATTGATGGTTGATAATGCTAATAAAGCTTTAGCGGCGACTTGTCTTAAAACAGGTGCTAGTATTCAAGATTATAGCGTTGCTCCAATTTTTGCTGCTGAAAATATTAAAGGAAGACACGAATGGCTTATTGAGTTTATAAAAGAGCCAGAGAATTTAGAAAGTTTTGCTCAAATTTTAGATGAAGAATTGCAACAAGTTAATTCTGACTATGAAGCTAAAAGGTATAAAGACATGACACTGGGACGTTTGAAGTTGGTAAAAGCTCGTTTAAATCTTTTTCGAGATTGGCTGGAATCAAAGAACAAGTTGGGAGGGCAAAATAAAGTGTTGAGATTAATGAATGATAGAGAGTTGTTTGAAGAAATGCTTTCTTTTAACAAATAAAAGCAAGTTGACAAAGATCAGTTTTTTATCTATACTTAAAACACTATAAAAATAAATATTACACCTTTAATAAATCTTTCGTTTTTAGGTTTTAAAGCCAAGGTGGACGAAGGACTTATCTGCAAGGATAAGTTAAGTGAGCTTTTTTTATTTATTAAAAAAAGTTTGCCAATTATAAAAATCATATGGAAGACAATAAAATCTCAGATAGCAGTGAATTTGCTAAACTGTTAGAGAAAGACGAAATAAAAATTCCTCAAGTTGGCGATATCATTAAAGGAAAAGTTGTTACCGCTTCTAAAGCAGAAGTTACTTTAGATATAGACGGAGTTTTAATGGGGATTGTTCGTGGCCCAGAACTTTATAATGAAGTTGAAGAATTTTCTTCTTTAAAACCAGGCGATGAAATTGAGGCAGCTGTTATTGATGAAGAAAATGAAAATGGCGAAATAGAGCTTTCTTTTCGTTTAGTTGGTCAAGAGAAAGCTTGGGCTAAATTGCGTCAAGCTTTTAAAGATAAAACAACTATTAAGGTTAAAATAGCCGATGCTAATAAGGGTGGGTTGTTAAGTCGTTATTGCCAAATCGACGGCTTTTTACCAGTATCACAATTAGCTCCAGAAAATTATCCACGTATCTCTGGCGGTGATAAAAGCAAAATTTTAGAAAAATTAAAATCTTTTGTTGGCCAAGAATTTGAAGTTATGGTTATTACTCTTAACGAAGAGGATAATAAGATTATTTTTAGCGAAAAAGATGTTTGGAATAAGAAACAAAAACCAGCTCTTGATAAATATCAAATTGGGTCTCAAGTTGATGGAAAAATTACCGCGATTACTAATTTTGGTGTATTTGTTACCTTTGGCGAAGAAATAGAAGGTTTAATTCATATCTCTGAATTAGCTTGGCAGAGAATTGACTCACCAAGTGAAATGTATAAGGTTGGTGACAGTATAAAGGCAGAAATAATTTCTATTGATGGAGCTAAAGTATTTTTAAGTGCCAAAAAATTATTAACTGATCCTTGGTTAGAGGCTAGCGCTAAATATCAGGTGGGACAAACTGTTCCTGGCACCATCTTAAAAGTTAATCCTTTCGGTCTTTTTGTTAAGCTTGATGAAGAAATTCATGGCTTGGCTCATATTAGTTTATTGAACGTTGGTGCTAAAGATAAGATATCTGATTTATATAAAGCAGATGAGGTTCGTGATTTTGAAATTGTTAGCATTTCTCCAGCTGAACATCGTTTAGGATTAAAATTAGTTGATGAGAAAACAAAAGATAAGAAAGAATCGGTTGTTTCAGAAAAACCAGTTAAGAAAGTAAAAGAAAAAGTAGAAAAAGATGAAAAGAAAGACAAGAAAGAAAAAAAAGTTAAAATAGAAAAAACGGATAAAGAATAACATCTTAAAACTTGTTAGAACAAGAAAGCGTCCGATTTATCGGGCGTTTTCGTAGGAAAAATATTATTTTTATTTATAATTGCTTTATGGTTTGTTATCATTTATAATAAAAGTATTACGAAAAAATAATCATTTACTAATATAATGAAAAAATTAATTCAAAATTTTTTAGTTTTTTTTCTCATTTTTCTGATAATTACCTCTATTTTCAGTGTCTTTTCTGGTAATTCAGGAAAAGTAGAAACAGTTGGTTTAGAGTCTTTGGTTAATCAAATTAATAATGAACAGGTAGAAAAAATTCTTATCTCTGGAGATAAATTGGCGGTAACTTTAAAAGATGGTAGCAGGCAATCAGTTTTAAAAGAAACAGGTGAGTCATTATCTTCTCTTTTAAATAATTATCAAGTTGATGCTGAAAAAATGTTAGGGGTTAATATTTCAGTAGAAGAAGAAAGTTTATGGACATATTTTTTAATAAATATCCTGCCTTTCTTGTTGCCATTTTTACTAGTTGGCTTCTTTATTTTCTTTATGATGCGCGGAGTTCAAGGAGCAAATTCGCGAGCCATGAGTTTTGGTCAGTCAAATGCTAAAGATTTTAAAGCTGATGAAAAAAATCGTACCACCTTTAAAGATGTAGCTGGTGCCAAGGAGGCTAAAGAAGAATTAGCAGAAATTGTTGAATTTTTAAAATTCCCTAAAAAATTTCATGATTTAGGAGCAAAAATACCACGAGGAGTTTTATTGTTAGGAGCACCTGGGACAGGAAAAACTTTATTAGCCAGATCGGTTGCCGGAGAAGCCAAGGTTCCATTTCTTCACATGTCTGGATCAGAGTTTGTAGAAATGTTTGTTGGTGTGGGTGCTTCTCGGGTTCGCTCTTTATTTGAAAAAGCAAAAAAAATATCTCCTTGTATTATTTTTATTGACGAAATAGATGCTGTTGGTCGTCGTCGTGGAGCAGGATTAGGTGGTAGTCACGACGAAAGAGAACAAACATTAAATCAGATATTAGTAGAAATGGATGGCTTTGAAACAACACACAATGTAATCGTTATTGCGGCAACTAATAGGCCAGATGTTTTAGATCCAGCCTTACTTCGTCCAGGTCGTTTTGATAGACGTGTGATGATAGACTTGCCAGATCTTAAGGACAGAGAGGATATTTTAAAGGTGCATGCTTGTAAAAAACCACTAGCAGAAAATGTTAATTTAAAAAAAATTGCCGAAAGGACAGCTGGTTTTTCTGGAGCTGATTTAGCTAATATTTTAAACGAAGCGGCCATTTTGGCAGCTAGAGAAAACAAGAAAGAAATTAATAATGAGGATCTTTTTGAATCAATAGAAAAAGTGATGATAGGCCCGGAAAGAAAAAGCCGAGTTATAAATGATAAAGAAAAAAAGATCACCGCTTATCACGAAGCTGGACATGCTCTTGTCTCTCACTTTTTACCAGACGCTGATCCTGTTCATAAAATTTCTATTATTGCACGTGGTAGTGCGGGAGGCTATACTTTAAAAGCACCAACTGAAGATAGACACATGCATTCAAAATCAGAATTTATTTCCGAAATCGCTGTTTTATTATCTGGATATTTAGTAGAGAAAGAGGTGTTTGGAGAAGTAACTACTGGAGCGACTTCTGATTTACGTCGAGCGACTGCTTTAGCCCGTAGCTTAGTAACAGATTATGGTATGAGTGATAATTTAGGGCCAAGAACTTATGGCGAAAAAGAAGAAATGATTTTTTTGGGACGCGAAATTCACGAGCAGAGAAATTATAGTGAAAAGGCGGCCGAAAAAATTGATGAAGAGATAAGTAGTTTTATAAAACAAGGCGAAGAAAGGGCCCTTAAAATAATTGAAGGACAAAAAGATAGTTTAGAAAAAATAGTTGCTCTTCTGCTAGAAAAAGAAACTATTGAAAAAGATGAATTTGAAAAAACAGTTGGTCCAAAACCAGAAAGAATATAAATATTAAAAAAATAAATAATAAATTTTTAATTCTATGGCTAATCCAAAGAAACAAAAAACTCATTCAGCAACTCATAAAGGAAGAGCTCATCTTGCTTTAAAAAAAGTTGTTTTAACAAAATGTCCTAAGTGTGGAAAACAACGAAAACCACATACAGCTTGTTCTTTTTGTGGAACATATAAAGGGCGTGAGGTTTTAAAGGTGGCAAGCAAGAAAACAGTTAAAGCAACTAAAACAGCTAAAAAATAATACATATGTCTAATCGTCACTTATCCAGAACCATTGCCCTACAAACTTTGTTTGCCTGGGATTTTAACGGGAAAAAAGATGATAAATTAGAAAATTTGATTGCTGATAATTTTTCTAATTTTGCTCCCAATTTTGATGATGGCGGATTTGTGGTTAATTTAGTTGAAGGAGTTGTAAAAAATTATTCAGAACTTGATAAGCATATAATTAAATATGCTACCGAGTGGCCGCTTGATCAAATAACAGCAATTGATAGGAATATCTTGCGTTTAGGTTTGTTTGAATTGCTCCATACAGAAATTCCACCACGAGTTGTTATCAATGAAGCAATTGAAGTTGCTAAAAGTTTCGGTGGAGATGCTTCTGGTAAATTTATAAATGGCGTCTTGGGTGCTCTTTATAATGATGAACCGGAAATTCAAAAAAGAGATAATAAAGAAGAGGCGGAAGCCCTAAAGGCCACTATCGAAAAAGAAGCGGCTGAAAAATCTGAAGCAGAATCTTTAAATATTGAAGATAATAAGTAGGCAGTGCTCTGATAAAACAGAGCTCTTGCTTTTTAATTACTATATTTATGTCAGAAAACAGTTTAGAAAAATTACAAAAAAAGATTGGTTGGAAATTTTCTGATGAAAATCTTATTAGGCAAGCCTTGGTGCATAGGTCTTATTTAAATGAACATCCAGATTTTAAACTTGGACACAATGAGAGGTTGGAATTTTTGGGTGATGCGGTTTTAGAAATAATTGTGACTGAATATCTATATTTAAATTTTCAAGATACCGCAGAAGGAGATTTGACTAATTGGCGCGCCTCTTTAGTTAACGCTAAAATGCTTTATGAAATAGCAGTTGAACTAGGAGTTGAAGAACATTTGTATTTATCAAAAGGTGAGGCACGTGATAAAAACAAAAAATCCAGGCAATTTATTTTAGCTGATGCTATTGAAGCTATAATTGGTGCCCTTTATTTAGATAAGGGAATAGAAGCTGCTAAAGATTTTGTTTTAAAAAATGTTGTTTCTAAATTAGATGATATTTTAAAGAACCAAGCTTATCTTGATCCTAAATCCCATTTTCAAGAAAAGGCACAAGAAGAAAAAGGCATAACTCCTCATTATCAAATTATTGATGAAATAGGACCAGACCACGCTAAAATTTTTACCGTTGGACTTTATTTAGAAGAAGAATTGATAACAACCGGACAGGGTTCTTCTAAGCAAGAGGCGCAAGTAGCCGCTGCTTTAGCTGGGCTTAAAAAAATGAAATGGTAATAATATGGATATAAACAACATCTTTAAATTAGCAGCTGAGAAAAAAGCATCTGATATTCATTTAATTTTTGGCCATAGTCCGATATTTAGAATTGATGGACAACTTATTAAAGCCAATGATTTAGATCCAAATTTTAATTTTTCTCCTTTAAGCTCATTAGATTTTGATAATTTTCTCGATACCCTTTTAGATAAAGAACAAAAGGGTCGTTTTTTAGATAAGAGAGATTTAGATCTAAGCTATCAAGTTGAAGATTATAGATATCGTGTTAATTGTGCTTTTGAAAAAGGACAAGTAATGATAGCGGCTAGAATCATAAACGAAGCTAAGCCAACTCTTGAAGAGTTAGGTTTTCCGCCAGTTGTAAAAGAATTATTAGATATGCCTCAAGGCTTTGTTTTAATAACTGGACCAACTGGCTGCGGGAAGTCTACTACTTTAGCCGCTATGATAAATTATATAAATGACAATCATGCTCGTCATATTATTACTCTAGAAGATCCAATTGAATATGTTTTTAAAGCAAATAAAAGTTTTATTTCTCAACGCCAATTAGGGACCGATATGATAAGCTTTGCTTCAGGGCTAAAGCATGTTTTACGTCAAGATCCAAATGTTATTATGCTAGGTGAAATGAGAGACCCAGAAACAATTGCAACGGCTGTTACTCTAGCTGAAACTGGACATTTGGTTTTAGCTACTTTACACACTTACAACGCTGCTCAGACTATAGATAGAATTATAGATAGCTTTCCACCTCACCAACAAGGACAAATAAGATCACAACTGTCATCTGTTTTATCGGCTATTATTTCTCAGCGCTTACTTTTAAGACAAAAAGGAGGAAGAACCGCTGCTAGAGAAATTCTTCTTAACAACAGTGCGGTTTCTAATTTGATTCGTGAAGGGAAGATAGAACAGCTTAAAAGTGTTATGGAAACCAGCTCTTCTTTGGGAATGGTTACACTTGATAGGCATATTAAAGAACTCTATCAATCAGGAGAGATAAGTCGTGAAGTGGCTTTAAGGCAAATGGAAGACCCGGCTATTTTAGATGGATAAAAAAGATTTTTTTATAATAATTTTAAAACTGGTTTATGACCAGTTTTTTAAAACAAAAAAGTAATAAAACAAAATATGTTGAAAAACTTTTTAAAAAATATTTTTATAAATAAAAAGTAAAATTAAAGATAAAAATAAGTGTTTTTATATTGATAAAAAAATGTTTATTTTTAGCCAAATTTATAGTTTAAAAAGACAGCATCTCTTACCCCTTGACATTATTTTAAAAACAGTTATAATTGTACTCAGTTAAAACAGGGCTGAAATAGCCGTCAATATTATGCAAAAAAGTTTAAAAAACTATCTTAATAAGCGATTCTAAGTAAGTCTGCTATTTTGCGATTATTTAGAACCGCCGCGGCGGTTTTTTTGCGCTCCTGAGTCCATTAACAATTAACGTTAGAGTAAAGACATCAAAAATATAAAAGTAAATCCGGTGTCTTGTGCCTTTGTTCCAATCTTTTCGTCCGGGACAAAGAAGCTGTCACAAGATACTGAAGCACGCTTTTTGTAGCTTAAAAATAAAAGCGTGGGAAAATCTCGTTAAGAGTGTATGGTGGATGCCTTGACATAAGAAGACGATGAAGGACGTAGCAGCCTGCGATAAGCTGCGGTGAGGTGGCAAGCAACCTTTGACCCGCAGATCTCCGAATGGGGAAACCCCCTCTTTTGAAGAAAGAGGAAGCTCGACCTTTAAGGCGAGCTGGAACACCCGGCGAACTGAAACATCTTAGTAGCTGGAGGAAAAGAAAATAATAATCATTCCCTAAGTAGTGGCGAGCGAAAGGGGAGGAGTCTAAACCGATATAACTGAGCAATCTAAATAGTTTACTATAAGGGTTGCGGAAGGTTCTGGAACCACATGTTTTATCGGTGTTGCAAGACCTAATGCCTGTTGCCAGATCAACGGGGCGGAGTCAAAAAAGATAAATTCTAATTGAACGAGTTGGAAAGCTCGGCCAGAGACGGTGATAGCCCGGTAAGTGAAAGAAATTATCTCTCCGTTGTTAGAGTTCTTAAGTAGGGCGGAACTCGTGAAATTCCGTCTGAAGCCAGGTCGACTATGACCTAAGACTAAATACTTCTTATGATCGATAGTGAACAAGTACCGTGAGGGAAAGGTGAAAAGCATCCCGTTAAGGGAGGTGAAATAGTACCTGAAACCATATACTTACAAGGAGTCGGAGCCTGAGTTTACTCGGGTGACGGCGTGCCTATTGAAGAATGAGCCAACGAGTTTGTTCTATGTGGCTTGCATAATCTCCTCTGGAGAGCATGCAGAGTGAAAGCGAGGGTTAATAGCCCGTTTGTGTATCGCTTTCGGAAAAACTAATTTATTAGTTTCCCGGAAGTGATACATTTGTCGCATGGACAAGACCCGAAGCCGGGTGATCTAACCATGAGCAGGTTGAAGTTCGTCGAAAGGCGAATGGAGGACCGAACCCACGCGTCGTGCAACACGCGGGGATGACTTGTGGTTAGCGCAGAAATTGTAATCGAACTCGGCAATAGCTGGTTCTCCTCGAAATAGCTTTAGGGCTAGCGTCGGATGTTGACCTCAGGGGGTAGAGCACTGGATGAGGGCGGGCCGCAAGGTACCTTTCTCAATCAAACTCCGAATACTTGGGGGTATAGTCCGGCAGTCAGACTATGAGCGCTAAGGTCCATCAGTCAAAAGGGAAACAGCCCAGATCACAATCTAAGGTCCCTAAATCTATGCTAAGTGTAAAAGGTGGTGTTGTGACTACGACAGTTAGGAGGTTGGCTTAGAAGCAGCCATCCTTTAAAGATAGCGTAATAGCTCACTAATCAAGTCGTTTCGCGCCGAAAATTTATCGGGGCTAAGCATAGTACCGAAGGTGTGAACTTTCTACTTTTAGTAGGGAGTGGTAGAGGAGCATTCTCTTCAGCGTTGAAGTCACGTCGCGAGGCGTGGTGGAGCGGAGAGAAGGGAGAATGTTGGCATGAGTAGCAAAAAGGCGGGTAAAAACCCCGCCCATCGAAAATCTAAGGTTTCCTGGGCAACGAAAATCGACCCAGGGTTAGTCGATCCTAAGGCGTATCCTGTGTAGTGCAGGAGCTAGCCGATGGATGAGCTGGTTAATATTCCAGCACTACTATTGTTTTCCGAAGGAGGGACGCAATTCTAAGGTTTAAGCGTGCTATGGTTTGTGCGTTTTTTGCCTCAAGAAAAGGCCTAGGCAAATCCGGGCCGATAATTTCAAGGGGTTGAATAAAGATGAAGCCGCAAGGTGGAGTCAATTTAAGCGGAAGAGTTGACTAGAAAAACTTCTAGGGCTAAGGCAATAGTAATCGTACCGTAAACCGACACAGGTAGATGAGGCGAGAAGCCTCAGATGTACGAGAGAAACTTCGTTAAGGAACTCGGCAAAACAGCGGCCGTAATTTAGAGATAAGGCCTGCCCTCGCAAGAGGGCCGCAGCTAAAGAGCCCAAGGGACTGTTTATCAAAAACATAGCTCTCTGCTAACTCGTAAGAGGATGTATAGAGGGTGATGCCTGGCCAGTGTCCGAACGTTAAGAGGAGAGGTTAGAACTTCGGTTCGAAGCTTTGAATCCAAGCGCGGATGAACGCCGGCGATAACTATAATCGTCCTAAGGTTCTGTAATTTATTATTAGATTGCAGAAGGACTGGGACGATTATAAAGTGATAAGCAAAAATACGTTGCCTGGCTATAGTGAAAACTATAGTTGTCATAAAATAATTCAGTAAAATGCGTGAAAATCCTCAAAAGATTTAAGGTACTAGGAATCATTAATTCCAGTAAAAATCCTTAAGTACACGGGGCAAACGCGCAGGATTGTTAATTTATTAATAGTCCTCAGAGACTTAAAAACTGAGACTCTAAAATATGAAGATAAATCCAAATTGGGTAAGCGGATTTGTTGACGGTGAAGGAACATTTTATGTAGGAATTAATAAAAATAATACGATGAAAATTAATTTTCAAGTATTACCAGAATTTAGAATAGTCCAACATGAAAAAGATATAAAAGTTTTATATGCTTTGAAGAAATATTTTCAAGCAGGTGTTGTTAGACAAAATCATGACACACGCCAAGAGCTGAGAATTAGATCTTTAGATCATATTAATAAATTTGTTATCCCTCACTTTGATAAATACGAATTACTAACTCAAAAAAAATTTGATTTTATTAAATTTAAAGAAATTATTAAGTTAATGAATGAAAATAAGCATTTATCAGTTGAAGGCGTGAAAGAAATAATCGCCATCGCTTCTAAAATGAATAGGCAGGATAAAATAACTGCCCCTAAAGTTCTAGAAGAATTGAATTCATATCATGAGTAAGATAAAGTCCATTCTTAATAGAAATATTAAGCAAGTGAAGAGCGAAATTCCTTGTCGGGTAAGTTCCGACCTGCACGAATGGCTTAACCACTTGGGCACTGTCTCAACGAAGTACTCGGTGAAATTGCAATGTGAGTAAAGATGCTCACTAACCACAGTTGGACGAAAAGACCCCGTGAAGCTTTACTACAACTTGATATTGAATTAGGGATATATATGTTCAGAATAGGTGGGAGCCTTCGGGCGCCAGTGAGATACCACCCTTGTCTATTTTTAATTCTCACCCGGAAATTCCGGGGACAGTGTCTGGTGGGTAGTTTGTCTGGGGCGGATGCCTCCCAAAAGGTAACGGAGGCGTTTACAAAGGTCAGCTATCCCGGAATGGAAACCCGGGAGATAGTGTAAAGGCATAAGCTGGCTTTACTGCGAGACTTACCAGTCAAGCAGTCGCGAAAGCGGAACTTAGTGATCCGACCATTCAATATAGGATGGTGGAAGCTCATCGGATAAAAGCTACTCCGGGGATAACAGGCTAGTCAGGTCCAAGAGTCCACATCGACGACCTGGTTCGGCACCTCGATGTCGGCTCGTCGCATCCTGGGGGTGGAGAAGCTCCCAAGGGTTGGGCTGTTCGCCCATTAAAGCGGCACGCGAGCTGGGTTCAGACCGTTTAGTGGCTAATAATATTGGCTATTAAACGCTCTGAATCCACGAGGACACGACATAAAAAATACGGCGGCGTTTAACAGTAATGTTAAATGAGCAACTAACTTATATCGGTAAAACCCTTATGGGGCAATACCGAGGGAATTCAATTAAAAATTGAAGCCCGTAGAGACTAAACGTTAGTCTCCTTAAATTAATTTTAAGGATGAAATTATAGTCCAATGCACTTAGTAATAAGTGAAAAACATGCGTAAGACAGGTCGGTCTCCTATCCACTGTGGTCGTGGAAACTTGAAGAGGCCCTTCCTTAGTACGAGAGGACCGGGAAGGACGAAGCTCTAGTGTACCTGCTGTTCTACCAAGGGCATTGCAGGGTAGCTACCTTCGGTTAAGATAAGCGCTGAAAGCATCTAAGCGCGAAGCTGTCTCTAAGATTAGGTTTCATAGACTGGTCAGAGAATATGACCTTGATAGGACGTACGTGTAAGTGCAGTAATGCATTGAGCGGAGCGTTACTAATAAGTCGTAAGATTTTCCCACACTTTTGTTTTTGATTTGCTAGTTTATTGTTTTGATTGATATTTTAACGTTAATTGTCTTTGGTAAAAAGACGCCATTGTTCTGGTGGTTTGAGCGGAGGGGTCACACCTGATCCCTTTCCGAACTCAGAAGTTAAGCCCTCCAGCGCCGATGATACTTGGGCCTGAGCCCTGGGAAAGTAGGTCGCCGCCAGAACAATGGTGTTTTTTAATCGGAAATTTTCTTCTGATTTTTTAAACCATTCAAAAAACCATCGGGTTTAGCTCGGTGGTTTTTTAATTGTTTAAAAATGGGGTATAATAGAAACAATATAAATTTTAGTAAAAAAATATGACTCGGATAATTATTTTAGCAGCTGGTAAAGGTACGCGCATGAATTCAGATTTGCCTAAAGTTTTAGTGCCCTTAAATTGTCGTCCTATTATCAAATATTTATTAGACGCTGTTGTGAAGTCAAGGGTTGATGAGAAGCCAATCATCGTTGTCTCTTTAGATAATCAAAAAATTATAAAAGAAGCTTTAAAAGAATATCAACTTGAATATGTGATTCAAAAAGAACAATTGGGTACTGGGCATGCGGTTTCTTGTGCTCGTTCTGTATTTGAAAAAGAAAATAATTATCCAGATAAAATAGTTGTTCTATATGGAGACCACCCGTTTTTACAAGATATTTCAATAAAAAAGCTAGCTAACTTGCAGCCTGAAACTTTAGCTATAGTTCCGGTTAAGTTACCTGATTATCAAGGGTGGCATATTAATTTTTATCATTGGGGAAGAATAATCAGGAAAGAGGACGATGGTGTGGCAAAAATAATTGAATTTAGAGATGCCAGTAAAGATGAAAAAGAAATAAAAGAGGTAAATTCTGGTTTCATGTGTTTTAATACTGCTTGGCTTTTTTCACATATTGATCGTCTGCAAAATGATAATAGTCAAAAAGAATATTATCTTACCGACATGGCAAAAATTTCTTTTATAGAAAAGAAGAAAATAGGGACTATGGTTATAGAAGCCAAAGAAGCAATGGGTATAAATAGCCCTGAAGAGTTAGCTATTGCCGAAAATTTATTGGCTAATATAAAATAAAAAAAAGGCTTCTTCCAAAAAAGGTCTTTATAAGTTAAAATATAATAAGGGTAAGTAGTGAAAATGCTTTGATTTTTATTTAATATTATTATGTTTCGTATCGGCAGATCGTTATCAGGTATTATTTTAGTAATTGTTTTTTTGTCTTTAGCTGGGTTGGCAATGAGTATTTATAATTCAGAAAATAAGAAACAGCAACAGGAGGTTAATTTAGAAATAATAGATAAAGCGCAGACACTAGCAGGGGTTACTATTGAAGCTTCTAATTTTTTTGCCAGCAACAAATTACCTGAAAATGTTAATTTAGGAGAAAAAATTTCTAACGCAGTTCGTTCTATTGGTTCTTTTGTTTTTAGTTCTAAAAAAGATGAGGTAGATATAAACTTAAAAGATTTAGAAGCAGATATTGCCAGCACGTCTTTACTTGAAGAATTAGCTGACTCTGCTCCTATCCAAGCGCTTTCTGGTGAAGAAAAGCTGACAGACATATCTAATCTTTTTCAAGAGAAAATTAATTCTCTAGAATCAGAAAACAAGAAAGTTTTGCGTTATGAAAAGGGCCCTGATGGAGCGGTGCTTATCATTAGTTCTAAAAGCGGGCAAGAATATAAAATAAATTTGCCTTTTAAGTTTTTAGCAGAATAATTTTCTTTTATCTCTTGATAATTTTTTAGAGATAAAAAATTTAAAAATATATAATGTATAATTTGCTATAATAAAATAATTAATAAACTAAGAATATAAAAGTATGGCTAAAGAAAAAGTAAAAAAAGTCATTCAGGAAAAGTCTGATGATAAGAAGAAAAAAGAAGATGCTGCCTTGAGCGCGATTGAACAGATAAGAACTAAATTCGGAGAAGGATCTATAATGCGCTTTGGTGATGCTCGCAAAACTAATGTAGATGCTATTTCTACTGGATGCCTTTCTCTTGATTTAGCTTTTGGTATTGGTGGTGTTCCTCGTGGTCGTATTATTGAAATTTATGGCCCAGAATCTTCTGGTAAAACTACTTTAGCGCAACATATTGTTGCTGAAGTTCAAAAGACTGGTGGAATAGCTGCTTTTGTTGATGCCGAACACGCACTTGATCCAGATTATGCAACTAAAATAGGTGTGAACATTAAAGAGATGCTTCTTTCTCAACCAGATAGTGGCGAACAGGCACTTGATATTGTTGAAACGCTGGTTCGTTCTAATGCGGTTGATGTTATTGTTGTAGACAGCGTCGCTGCTTTAGTACCACAAAAAGAGATAGAAGGAGATATGGGAGATCAGCATATGGGTCTACAAGCTCGTTTAATGAGTCAGGCTTTACGTAAACTTACCGCAGTTATTTCTAAAACAAAAACGGTTGTTATTTTTATTAACCAAATTCGTAATAAGATTGGAGTTTTCTTCGGTAATCCAGAGACTACTTCTGGAGGTAATGCTTTAAAATTTTATTGTTCAGTTAGGGTAGAAATAAGACGAGCCGCTCAGATTAAACAAGGAGATAATATAATTGGCAATCGCGTGAAAGTTAAGATTGTTAAGAATAAAGTAGCTGCTCCATTTAAGACCTGTGAATTTGATATCATGTATAATGAAGGCATTTCTTTGGCAGGTGATTTAATAGATTTGGGTGTTGAATATGATGTTATAAAAAAGAACGGAAACAATTATTCTTTTGGTGATATTAAACTTGGCAATGGACGTGAAGCAGCTAAAAAGACATTGAAAGAAGATAAGAAAATGATGGCTGAAATTAGAAAGGCGATTTTAACAGTTCAAAAAAATAAAGAAAACAATTAGAGTTTTATAACATTAAAATAAAAAACCGACTTTTTAGTCGGTTTTTTTTGTTTCTTGAGAAATTATCTTTTTTATTTCTTTCTCTATTTGTTTAATTGTTCTTTTGCCGTCAACTTCTTTTAGAATTTTTCTTTTACGATAGTAATCTAAAATAGGTTCAGTTCTTGTTTTGTAAATATGTAAACGATTTTTAGTAGTTTTTAAATTATCATCACTTCTACCTGATATTTTTCCTCTTTTTAAAATTCTTTTTAAAGCTTCTTCTTCGCTTAATTTCAAGTTAATTACTAAATCTATTTTTGTCTTATTTTTTTTAGCAAATTTATCTAATTCTTTAGCTTGACCAAGATTACGTGGATAACCGTCAAAAATAAAACCTTTTTCATCTTGATTATTTATTATATATTTTTTTACAATATTAATAATAATACTATTTGGGATAAGCTGCCCCTTTTCAAGCCAGTGTTTTATTTTTTCTCCCATTTGTTTATCTTTCTGCATTTGGCGAGATAGTTCTCCGCTTGAAAGATGATGTAGATCGCTATTTTCTGCTATTAATTTCGCCTGTGTTCCCTTGCCGGCTCCAGGAGGGCCAAATATTATAATATTCATTTTTTTATTATCTAATTTTAATTCTTCATTAAGTATAGCGTAAAAATGATTGTCTCGCAAAGACAAAAAAATAAGTCAGTAAAAACTGACTTATGTTCTGTGCCCCGTGCAGGATTCGAACCTGCGACCATCTCCTTAAGAGGGAGCTGCTCTACCAACTGAGCTAACAGGGCATTAATTTGTTCAAAAAAAACATGGTGGCGGGGGCGGGGATCGAACCCGCGACCTTAGCGTTATGAGTGCTACGCTCTAACCAACTGAGCTACCCAGCCCTAAGCTTAATCTATGTTTGCTGATAAACGGTACCTGGCTATTCTATAATAAAAAGAAATCATTTTCAAGTCTTGTCAGTGCGCCCGGCAGGATTTGAACCCACAACCCCTTGGTCCGAAGCCAAGTGCTCTATCCAGTTGAGCTACGAGCGCTATAAAACGCCCTAGTCCCAAATGAAAGCCGAGGTCTCATTTTTATATGGGGCGTTTGTTTTTTATCTTTTTCCTTTTAGGGCTTGTTTTAGGTGGTAGCCTGTTTTAAATTTAGCTACTTTTACGGCTGGAATAGTAATCCTTTCGTTGGGCTTTTGTGGATTAACTCCGCCGCGAGCATAGCGAACACGAGATAAAAATGTTCCGAAACCAGCAATTGTTACTTCGTGATCATTTTTAAGCTCTTCAACAATTGTGTCTGTTAGGACATCAATCATTTTTTCTGCTTGCTTTTTGCTCAATCCTTCGACATCCCGATGGATTTTGTCGATTAGTTGCGCTTTGTTCATATATTTGTTTTTAACAAATAAGTTTTTATTTAAGCGAAAACTGATTAGCGTGCGTATTCCGTAACCCTCATTTCTCTTATAACATTAACTTTTATCTCTCCTGGATATTTTAACTCATTTTCTATCTTTTTTGCAATATCTCTAGCTAAATTATATGATTTCATATCATCAATAGCAGTTGGTTCAACAAAAACTCTAACTTCACGACCAGCTTGAATGGCATATACTTTTTCAACTCCATCAAAACTAGAGGCGATTTTTTCTAATTCTTCCAATCTCTGTAGATAGTTTTCATAATTATCATTTCTAGCGCCTGGACGAGCGGAAGAGATAGCGTCAGCTACTTTTACTATTACAGAGATAAGAGAGGTGGGATTGTCGTCGTGGTGGGTAGCAATTGGGGCAATTATTTCTTCCGGTAAGTTGAATTTTTTAGCAATATCGCGACCAATTTCAGTGTGATTTCCCTGAACCTCATGATCAACTGCTTTACCAATATCGTGTAATAAACCACCCTTTTTTGCTAAAGTGACATCGGCTCCTAATTCTTCAGCTAGCATAGCTGATAGATGAGCAACTTCAATTGAATGGCGCAAAGCGTTCTGTCCATAACTGGTACGATATTTAAGTCTTCCTAAAATTTGTACTAATTTAGGATCAAAACCAGTTACCCCAACTTCATAAAGAGCTTCTTCACCAGCCTTTTTAATATCAAGGGCAATATCTTTTTTGGCGTTTTCTACTGCATCTTCTATTTTTGTTGGATGAATGCGGCCATCTTTTATTAAGTAGTCTAAAGTTTTTTTAGCAATATGGCGTCTGATAAGAGAAAATCCTGAAATAGTGATAGCGTTAGGGGTGTCGTCAACTATTATTTCTACGCCTGTCATATTTTCAATTGCTTTTATATTTCTTCCTTCTCGGCCAATAATACGACCCTTCATTTCGTCACTAGGTAAGTCAACTGTTGTAGTAGTTAATTCTACTGTGTAGTTAGAAACCATTCTTTGCATAGCTAAAGCCATAATGTCTTTGGCTTTTTCCCCTAAAGCATCTTCAGCGTAATTTTCTAATTTAGAAATTCTTGCTTTTAAATCCTCAGCTGAATTAGTTTCAATTTTTTCTAAAAGAATTTTTTTTGCTTCTTCTTGGCTTAGGCCAGAAACTTCAGCTAATTTTTCTTCTTGTTCTTCTTTTATCTTTTTAATTTTTTCTTTTATTTCTTGAACCTCATTAACCTTGTCATAAAGCTTTTGTTGTTTTTCTTGAAGATCAAGTAATTTTTGGGAAAAAGATGTTTCCCTTTGCTCTAATCTCTTCTGTAGTTGACTAATCTCATTTCGACGTACAGACTCTTCTTTTTTTGCCTCCTCAATAATGTTTAGAGCCTTGTCTTGAGCTTTTAGAAGCAGTTCTTTTTCTTTAAGTTTAGCGTCATTTATTAGTTTATCTGCTTTAGTGGTAGCGTTGTCAATTTTAGAAGTGGCTGCTTTTTTATAATAAACAAAGCCAATAAAAAAACCGCCAATAGCCAGGACAACATATAAGACATAGTTTAGATATTCCATATAAGTAAATATGTCTTCGGAAGGGCAAGCGATTTAAATAATCAATTATTAAATTAAAAAATAATAAGCGCTTGAAAAAAGCGATATTTTAGAAGATATTTTGTTTAGCTAATTTAACTTTTTTAGCTAATTTTAAGTAATAATTCAAATTAATCATAACTTATAGCTCCCAAAAATACTCTTATTAAAACAATAGGTGGTGATTATTTTATCCAATCTTGTTTCCGAAAACAGTGTTTATTAATAAATTATAAATTTATATTTTTACTTTAGCACTAAATTTTGTTTTTGGGAAGAGCTTTCTCTATTGACATTTAATAATTTTAGTTGTAGTTTTAGTTAGTTATATTATT
>CAZFUP010000013.1:0-18187 GCA_964522055.1 uncultured Gammaproteobacteria bacterium
ATTATTCACCGGAAAATATTCTCCCTATCATAATTTTAATACCGGCTCTTATTGGATTGCTTTATTTAGTTAAGATAAAAAATTGGTTACTCTTAATACCAACTCTAACTGGATTATTATTTTGGATCATTTATTCACATACTCTAGATTATTTTATTATCAGCCCAGAGAGAGTAGTAGTCACAAGCGCCTTACTGCTTACCATTTCAGCTGCTTTTGGCTTTAATTATTTTTTAAAAAAAATACCAAACAAACTTTTTAGACTTAAAAAAGAAACTTGGATTATCATCTTTAATTTTCTTTTAATAATTGCTTTTAGCTTAACAATTACAAATTATACTAATCGAGAAAAATGGAATAAGCTAAAACTACAAGCCAATATTAATGGTAAAATAATAGAAGTATCTCCTCTGCCTCCCGCCACTAATTATTTAACAAAAGACGATCTTATAATATTCAAACCCCTTGTAAAAGAAAAATTTCTATCTCAAAATTGGAAAGGCTTAGTTATTGGAGCATCAACGGGAAATTATCCCATGGATTCTAAGCCTTCTTTTATTGGAAATCATTTTTTAAGTTATAATGATTTTCTAAAAGCAGATTGCTATTTAAAAAACAACTTAGCTAAAAATCATGGTTTTGACTATGTTTACTCTCCTCGCTTTTCTTGTCCCTTTTTTCAAGAAATATCAATTAATGATTCCGAAAATCTCCGGCTTTATAAATTCAATCCTAGCTAAACCAAAAACAAGCCCCTTAAAAGAGGCTTGTTTTTTATAGATAAAAATTCTTAATTATTTTTTTAAAACTAACCAAAAATTATAATCATCTTTTCGGAAATAAGAGATTTTTAAACCTGATCTCTTTGCCAAACGAAAAAGTTCTTTTTTGGTAAAAGCATGATAATAGCGATTGCTACCATTTCCTCTTTTTCCCTTCCAAGGAAATATTAAATCGTAAACAGAAAAAGGATGAAAACCAAAAATCTTTTTAATATAGTTTTTAAAAATAATACTTCTGTATTTAGGTTTGGCCCATAAATTCCAATTACTAATTACAATCTGACCGGAATCATTTATTAGTCTTCTCATTTCTTTAAGAACTTGAATTCTTTTATTGTTTCCAGGGACATGTTGTAGAGCAGCTAAACAAAACAAATGATCAAAAGATTTATCTTTTAAGTTTTTAAGCTCTAACATATCGCCGACAATAAATTTGTGCTGCGGATAATTTTTCAAAGCAAAAGAAATTAGTTCTTCACTATTATCAATGCCTAAATAAAATATATCTTTATCTAAAAAAGCTTCAAGTAAGCGACCATTGCCACAGGCTAGATCTAAAACCCTATCACCAGATTTTACTTCAGCAGATAAATTCTTTATTTCTGGCCACAATTCCTTCTTGCGACTATAATTAAAATCTTCAGCAATTTCTTGATAATTTTTTTTTACTAGCGCTAGTAATTGTTCTTCTCTTTCTTTTTTCATATACTCAAATACTCTTTGTGCCTATAATCCTGATGTCCTCTGCTAATGGTTCTTTTTACCTTCAAACAAGAATCACAAATTCCACAACTTTCTGCTTTAAAGTCACCAAAGTATTTTAAAATATATTCCTGACGGCAATCTTGACTATAAACATAATTTTCCATTTCGTTTAACTTTTCATAAGCCCGTTCAGCTTTAAGCCGTAAAGATTTGTAGTCTATATTTAAATCACTTGTTTCTACTATTTTTAAAATTTTTATTTCCGTACCGCGAAAAGGTGGACGATATTCCAATAATTCTTTCTCTGCCATTTTTTTAACAGCTCTCAATAAAGACTCTTTTTTTACCTTTAAAACAACAGCGACTTCATCTGGATTAAATTCCCAACCCGTCTTTAACTTATCGCTATATTTCTCTCCCAATTTTGATAATATTTCTTGCTGGCTTTTAGCCCGCTTGCTAACTGAAGCCATAATTTCAGTCCAATCTTTTTCCGCTTTCAAAAAAGAATTGCTGGTTTTTTCATTGGGACGAGAAATATATCCTTCTTTTTCTAAAATTTTCAAAGCAGTACCAATTGCCATTTCTGGAACAGCTTCAGATAAATTTTTAGCTATTTCTGAATAGGTTACCAAAATAGAAGGATTAGCAGAAATTTCTTCTTCGGCTCTGTTAATTAAAAAATCATAAATCTCTAAAATTATATTTGGATCAGGATTATCTCCTTTGATAAAAAATTCTCGCAAATATCTATCCTGCTGATTATAAAACAACAAACAAAAACTTGGTTTACCGTCACGTCCAGCTCGACCAGCCTCTTGATAATAAGCTTCTATAGTTCCTGGTAAATCATAATGAATAACAAAACGGATATCTTTTTTATTAATACCCAGCCCAAAAGCATTAGTAGCTACTACTACCTGTGCCTCTCCTTTCATAAAACTTTCTTGTACCCAGCTACGACTACTAGCATCAAGCCCAGCATGATAACTAAGTGCCTTTATTCCACTATTTACTAAAATTTCTACTAATTCATCAGTCTTATTGCGAGTTCCAACATAAATTATACCTGAGCCCAAATCGTGATTAGCTGTTAAAAGATCAGTGATTTGCTCAGTTTTTTGACTATTAGTAGCAGTAATAACAGCAAATTGTAAATTAGGACGAGAAAAACCAGTAACTACAGTTTCTGGATCAATAAAAGAAAGTTGTTTGGCAATATCGTCTCTTACCTCTGGCGTAGCTGTTGCGGTTAAAGCAACTACTGGCGGAGAACCAACAAATTTTATAGCATCTTTTAAACGCAAATAACTAGGACGAAAATCATGCCCCCATTGAGAAATACAATGAGCTTCATCAATAGCAAAAAGAGAAATTTTTATTTTTTTTAATTCAAATAAAAATTCTTTATTATAAAATCTTTCTGGAGCAATATAAATAATTTTATATAAGCCCTTTTTTATCGCTTCAAGACGTTTTGTTGTCTCAACCGGCGAAATAGAAGAATTAATAAAAGTAGACGGAATGCCAACTTCTTCTAAGGAGTCAACTTGATCTTTCATTAAAGCGATAAGAGGTGAAATAACTAAAGTTACTCCTTCTAAAATCAAGGCTGGCAGTTGATAAATAAGAGATTTTCCGCCACCAGTTGGCAAAACAACTATTGTATCTCTTTTTAATAAAATATTATTTAGAGCCTCTTCTTGCCCAGGACGAAAAGATCCATAACCAAAATGGATCTTTAAAAGTTCTTTTAATTGTTCTTTTTGTTTCTGTATCATTCCTTAATGCCTTTTTTTCTTTTATATATTTCTAAGACATTCTTAAACAAGAAAGCAATAGTCAGCGGTCCTATCCCTCCAGGAACTGGAGTAATAAAAGAAGCTTTTTCTTTTACATCTTCAAAATCAATATCACCTATAACATGCCCGTCAACTTTAGTTGTCCCTATGTCTATTAAAATTACTTTATCCTTTATCGTTTCTTTTGTAACTACTTTTGGAGAACCAAGGGCGCTCACTAAAACATCTGCCTTGTCTGCTTGATCAAGTGGTAAAACAGTTAAACCTTTTTTAGCTAAAATAGTCTGAGCAGCTAAACCAAAAACTTCTGAATTATAAAAAACACAAGCTGTCTTATTGGTAAAATTAAGTTTTGTTTCATCAAGACAAGCGTTAATTGCTGATAAAACTGGAGATAAAATATAATCTGGATGCTCGGGATGAAAACCGTCTACGTCTTTTTTGGGATCAAGAGCGGAAATTATTTTATCCGTATCCAAATTCTCTGGCAAAGGAAGTTGTATTAAAATACCATCAACACTAGCGTCATTATTTAAAAAATCAACTACTTCTAGTAATTCTTGCTCTGAAGTACTTTCCGGTAACTTATATAAATGAGTATCAACACCAACTCTTACCCCTTCTTTTTCCTTTAAAGAAACATAAAGTTCTGAATCCTCTCTTGAACCAACAAGGATAATTGCCAAACTTGGACGCAGTCCTTTAAAATTATAAATTTGAGCGGCAATTTCATCTTTTATTTTACTGGCAATTTTTCTGCCATCAATTATTTCTACCATAAAAATTATTATTTAACCGAGAGTGGAAAACGCTTGCAAATATCTTTTACGCTCTCTTTTAATCTAATCAGTTCGCTTTCTTCTTTAGATTTTAAAGCTTCATCAATATATTTAACTATTTCTTTCATTTCTACTTCTTTAAGACCACGAGTTGTTACCGCTGGAGTTCCTATTCTTATACCCGAAGGATTAAAAGGAGGGTTAGTATCATTAGGAATAGTAGAACGAGAAACAGAAATACCAATTTTTTCTAAGACTTTTTCTGCTTCTTTTCCGCTTATCCCCTGATCACTTAAATCAACAACTAACAAATGATTATCTGTTCCGCCTGAAACTATGCGATAACCACGAGAAATAAACTCACTAGCCATAGCTTTGGCGTTAGCAATAACCTGGCGACCATATTCGATAAACTCTGGCTTTAAAGCCTCTCCAAAGGCAACTGCTTTAGCAGCAGTCATGTGATCATGTGGACCACCCTGCATGCCAGGAAAAACAGCACTAGCAATCTGCTTAGCATATTTTTCCTTACTCATAATAATAGCGCCACGTGGACCGCGTAATGTCTTATGTGTTGTAGTTGAAACAACGTCAAAAATTGGTACAGGATTTTTTAATTGTTTAGCAGCAATTAAACCAGCAATATGAGCAATATCAGCAAAAGTATAAGCACCAACTTCATCGGCGATATCTTTAAATTTTTGCCAATCAATTTCTCTGGAATAAGCAGAGAAGCCAGCTACTATCATTTTTGGTTTTTCTTTTAAGGCTATTTTTCTCACTTCTTCCATGTCAATTATCTCTGTTTTTGGATCAACGCCATATTGAACAAATTGATACAAGCGACCAGAAAAATTAACACTATGACCATGAGATAAATGCCCGCCATGATCAAGTTTTAAACCCAAAACTTTATCACCGGGATTTAAAAATGCCATATAAACAGCAGCATTGGCCGGAGAACCCGATAATGGTTGAACATTTACATATTCAGCTGAAAATAATTCTTTTGCTCTTGAAATTGCCAAATCTTCAACTTCATCTATATTATAATTACCCCCATAATAACGTTTGCCACTATATCCCTCACTATATTTATTAGCCAAAACGGTAGATAATGCCTCTAAAACAGCTTCGCTGGCATAGTTTTCAGAGGCAATTAATTCTAACTCTTCCTCTTGGCGATGCTCTTCTTTTAAGATAGCTGACCAAAGTAAAGGATCTTGTTTTGGCAAATATTCATGTTTCATAAAAATATTCTTATATCTCTAATCTTAGTTTAGCGCTTCTCTTTTGTCAAAATGACCACTTTTAATTATTTTAAGAAAAATTTATTTCAAATTTTTTTCTCTAAATAAGTATTTTTTAAACGATAGCCATTTTTACGATAATAATTTCTCACCCCAACGCCAGAAATAACAGCAATTTTTTTCAAACCTTCTTGGCGGGTTAAATCTTCAGCTAAAGCCAACATCTTTATCCCTAAACCTCTGTGTTGTACTTTTTCTTTAGAACCAATAGTTGCCAGTTCTCCGTAAACATGGAGTTCTCTTATAATAGCTGGGGAAATTTCACTATTTTTATCTATTCTTAAACGACAAAAACCAAATAAAGTTTCTTTATCATAACTATCGGCACTAATAAAATACTCTATTCCGCCGGAAGCTTTATATTTTAAAATATTAATTTTGTATTTTTTAACCGCCCTGTCTTTAGCTTCCCGACAGCGTATACAATTACACTTAACACCATTTTGCTGCATTACTTGTCGTAAATTGGTTATTTTATTTCCAGCAATAATAGATTCAGAGGGAATATCACGAATTAAGCGAATAATCCTAACATAGGTAGGAACAAAAGATTTACAATCAACTATTAGTTTTTGTAAAACTGTATCAGAATACGGCTGATATTTACCTTTTTTATACCAAGTATAGAGCAGACTTCCTTTAGTAACCACTGTTGGATAAAATTTTATTTGATCAGGCTGAAAACGTTCATCGGTAAATAATTTCTTAAACAATTCCAAATCCTTCTCAGGGGTTGCCCCTGGCAAAGCTGGCATTAGATGATAAGTTACCTTAAAACCAAATTGCTTTAAAAGTTTAGTAGCTAAGGCTATTTCTAAAACACCGTGCCCACGTTTGTTTAATTTTAAAATATCATCATCTACTGCCTGAACGCCTATTTCTACACGAGTACAACCAAGTTCTCTCATTTCCCTTACTTCGTTTAAATTAATATAATCGGGTCGAGTTTCCAATGTTAATCCTATTATTTTATACTTTGACTTTTCATTTCTTTTTTGTTCTTTAGCTAAAAATTCCTTTAATTTTTTTAGGCTTAACTTCTTGGGATAAGCTTCTTTAGAATTTATTTTTTTAGAAGAAAAGGCATATTTTGAAAAATCATTAGCTGCCTTAAAACAATTTAAAATATAAAAATAACGATAATTTTTTGGCAAATAACTCCAGGTTCCACCGATAACGATTAATTCTATCTTGGTAGGCTGGTGGCCATTATTAACAAGAGCCTTTAGGCGACTAATAGTTTGAATATATGGATCATAATGACAACGAATTGCCCTCATTACTGCTGGTTCATTTGACAAATAACTAACCGGCACGTCTTTTTCATGCGGACAATAAGCGCAATGGCCGGGACAGGGATATGATTCAGTTAAAACGGCCACCGGCGCAATACCAGACATAGTTCTGACACTACGTTTGCGCAATATCTTCTCTAAAGTTTCATTTTGAGAAATTTTTTTTAAATTTAATAAATTTCTATATTCTTGCAAGATATCAGCATTTAAAATTGTTTTTAAACCCTCTTTTTTGCAAACAGAACGCTTAATCGTCTCTAAATCAGAGCGATTTTTTATAATTTTCCCATGTTTTAGCAATAAACGCTTAATTGCTTCCTGCATATCTTCCTGTTATAATTAGATTACAAGCTTATTTAAAAACTTGTTGTTCACTTAAGAATATCTTATTTTTTATAATTTAACAATCTTATATGAGAAAAAAACTTATTTTTTTATTCCTTCTTCTTGGGCTATTTTTTATACCCACTATAAAAAGTCAGGCAACAGAAACCGATTCTAATAACTTAAGCATAATAAAAGCTGACGAAATAATAAACTCTAGTTTTTATACTATTAGTGACAATGTAATTGTTGAAGGAAAAATCAATGGGGATTTAATAGCTTTATCAAAAAATATTATAGTAAATGGTCAAATAGAAGGAGATATAATTGCTTTAGCTGAAAAAATTGAAGTCAATGGACGGGTTGGTGGTAATATCCGGGCTTTAAGTTCAGAAATAAATTTAAATGGCCCAGTTGCTAGAAATATAACTGTCTTAGCAGATAGGATGTCTCTTGGAGAAAATAGTCTTATTACTTGGGATGCTTATGTTGCCAGTTCTTATTTTGAAAACAATGGTTTGATAAACGGCGAGCTAAAACACCACGATCTAAATAAAAAAAGTACTGAAAAAAATAATCCCTGGTCATTTATTTGGTCATTTATTTACAAATTCTTCTGCGCCCTAATAGTCGGTTTAGTTCTTATTTTTATTGGTAAAAAAATATTACCTGATTTATTTAAAACTTTAGAAAAAAACCCTCGCAAAACATTGCTTTCCGGATTATTATTATTATTAATTCCTCCTTTTATTTTTTTCTTTCTCACAATAACTTTAATTGGCATTCCTTTAATGTTAATTCTCTTTGCCTTGTATTTATTATTATTATATTTAACTAAGATATTTATCGCTCTTTTTGTTGGTAAGATGATTACTAATAAATTACTGAAAAAAGAAAACGAAAATCTAATATGGCCATTAATTCTTGGTTTATTAATTGTTTATCTTCTACTGGCCATTCCTTATTTTGGTGCTTTTCTCAGTTTCATTTTTATTATCTTAGGATTAGGAACTATTTATCTATATGCTAAAAATAAATCCTGAAATTTTTAAAGCTTACGATATTCGTGGTATCTACAAACAAGATTTTGACGATAATTTAGCCTACCTTTTGGGGCCAGCTTTCATTAAACTTCGTCAAATTGATCCTGATTTTATTCCTGGAAAAAAATTAAAAATAGCTGTAGCTAGTGACATGCGCCTATCATCCCCCAGTCTTAAAGAAAGCTTAACAAAAGGATTGTTATCAGCCGGCGCAGAGGTGGTAGATTTAGGATTAGTATCAACTCCCACTTTTTATTTTGCGGTTGCTAATTATCAATATGACGGCGGCATTATGATATCTGCTTCACATAATCCAAAAGAGTGGAATGGTTTTAAGTTAGTCAGAGCAAAAAGTTTGCCAATCAGCGGCGAAACAGGGATAAGCTTCCTTAAAGAGGAGATTTTAAATAATAATCTCTTAGAAAAAGATGTCTCTGGAGAAATAATTATAAACGAAAAGGCTTTGGACGATGAACTTAAATATACTTGGAGTTTAATTGATCAGAAAAAAATAAAAAAGATAAAGATTATAGCTGATGCAGCTAATAGCATGGGGGCTCTTTATTTAGAAAAAATATTTGCTAAACTCCCAGGAGAAAGTATTGCTCTTAACTTTAATTTAGACGGAAATTTTCCAGCTCACGAAGCTGATCCACTAAAAGAAGAAAATTTAGAAGAACTAAAAAAGGCTGTTATTTCCAAAGGGGCTGATTTAGGAATAGCTAGTGATGGTGATGGTGATAGAATATTTTTTGTTGATGATAGGGGCGAAATTATTAACCCAGCAATTATTCGCGGCCTTCTGTCTCAATCTTTCTTAAAAGACAAACCAGGAGCAAAAATAGGCTATGATGTCAGGCCTGGTAAAATAACACCTGACATGATAACAGCTAGCGGCGGTGAAGCAATTTTAACTAGAGTTGGCCATTCTTTAATAAAAGAACAAATGATAAAAGAAGATATTTATTTTGCTGGAGAATCTTCTGGTCATTTTTATTTTAACAGCCCTATTGGTTGTTTTGAATTTCCTTCTCTTATGATTTTAAAACTACTTCTTATTTTTTCCTCAAGCAATAAAAAGATATCTGAACAGATAAAGCCTTTTCAAAAATACTATCTTTCAGGGGAAATAAACCGTCAAGTAGAAGACAAAGAGGCTGTTCTTAACGCTTTAGAAAGAAAATATCAAGATGGAAAAATAAATAAATTAGATGGTCTTTCAGTTAATTATGATGATTTCTGGTTTAATGTTAGAGCTTCAAATACCGAAGCAAAGATACGTCTTAATTTAGAAGCAATAACACCAGAGATAATGGCTAAGAAAAGAGACGAAATACTTGAGTTAATAAAATAGACCCAAGCGGGTCTATTTTTTTTAATTGAAATATAATATCTACCGATAGGCTTTTTTTATATAATCTTCTAAAACCCTATCCGTATTAAAATAAGAAGCATTAAGAGAAATAACGCTACGCATCATTTTTAACCAAGTATTAGAATGATTATAATACAAAGGAATAATTTCTTTTTCTAATTTTTCATACAAACTATCAGCATCTTTTATAACCCAACCTGTTTTATTCTTTATGTAACCCTCGGGCCACCAACCATCAAAAGAACTAACATGTAAAACACCATTACAGGCGGCTTTCATGCCGCTAGTTGCTGAAGCTTCATTAGGAAGGGCGGGGTTATTTAACCAAATATCAGCACCAGACACAAGAAGTTTAGCTAAAGATAAATCGTAATTCTCCAAAAAAACAACTTTAATATCATGTGATATTTTTTTTAATCTTTTATTTACTTCGCTAACTAAGGTTTTTCCCACTTCATCGTCGGGATGAGCTTTACCAGCATAAATAATTTGCAAACGACCAATGGTTTTATTTATTTTTTTTAACCTCTCTAAATCATCAAGTAAAAGAGTTGGCCTTTTGTAAGGAGCAAAGCGACGAGCAAATACAATGGTAAAAGTATCAAGAGAAAAATCAATATTCTTTTTCTCCTTAATGTATCTAAATAGTTTCTCCTTGGATAATAAATGAGCTTCTTTTATTTCCTCAAGAGGAATGTTCTTAGCTTTTTTTAAATTACGGTAATTGTGGCGCCAATCTAACAAATACTTATCATAAACCCTAGAAAAAGAAGAACTAGTCCAAAGTAGATGATTAACTCCATTGGTAACAGCATCTATCTTGTATTCAGGAAACATTTTTTTAGAAACAAGGCGATGTTTTAGAGAAACAGCATTAGAATAAGAGCTAAAAAATAAAGCTAACTTGCTAAAATTTATAGTATCATTTATCACTAACTCTGACATTTTAATTGGAAAATCTGGCTGATATTTTAATAAAAATTCACCAAAATAAACATCGTGTCCAGCCGGAATAGGAGAGTGGGTGGTAAAAATAATTTTTTTTCTGACCGCCCTTATTTTATCAGTTAAACTTTTATGTTTATCATTTAAAAGAAGTTCTATTGCCGCCAAAGCGCCATGACCCTCATTTAAATGAATTTTAGAAATACTATCTAACCCTATTTTTTTTAACAGTTTAACGCCACCTCTACCAAGTAAAATTGACTGTTTTAATTTTTTGCGTAAATCGCCAGGGTAAAGGTTTTCAGTTAAGCGACGATGTTTTTCGCGATTTTCAGGATTATTTGTATCTAAAAGATAAATAGGAATTTCAATTCCTTCGTCTTGCTTTAAAAAATAACGCCAAACTTTCACCAAAACTTTATCAACGCCTATGGGTAAATAAAATTTAATAGGAAGCAATTCTAATTTTTTTAAATTACTTTTATCAGCCCTCTCTATCTGCTTACCTTTTTCAGAAATTGACTGTTTAAAATATCCATTTCTATTAAAAAGAGTAACCCCTATCATTGGGAAATTGTTTTTAGAAGCAGAGCGTAAAATATCGCCAGCCAAAACGCCTAATCCGCCAGCATAAGTTTTAAGATCATTTTCTAAGGCAATTTCCATGCTAAAATAAGCAATCTTTTGTTGTTCATTTGTTTTCATATTTAATTATTGTAACATAATTTTTTTTAATTTAAAATCTAATTTTAGTTGAAAAATTAACAATTTAAGGCTATTATAAAAACATTGATATAAACTATGTTTAAAAAAATCCTACAAAGCGACCTGTTAAAAGATTTTCGTCAGATTCTTTTTTTTATGAAAAAATCAGGCGCACGTTTTGGTTTTTTTTCACTATCTATTGTTTTTTCTATAGGATTAACCCTGTTCAACCTTTACACTGTTTCCCTTTTGTTTCCTTTAGTACAAGGGATAATAAAAAGCGATTTTAGTCATGTAAAAGACGTCCAGGTGATAAAAGAAATAATTTCTATTTATCCTAGTCTTTTCAACACCTCTATCAAGTTGTTTATTTTACTAGTTGTTTGGATATATTTATCTATTATTTTTAAAAATATTCTACGCTATGTTGCTAATGTTAGCAACGATAAACAGGCGAAAATAGCCACGCAAAATATAAGAAGTCTTCTTTTCAACCGTTGTTTATCTTTTGGTAAATCATTTTATGATCAAAACAAAACAGCTGACATCCATAGAATAATTACGCGCTCAGCTGGAACTATTGAGGGACAATTTAAAAATTTACAAAATTTTATTATTGACGGCCTTCTTATTTCCATGTATTTAGGAGCCATGCTTATTATTTCCTGGAAATTAACAATTATTTCGGTTATCGCTTTCCCATTTGTTAATTTAATAACTAAAAAAATAATTCTAAAAATACGAACAGCTATACGCCGAAATGAAGAGTTGAGCATTAATTTAAATAATTGGATTTTTAACATTCTTTCTTGTCTGCCTATTATCAAAAGCTTCGGTAAAGAAAAAAAAGAATTAGAGTCTTATCAATTAGTCAGCCAAAAAGAGGTTGAAGAAGTTTATCGAGCTAAAAAAATATCCAATCTTCTTGGTCCACTTGAAGATATTGGCTCTACTACCAGTATTTTAATGCTAGCTTTAGGTATGGCCTTTATCTTCTATGTTGATAAAAGTCTTGATCCGACTAACGCTTTCGTTTTCTTCTATTTAGCACAAAATTTAATGAATAAACGCAATATTTTCAACAACTTTAAATATCATGTTATTCAAGCTAGCAAAACAATAGAAGATATCAATGTTTTATTGAACGAAAGCGACCAATATTTAATAAGCTATGGTTCTTTAAAAATTAAAGATATTAAAGAAGGTATTACTTTTAAAAATTTAAACTTTTCCTACAACCAAGAAGACGGCCTAATAATTAAAAACTTTAATCTATTCTTCCCGGCTGGAAAAATAAGTGCTTTAGTTGGCCCAACTGGCTCGGGAAAAAGTACTATTGCTAGCTTACTTCTCCGTCTTTATGAATGTCCAGCTAATTCAATTATGGTAGATAAAAAAGATATTCGTGACTTTGATATAGACAGCTGGCGTCAAAACATTTCTGTTGTTAGCCAAGACAATGTTTTGTTTAACAATACCTTATACCATAATTTAAGTTATGGCGCAGATCAAGAAATTTCTGAAGAAAAAATAAAATTTGTTTGTAAACAAACAACCGCAGCTGATTTTATAGAATCTCTGCCAGAAAAATACAATACCGTTATTCAAGAACATGGCTCTAATTTTTCTGGCGGAGAAAAACAAAGAATTGCTATTTCCCGCGCGCTGCTACGTGACTTTAATTTATTAATTTTAGACGAAGCAACTAGCGCCTTAGATGCTGCTACAGAAGAAAAAGTTATGGATGCTATTTATAATACTGCTAAAGGAAAAACAGTAATTATAATTTCCCATCGTTTATCTACCATAAAAAAAGCTGATCATATCGTTTATTTAAAAGACGGACAGGTAAAAGAAAGCGGCAACTTAAAAGAATTATCAGAGAAAAAGGGGTTATTTTATAACGACCTGCAAAAACAAAAAATTTAATCTATGCTTTGGTTGAAAAAATTAAGAAACATTAAAAAAAATCTTAGTTTAACAAAAAAACAAGATTTTAAAAAATGGCCAGAAGCTAAATACAAACTAGTATATTTTATTGCTGCTTATAAAAACGCTGAACAACTAATTAATCTTGTTAAAACAATCTATAGACCAAATAATCTTTACTATTTAAACATAGATAAAAAATCACCTATCGTTTTTTATAAGAAAATAAAAGCTACCTTTAAAAATTACCCCAATATCTTTATCTCTCGTTCTTTTGTCACTTGGGGAAAGTGGGACCAAGTTGGAACCGCTCTTAGTGCTATTCAGAAAGCTTTAATGACTGACTACGCTTGGACTCATTTTATTAATCTTTCAGGGCAAGATTTCCCCTTAAAATCACAAGAAGAAATACAAGCTGAATTGGCTAAGCAACCACAAATTAGTTTTTTGGAAGGAGAGTATTTTCCTAAAGATCATAATTATGCTGGGCATCTTTTTATTTCTTTTTTAAACAATCATTTTACCAAAACATTAGTTAGGGTTGATAAAGTTTTTCATGAATTAAAATTTTATAAAGGTTCACAATGGATGATTTTAAGTCGTGATTTCTGCGAATATATAATAAACGGAGAGCTACCTAATAAGTTAAAGCCTCTTTTTAAAAAAATATATATTCCTGATGAAAGTTATTTTGTCACTCTAGCTGCTAATTTCCCAAAAAAAGAAAATATTATTTGGGAAAACAAACGTTTTATTCGCTGGACTCAAGGTTGGGCCCACCCACACATTTTAACAAAAAAAGACCTGCCGGAAATTTTAGCCAGTCAGGCCTATTTTGCTAGAAAATTCGATGAAAAAAAAGACAAAGAAGTTTTAGATTATTTGCGTTTAAGAATATTATAAATTCTAGGAAAATAATGACGCAAAAAAATTCCCACTAAACCCAAGTTGTGTTCAAATTCTGATTTCAAGGTAACTATTTCTTGATCGCCCTGATTTAAATCAGGATTTTTTTTATAAACAGAGCTATTTAAAATAGTAGTTAAGCGCTGATTTTTTTCATTACGCAAACGAAAATATAAACTAACATCTTTTTTTAAATTTTTTGGAGCTTGCTTCGTAAAACGCCAACAACCATAATGATTAAGCTCTAAATCGCGTTCTGGATTGAATCCATGTTTATCAAGTATTGTTTGGCGAGTTCCATAAAGACGATTTTTTAATTCACCATGATATAAATGCAAGAGTAGTCCGGGAACACAAACTATTTTGCCTAAAACAATTTTATTTATCTTCTCTGCCCATTCAATTTCATATTTATTTTTTAAATCAGCTGAAATAAAAGCTTCTATCATTTTCCAATCGCCCCCACCTAATATATTATAATCATAAAAACCCACCTTATCCAAAACTTCTTTTCTTGCTGCCCAGGCAAAACCACCAGCTGTTTCAAAAAAGGGTTTTTTATCTAATTTTTTTTGATAATAACTAGCAAAGGACTCTATCCTTCTTTCTTTTAAAAAACCGTTTCTAACTTCTTCACGCCAGTTTTCATCTTTATTTAAATAAACAGCCTCAGAAAAACATTGAACCACTGGATATTTTTGTAAAAGTTCAACCGTATTTTCTAACCAATTATCATTTAAAAAGATAACATCGGCATCAGCCCAAACAACATAGCGACAATAAGAGGGGAGATGTTTTAAAGCAATATTTAAAAGCCTTTCTTTTTGCCATAAGACAGAATCACTTTTAACTGATACAAGTAAATCTGCATCTTTGTTTCGAAGAGAAAACCAACTATTTTTAAAAACAACTTCAACTGTTAAAAGTTTTATCCCCTGACGACGTAGATTTTTTTGAAAAGTATGATAATTATCTAGGCGCTGACGATTGTTTTGGGGATTAAACAAAGTAGTTATTACCCAAGCTTCATCAAGACGAATTTTATCTGATAAAAGATAAGATCCCTTTAATTTTATCCTCCTTATTTTATCTTTCTCAATCACTGGATTATCTATTTTAAAATTCTGAGAATTATAGCTTTTCTGTAAGAGAAATTCATTATTATCATCTGCCTGCTTAATAGATTGGACCATGTTTTTAACACGTAACCAATTACTATGTCTAATTGCTCCTAAAAAATAACGAGGAATATATTCTTCTTTAAGACCTAATTTTCCAGCGCGAGCAATAAACTCCCTATCCTCTTTTCCCCAACCAACAAATTTTTCGTTATAGCCACCTAATTTTAAAAAGTTATCTTTACTTAAAAATATACGACCCCCACAATCACTAATATGACTCTGTAAAAATCTTTTATCATATTTTTGTACGCCAATTATATCCATTGATTGGTTACAGGTTAAATTAATATAAAAAGCAAAATCTTTTCCAGTATAATTATCTGCATCTAGATTACAAACTATATCTCCCGTGGCTATTTGATGGGCGATATTTTTTGCTCTAGCCATTTGAAAATATTTTGATTCATCAGTTTTATAATATATTAATAAACCACTTTTTAACTCTTCGACAAAATTATAAAAAACCCATTCTTCTAATTCGTCGCTGGAATTATAATCTAGAAGAACAAATTCTACATTTGGATAATCTCTATTGTTTTCAATGTTTTTGCGTAAAGTTTTTTTTAAATGGCTTAATCTATCCATACAGGTTATACAGAAAGAAATTTTATAATATCTTTCTACCGGCACCCTATAATGATCAAAGAAACCATAAAAGAAAAGCAGACTTTTTTGTGTTTTATTTTGTAATAATTTTATAATCTGCGTAGGGATAAAATAGGAAAAAAACCAAAGAATATCTTTAATAACAATTAAAATAAAAAATAAAGGATTTTTTGTTCCCCTTCTAACCTCTATCCAATCAAATATTTTTTGCAAAAACTTCATAAAACTTTTTATACTTTAAAATACCCGGCGATTGCCTTTTTTATTGAAGCACTAAAATTTTCTACTGAAAACTCCCGTGCCCGAGCCAAGCAATCTTCTCTATACTTATCTGGATTTTTTTCAAGCTCAAATCTTATCTCCTTTATCGTTTCCATTAATTTATTTTCATCTATATCTTCAATTAATATCCCTGTTTTCCCAGAAATAACAGATTCTTGGTAACCACCTTCTTTAGCGGCAATAACTGGCTTTCCAAATGCCATCGCTTCAACTGGCGTCATGCCGAAATCTTCATCTTTAGCAGTAGCAATAAAACCTAAAGATTTTAAATATAATTCTTTTAACTTCAAATTGTCTACCCAATGATAAATTGTGACGTTATCTGGCTTTAAACTATCTAAATATTTTTTATAAGCTTCAAATTGAGCAACTCCTTTTTCATAGCTACCGACAATAACCAACTTTTCATTGGGTAAAGACTTAAAAGCCTTAAGTTGTATATCTATTCTTTTGTGTGTTATTAAACGATTAACCGACAACCAATAATCTCCTTTTATATGCTCTTTATTTTTATTAATTTCTACCGGCGGATAGATAACAGTAGCTTCTTTATCATAAAAATGTTTTATTCTTTTTTTTGTATTTAATGAATTGGCTATAAAAATATCAACAAAACTAGCATAACGACGACTTAGTATTCTATTAAACTTAACCCATATATCATAGGGTATTTTTTTCCAAGCAGAAAGAATATTCTCTCTGATATAAGACTTAAAGGCCCAAAGCTCATTAAGAGGACTATGGGCATACCACATATTTGGCTTGTTATTTACCGCCGCCGACATTGCCCAGTCACCAGCGATAATAAAAAAATCATATTGATTTTTTAAATTAAGACGACGAAAATAATAAAAAGCTAATTGTTGGCGAAATGGCGCTTGTTTAGGAAGACGGCCAATGGAAATTATTCTTTCTAAAACATCACCAAACCCCATTTGCCTTATCTTCTCGGGATTGATATTGGTAGTATAAAGATCAGCTGATAACTCTCGCGCCAGAGTTAAAGCAACAACTTCCGCTCCGCCAATGTTATCTAAATAATTATGGAAAACTGCTATTTTCATACTATTTTTCCTTTATTCCTAAAATACTAAACATAAAGGCAGAAAAAAATGTCTGAGCACCAAGCATAATCAAAGTTAATCCAATAATAGATTCTTTTATTCTATTTAATTCATTAAATCCAGAATTAAACCAACTAATAAAAATGGAAACATATAAAATAACTCCAATTATTCCAACTATTAGTCCTATCGTACCAGCTTTTTCAATAGTTAAATGTTTAAAAAGTTTTTCTACTAAATTACTGCTATCACCAAAATGGTTAATAGCATAAATTTTAGAAAAAGCACTAAAGATAATAAGCTGATAGCCAAATAAAATCATCAGTGAAAACAAAAAGAGAGGATGAAGATAAAATTGCAATCCAAATATATTAGGATTAAAGAAATAAAAATAAAGAAGCAAAAATAAACCAGCAAAAAAAATCAATAAACCCGGAATAAGAAAGAGGGCTAGCGGAGAATAAAGAAGAATAAAGCGCAAATGTCGCCATCCGTCAGAAATTGTTTTCAGTTTTGATTCTCCTATGCGTTTTTTATAAGAAACAGGTAATTCTCCAATTTTAAGACCAGCTTTAGCCGCTTTAATAATCATTTCTGAGGCAAATTCCATACCACCAGTATAAAGAGTTATCTGTTTTAAAGATAAACGTCTAATCATTCTAATACCACAATGAACATCTTTTACCCTTACCTTAAAAAGTAATCTAACTAAAAAGGACAAAAAAGGATTTCCTAATAAACGATGAGACCAAGACATCACACCTTTTTCCAATTTTTTAGAAAATCTGTTGCCAATTACAAGATCATATCCTTCTTCTATTTTATCAGCAAAATTACTTGCTTGTTTAAAATCATAGGTTCCATCAGCATCTGCTAAAAATAAATAGTCACCGCCAGCTTCACTAATCCCACACAAATAAGCAAAGCCATAGCCTGATTTCTTTTCGCTTACAAGACGAAGCTCGGGAAAATTAATTTGCTTTTCTTCTACTATCTGCTTGCTTCTATCGCTTGACCCATTATCAACAACAATAACTTCAGCTAATAAAGCTTCTCCTCTTATTACCTCCCTTATCTCCTCCAAACAAAAACCAATAGCCACCTCTTCATTAAGGCAGGGGAGAATAAAACTAATTTTTTTATTTTTATTCATA
>CAZFUP010000014.1:0-9565 GCA_964522055.1 uncultured Gammaproteobacteria bacterium
TGATAAAAAGATGACCATGCCTGGTCGTTTTTTTATTCAAAGAAGTCTTCATCGCATGACTAAGAATGGTTGTCGCTATGCTATTGTTGAGACAACCTCTGAAGGAATTAAACAATTTCGCCACCGGTTTATAAATTATGATGTATTGGTTTTTACCGGTCTTTATCCAGAACATATTGAATCGCATGGAAACTTTGATAATTACAAAAAGGCAAAGGGAAAATTATTTAAACATTTAAAACATTGTTCTACAAAGTATATAAATGATAACCGCGAAGTTATAAACCGCTTAGTAATTTAAAAAAACTTGATTTAAAACGGGTTTTAAAAACAATTATAGTAAATGGTGACGATGAACATTCTTCTTATTTTTTAAATTTTTGGAGTGAAGCAAAAATAGCTTGTTCTTTTAATCCAGAAATCAAAGAAGAGGATTTTATAAAAGGGCTTAGTAGCGAGGCTATGGTAAAAGACTTTGTTTTGATAAAGGGGGGCGATATTAGTCAACATCAAGATGGGACATCTTTTCAAATTGGTGATTTATTAATAAATCTAAAACTTTTAGGAGCTTTTAATGCTTTAAACGCTAGTCTTGCCTATGCTATTGGCTTAAATCAAGATTTTGATAATTTAAAGATTAAAGAAGGATTAGAAAATGTTACTAGTTTAGCTGGAAAATTAGAGCTTGTTAGGGCTGGACAAGAGTTTATTGCTTTAGTTGATTATTCTTTTGAACCTCGGGCCATGGAAAAGTTATATCAAACAGTTTCTCTGTTACCACATAATAAAATTATCCACTTACTTGGATCGGCTGGCGGCGGAAGAGATAAATCTCGTCGACCAATTTTAGGAGAAATGGCCGGCCAAAAAGCTGATATAGTAATTGTTAGCAATGAAGATCCCTATGACGAAGATCCGCAGCTTATTATTGATCAAGTTGCAATTGGAGCAGAGAAGGCTGGAAAAATTTTAAATAAAGATTTATTTAAAATACTAGACAGAAGAGAAGCAATAAAGAAAGCTATTTCTTTGGCTAATACTGGTGATTTAGTGTTGTTTACTGGCAAGGGAGCAGAGCAGCATATTTGTATATCTAGTGGCAAAAAAATTCCCTGGGATGAAAGAGAGGTTGTAAAAGAAGAGATTTTACTTAGTCTTTCTTAGAATCTGGGGAAAAACTGTGTATTGACAAATAATCTTTATTATCATATTATAAAAACATTAACACTTTTTTAACTAAAAAAAAGTGATTTATCACAAGAATAGATAAATTAATAAACGTGAAACTCAAGCCAATTTGGGATTGGGGTTTTTTTGTTAAATAAACATTTTTCGTTTTTATTTTTTGACTATTTTTAAATAAATAAATACTAAATATAAGTTCTATGTCTAAGAGAAAATCATTTTCTGAATTAAAAGAAATCTTGCCAATGCCTGATTTAATTGAGATTCAGAAAGATTCTTATAATTGGTTTTTGAAAGAAGGCTTGCTGGAGCTTTTTGATGAAATAAATCCAGTCGCTGATTTTATTGGTCGTGATTTAGAGTTATATCTTGAGGATTATTATTTAGATGAGCCAAAGTTCTCAGAAACAGAAAGTCGTGAAAAAAATATTACTTATGAAGCTCCGCTACGCGTTAAAGCCCGTTTACTTAATAAGAAAACAAAAAGAGCTATCAATCAGGAAGTTTTTTTAGGCGATTTGCCTTTAATGACCGATAAAGGAACTTTTATTATCAATGGTATTGAAAGAGTTGTCGTTTCCCAGTTGATTAGAAGCGCCGGTGTTATGTTTACCGCTGAATTTGTAAAAGGCAAAAAATGCTATGGTGCTAAAATTATTCCAAATCGCGGTGCTTGGTTAGAAATAGAAAGTGATTCAAACAAAGTTTTATGGGTAAGAATAGATCGTAAAAGAAAAGTTGCCGTTACTTCTTTGCTTCGTGCTTTTGGTTATGAGAGTGATGAAGAATTAAAAAAATTATTCGCTGACGTTGATTTAGTAAAGAACAAAGATGAACAGACTTTTATTGAAGCCACTATTGAAAAAGATGCAGCTAAAAATGAAGCTGAAGGGTTACAAGAAGTATATCGTCGCATACGTCCAGGAGACTTAGCTTCAGTTGAAAATTCTCGTCAACTTATTCATTCCATGTTTTTCCGCTTTGATCGTTATGATTTTGGTCGCGTTGGTCGTTATAAGTTAAACCGTCGTTTCAATTTAACTTTACCAAGCAATAAAAAAGAAAATAGAATTTTGCGTAAAGAAGATTTAGTTTTGATTATTAAAGAAGTTATTCGTTTAAATATCACTAAAGAACCAGAAGATGACATAGATCACCTTGGTAACCGTCGTATTAGAGCTATTGGTGGATTAATCCAAAATCGTTTTCGTGTTGGTTTAGCTAGAATGGAAAGAATTATAAAAGATAGAATGTCTACAAGTGACATTGTTTCTTTAACTCCTTCTAAATTAATAAATGCTCGTCCAGTTATTGGTGTTATTCGTGAATTCTTTATGTCTTCACAATTATCTCAATTTATGGATCAGACCAATCCTTTAGCCGAGCTTGAACACAAGCGTCGTTTGTCAGCTATGGGTCCAGGTGGTTTAACTAGAGAAAGAGCTGGTTTTGATGTTCGTGATGTACACTCTACTCACTATGGTCGTATTTGTCCTATTGCAACTCCTGAAGGTCCAAATATTGGTTTAGTTGGTCACTTAGCATCCTATGCTCGTTTAAATAGTTATGGATTTTTAGAAACCCCTTATCGTAAGGTGGTAAAAGATAAAAAAGGAATGAGGGTTACTGATGAAATTGTCTATTTAGATGCTTTCGAAGAGGAAAAGTATATTATTGTTGATGCTACTTGTCCAATTGATGATAATAATTATTTTGTGGTTAACAGATTTGAAGTTCGTCGTTTTGGCCAGCCAGGCATGGAAGATATTGAAAAGATTGATTTTATGGGAGTAGCAGCTAATCAGATTATTTCTATTGCTACATCATTAATTCCTTTCATGGAACATAATGATGGGCAAAGATCTTTAATGGGAACAAACATGCAACGTCAGGCTGTTCCTTTGGTTAAGACCGAGGCGCCTATTGTTGGAACCGGTGTTGAGGCAAGAGCTGCTCGTGATAGTGGCCACGTTGCCATTGCTCAAGAAGAAGGAGTTGTAGTAACTTCAGAAGCATCTTTAGTTGAAATCCAGAATAAAAAAGGAGGAATTGATAAATATCCTTTAAATAAATTTCTACGTTCTAATTCGTCAACCTGTATTAACCAACATCCAGTTGTTAGTGTTGGACAAAAGGTTAAAAAGGGAGAGATTTTGTCCGATGGCCCGGCGATTGATAATGGTGAATTATCTTTAGGTCGCAATGTTCTAGTTGCTTTTATGACCTGGGAAGGATTTAACTATGAAGATGCGGTTATTATTTCTGAACGTTTAGTAAAAGAAGATGTTTATTCTTCAATTCATATTGAAAATTATACAATTGATGTTCGCGATACCAAACTTGGTCCAGAGGTGATTACCAACGATATTCCAAATATTAGCGAAGAGAAGTTAAAAAATTTAGATGAGGATGGCATTATTAGAATTGGAGCAGAAGTGTCTAGCGGTGATATTTTAGTTGGTAAAATTACTCCAAAAGGCGAGACAACATTATCTGCTGAAGAAAAATTATTACGAGCTATTTTTGGCGAAAAAGCTAAAGATGTTCGCGACTCCTCTTTATATCTTGAGCATGGTGAACATGGCAAGGTTGTTGATATAAAAGTTTTTTCTAGAGAAGAGGGCGATAAATTATCTGCTGGAGTTTTACAATCTATTCAAGTTTCAGTTGCTAATTTAAGAAAGATTCAAGTTGGTGATAAAATGTCTGGTCGTCATGGTAATAAAGGTGTTATTTCTCAAGTTGTCCCAATTGAAGATATGCCCTATATGGCAGATGGAACACCTATTGATATTATTCTTTCTCCTTTGGGTATTATTTCTCGTATGAACCTGGGTCAATTACTTGAGACTCATTTAGGTTTTGCTGCTCAGAAGTTAAATTATCGGGTTATGACCCCAGCTTTAAATGGTATAACAGAAGAGCAAATAAAAAGTGAATTGATAAGAGCTGGTTTACCAGAAGATGGAAAGATAAAATTATATGATGGTAAGACTGGTGATCCTTATGATCATAAAATTACCGTTGGCTATAAATATGTCTTAAAACTTAACCATATGGTTGAGGATAAGATACATCAAAGATCTATTGGTCCATATTCTTTAATTACTCAACAGCCTTTGGGTGGTAAAGCTCAATTTGGTGGACAAAGATTCGGAGAAATGGAAGTTTGGGCTCTTGAAGGTTACGGTGCTGCCCATACTTTACAAGAAATGTTGACAATTAAGTCTGATGACGTTCCAGGAAGATCTAAAGCCTACGAAGCAATTATTAAAGGAGAAGAAATAGAGAAATTAAACGTCCCAGAATCTTTTAATGTTTTAATTAGAGAGTTAAAAGGCTTAGCTTTAAATGTTGAACTTTTAGGAGGCGAAGGTGAAATGCCAGCATCTGAAGTTTTAACTGATGCTGATTTAGAGTCAGAAAAAGAAGAGTCCTTGGATTATGACAAGCCCGAGATTATCGCTACTGTAGAAGAGGATAATACTCAGGAGTAAGGGTTTAAATTTAATTTATTAGCAATCATTAAAATATGTTAAATCCAATAAAAACAAGCGATTTTGACGCAATTCGCTTAAAACTTGCTTCGCCAGAAGAAATACTTAATTGGTCTCATGGTGAAATTATTAGACCAGAAACCATTAATTATCGTACACAGAAGCCAGAAAAAGATGGATTATTCTGTGAAAAGATTTTTGGTCCAACAAAAGATTGGGAGTGTGCTTGCGGTAAGTATAAAAAAATCCGCTACAAAGGAATAGTCTGTGATAAATGTGGTGTTGAAGTAACTCGCAGTATTGTGCGTCGAGAACGATTAGGGCATATTACTTTACAAGTACCAGCTACCCATATTTGGTTTTTACGTGGGCTATCTTCTAAAATTGGTTTACTTTTAAATTTAGGTATTCAATCTTTAGAGAAAGTTATTTATTATGCTAGTTTCATTGTTACCGATGTCGATGAAAGTTTAAAAGAAGCGACAATAGAACAAGTTAAAGCAGAGTATAAATCAAAATTAAAGAGTATTGATAATGAGCATAATAATCAGCTTAAAAAAATAAAAGAAGAAAAGGGTTCAGAGGCTGATGTAAAAGATGCTATACAGGCAAAAGCTGATCGTTTAGCTCGACTGGAAGAAGATTTCACCGCCACTTTAAAAGATTTGAAAGACTTAAAGCCATTATTAATTTTATCAGAACAACAATATCAAAATTTAAGTTTAAAATTTGGTCATATTTTTGAAGCTTCAATTGGGGCGGAGGCAATCAGAAAATTGTTAGAAAAAATTGATTTGGAAGCTAGTATAAAGAATTTAGAAGAAAAATTAGAAGGAGCAATTGATTCTAAAAAAGAAAAATTAATTAAGCGCTTGAAGTTACTTAAGAGTTTTCGCAATAATAATATTCGTCCCGAATGGATGATTTTGACAGTATTGCCAGTTGTGCCACCAGATTTGCGTCCTATGGTTGCGCTTGACGGCGGTCGTTTTGCTGCTTCTGATTTAAATGACCTTTATAGAAGAGTTATTAATCGTAATAATCGTTTGAAACAATTAATTGATTTAAATGCTCCAGAAGTTATTTGTCGCAATGAAAAAAGAATGCTACAAGAGGCAGTTGATGCTTTAATTGATAATAGCGCTCGTCATACTAAAACTGTTACTGCTTCTACTGGACAAAAAAGACAACTTAAATCTTTGGCAGATACTTTAAAAGGAAAGCAAGGACGTTTTCGCCAAAATTTACTTGGAAAAAGAGTTGATTATTCTGGCCGCTCAGTTATTGTTGTTAATCCAAAGTTAAATTTAGACCAATGTGGTTTACCGAAGATAATGGCCTTAGAGCTTTTTAAACCATTTATTATTTCTCAGCTTATTAAAAGAGAAATTGTTCACAATGTTCGCAGTGCTTCTCGTTATATTGAGGCTGGTCATGATGAAGTTTGGGATATTTTAGAGGAAACAGTTAAAGGATCTTTCGTTTTATTAAATCGTGCTCCAACTTTACATCGTTTAGGTATCCAAGCTTTCCGTCCTATATTAATTGAAGGAAAGGCTCTTCAAATTCATCCTTTGGTTTGTACTGCTTTTAACGCTGACTTTGATGGTGACCAAATGGCTGTTCACGTTCCTTTAACAAAGGAAGCTCGTTTTGAGGCGGAAAACTTAATGCTTTCAACTCATAACTTGTTAAAACCAGCTACTGGTGATCCTATTGTCGCTCCTGGCCAGGATATTGTTTGGGGAACTTATTATTTAACTTTGGTAAATAAAGATTTCGATTCAAAACCAATAGAAGAGTTACGTTATTTCTATAATGAAGATGAAGCAACGTTAGCTTATGATAATAATTTTATAGATTTGCATGAACCCATTAATATTAAATATGATGGGCAAATGCTTAAAACAACAATAGGGCGTTTAATTTTTAATTCCTTATTACCAGCCAAACTTCGTTATTTAAATGATGTAGTCGGTAAAGGAAAATTAAAAGATTTAATCAGAGAGTGTTTACGTGTTTATGGTGAAGAAGAAACGGTAAAGTTTATCGATAGTTTAAAAAATCGAGCCTTTTCGTTTATCACTAAGTCTGGTTTATCCTGGGGTTTTGGTGACTTGCCTAATTTGCCAGAAAAGGATCGTTTAATTGATGAAGCTAATAAAAAGGTTGATTTAATTCAAGAACAGTATGAGGAAGGACTATTAACAGAAAGTGAACGCTATACAAAAGTTATTGAAGAATGGACCAACACCAAAGATAAAGTGGCTGATATCTGTAAAGCTGGGCTGCTTAATGTTTTACCAGTTTATTCTATGATTGACTCTGGCGCTCGTGGTTCTTGGGCGCAACCAGTTCAAATTTTAGGCATGAAAGGTTTAGTTACCTCTCCTTCCGGTGCTATTATTGAATTGCCGGTAAAAGGTAATTTTAAACAAGGTTTTGGTGTTTTAGAATATTTTATTTCCACTCATGGTGTTCGTAAAGGTTTATCTGATACCGCTTTAAGAACAGCTAACGCTGGTTATTTAACTCGTCGTTTAGTTGATGTTTCTCAAGATGTTATTATCTCTGAAGAAGATTGTGGTGATACTGTTGGCATGGATATTAATAGAGCTGAAGTTGAAAAAACTGGCGATGATTTTTTCCGTCGTTTAATTGGTCGTTATTTAGCTAAGGATTTGCAAGATACAAAAGGTAAGGTTTTATTAAAAGCAGGCGATTTAATTGATGAAGAAAAATTGGAAATGTTAAAAACTAAAGACGTACAAGGTGCCTGCGTTCGCTCAGTTTTAAGCTGTAAGATGCATAAAGGGATTTGTGCCCATTGTTATGGTTGGGATTTAGCTTATAACAAACCAGTTAAAATGGGAGCGACGGTCGGTATTATTGCCGCTCAATCTATTGGTGAACCCGGTACTCAGCTTACCATGAGAACTTTTCATACTGGAGGTGTAGCTGGTCAAGATGATATTACCCAAGGTTTGCCAAGAGTTGAAGAAATTTTTGAAGCTCGTAGTCCAAAACGTAAAGCTTTAATTTCTGATGTTTCTGGAAAGGTAAAAGTTGAATTTGCCCAAAAAACTATTACTGATCAAAATGGCAAAGAAATTCTCGTAAACAATCCTCAAGCAAAAATTTTGAGTATTATCTATAAAGGAGAAGATCAAGACAAGTATTATTTCTCTGAGAAGATAAATGAAATAAAGTTAGCAACTGGCGCAACCGTTAAAGATAAAAAGAAGCTAGAAGTTAAGGTTTTAGTAAAAGATGGCGATCAGGCTACAAAGAATTTAGAGTTATTTAGCGTTGGCGGAGAAATTGTCAGAGCTAAGTCTTCAGGAAAGATAAAGGTTGATGATAAATATATAGGTATTTCTAAGCAAGTTGATAAGGTTAAAGAATATCCTATTTTAAAGGGAACTATGCTTATGGTAAAAGATGGGGATGAAATAGAGAGAGGGATACAATTAACTGAGGGCAGTTTAGACTTAAGAGAGCTTTATAAGTTAAGAGGGCAACTTGAAACTCAGAAATATATTATAAAAGAGATTCAATATGTTTATTCTTCTCAAGGACAACCTTTAAATGATAAGCATATTGAAATTATTGCTCGCCAGATGTTTTCTCGTTATTTTGTAAAAGAAGCAGGTGATACCCATTTGTTGCCAGGAGAAACAATTGAAGATGAGGTTTTAGCGCAAGCTAATAAGAGTATTAAACACCCTGCCAAAGCTGAACGTTTATTGCTTGGTATTACTAAAGCTTCTTTGACAACAGATAGTTTCTTGTCAGCTGCCTCTTTCCAAGAAACATCTCGTGTTTTAATTGATGCCGCGGTTAATGGTAAAATCGATTATTTAGAAGGTCTTAAGGAGAATGTTATTATTGGTTGCTTAATTCCATCAGGCACTGGCTATAAGGGTAAAAAGAAGAGAGCTGATTATGGTGATAAATAGATAATTTTTAGAAAATTAGTAAAAAAAGAGGTTAATAACTTTAACCTCTTTTTTGTTGTAAGAAAGGCAGAAATAAAGTAAAATAAAGGTAGTTATGAAAAAATTATTTTGGGTAAAATGGTCGTTTTTATTAAAATTGCGATGTTTTTTAGGCATCGTTATTTTGCTATTAATTACTATATTTTTTTATCTTAAAATAGTTCCAGGAGGAGAAATTACCTATTATCAGGATTATTCTCAAAAGAAGTCAATATTTTCTTTTTTAAATGGGAGAGGCTTTATTTACAGCTTTAGTCCGATAGACAGAACGGATCAAAATTTTAAAGACGGAGTCTCTATGATAGGTGATCCACTTTATTTTTCTATTTTTACCCCTCGTACTTTTAACAAAGCAAAAATTACTATTGTTTATAAAAACAAACTCCAAATAGACACCCCTATAGTAGAAGCTGGTGTTTTGGTTGATAAATTAATTTGGCGCTATGATTTAAAACCTCTTGGTAACAAAACCTTAGATTATTTAAGTTTAGCAATGGATAAGCAAGAAAAAGATGGTATTCTGTTTTTGCAAGCAGAAAAAAATTATGATTCTTTTTTAGATTTTCAAGAAGATTTAAACAAAGGCCAGATAAAAGGTTGTGCTCGTCCACTGAATGAATGTTTGTCTGTTTATAATTACACCCCTAAGTATTCATATCATTTAGCTAATTATCAACAATCTTTACCAGTAGTTTTAGATAAAGTTTTGCGCGGACCACATCAGTTTTATGTTTATTTAAAAGATGAAAAAATTCATTTAGAATTTGATTTTTTAATATCGCCTCTGGCTGCTCAGTTTAGTCCGATTGAAGTAATACTATCAGCTGATAATAGGGTAATAACTAGTCGAAGTTTATCTTCAGATGTTTTATCTCCAGCAAAAAG
>CAZFUP010000014.1:9640-17128 GCA_964522055.1 uncultured Gammaproteobacteria bacterium
TAAATCGTTTTGTTTTTATTAATAAAATTAGATTGGCGGAAAATGAGGAACCAATTACTTTTTATACAGATTCAAATTATTTACAGATAAAAGCGCTTAGTCCGGCTAGTCGCCAGACGATAAGATTTGCGGAGACACCTTTTTCTTTAGACGAAGCTTATCGACAGTTTGATTTTAAAACAGAATCCACTTTGCCCGTAAAGGAGATAAAAATTAATAAAGGAGAAATAGTTTTAGAAAATAACGGTGTTTTTTCCTGGCAGGAAGGGAATTTATTTAATCCTTCTTTAAAAAAAATAGATCGTTTTTTTTCTGTTTCAGAAAAAACGCCATATGTTATCGCTGAATACACTAAACCAATCGAAAAAGAAGGTGTGATTACTGCTACAGTCGAGTTAGACATAAAGCATGCTTATCGTGAAGATGGAAAATATAGCTTTATGATTTCTGTCCCTGGGTTAAAGGCAGAAGATAGGATTAATGACAATTTAGAGATCTATTCTTTAGAGGTAAAATTAAGTGGACGAACATTGTGGGAGAAAATTAAATCTTGGAAACCATAAAATAAAACAACTATGATTTTTAATTGGTTTAAAAATAAAATTTCCCAAGAATCTTTAGATAGTATTAATTTAAGAGATATTGTTATACGCGAATTGTTTTATTTTTTTAGTTTTTTATTGTTTATTACTTTTATTTTAGAAAGTATTTTTCCAAACATTGTTATTGCTTATTTTAATTTAAATATCTTAGTTCTTTTTTGGTTTATAATTGCTCTGGCAACTTTAAATGATAAATAATTATTATGTCTTTACAATCTTTTTTTAATCCAAAAGCAATTGCCCTAGTTGGTGCTTCTACTAATCCAGAAAAAATAGGTCGACAAATTTTGGACAATATTTTGCATGGTGGTTTTAAGGGAAAGGTTTTCCCTATTAATTTAAAAGAAAAAAAAATCGCTGGCCTTTTGGTTTATAACGATTTATCAAAAATACCAAAAGAACAAAGAAAGGATTTATTAGTTATTATTGCTATTCCGGCCGATTTTGTTTTAGAAGAGATTTTAAAATGTGCTACGCTGGGGATAAAAAATATAATTATTATTAGTTCCGGCTTTAAAGAAAGCGGAGATAGTGGTGATAAGTTGGAAAAAGAAATAATTTCTTTAGCCTCCAAATATAATTTAAATATTCTTGGTCCAAATTGTTTGGGGCTTATTAATGTTTATTATCATCTTAATGCCGCCTTTGCCGTTTCTGAGCTTAGAGCTGGTCGCATTGCCTTGCTTTCACAATCAGGCGCAATTGGTTCAGCGGCCCTTGATTGGGTAAAAGAAAAAGGAATAGGCCTATCTCATTTTATCAGTTTGGGGAATAAGGCAGTTTTATCAGAAAATGAAATTATTGCTTATTTAGCTAAAGATAAGCAGACTGATGTAGTTGTTATTTATTTAGAGTCTATAAAAGATGGAAAAAAATTAATGAATTTGGTTTCTAACTTAAGTCCTGTTAAACCAGTTTTAATTTTAAAAGCGGGGCAAAGTTCAGCCGGGGAGAAATTAGCCCTTTCTCACACTGGGTCATTAACTGGATCCAGTGAAGTTGTAAAAACTGGTTTACAGAGAGCTGGGGCGGTTTTTTTAGACAGCTTGGGGGAATTATTTTTGTCTTTGATCTTATTTAAAAAAGAATATTTTAAAAACAAAGTAAATTCTGATTTATATCTGTTAACTAATGCTGGCGGCTTAGCTGTTTTAACAGCTGATGAGCTTTCAGATCAAGAAATGAAACTTGGGGGTAGCTTTGATCTTTTAGGAGATGCTGACAATAAAAGATATGAACAAAAATTAGCTGAAGTTTTAAGTAATAAGAAAATTAATAATGTTTTAGTTATTTTAACTCCGCAAACAGCCACTAAACCAAAAGAAACGGCTGAAGTAATAGTAAAATATGCTAAGATGTATCCGCAGAAATTAATTATGGCTAGTTTTGTTGGCGGGGAATCAGTTTTAGAATCAGTTACTATTTTAAAAAAAGCGGGTGTACCTGTTTTTGATTTTCCAGAAGAAGCGGTGCGTTCTTTAAAGAAGCTAATAAGCTATAAAAATAACTTAAATACTCTACGCCCTTATAGACTATTATCAGAAAATAAAAATAAAAAAGCTATTTTAAAGGATGACTATTTATCTTCTCTGTCTTTGCTTAAAAAATACGGAATTAAAACTGTGCCAACTTTTAAATATAGCGAAGAAAAGATTAAAACATATAAATATCCCTTAGTTTTAAAAGCAGTTGGACCAGATTTTTTACATAAAACAGATAAGCAAGCGGTTTTGGTTAATATCTCTTCTCCGGCTGATTTAAAACTTGCAGCTAAGCGTTTAATTGTTAGTCAGCATAAAGCATTTTTAAATAAAGATAATTATTTAATTGTTCAAGAAATGGCTCAAGATTTTCAGGAGATAATAATTGGTTTTAAAAGAGATGTTTCTTTTGGCGCAGTTATGATGATAGGATGGGGAGGCGTTTATGCTGAAGTTTTTAAAGAAGTTAAACTAGCTATTAGCGATCTAACTCTAAAAGAAGCGAAAGATATTATTAAAAAATTAAAAATTTATCCTATTTTAAATGGTGCTCGTAATCAAAAAAAATATGATTTATTAAATCTAGCTATGGCTTTGTACAATCTAGCTAGGTTAGCCAATGAACATCCGGAAATAAAGGAAGCTGATATTAACCCTTTGTTTGTTTTTAAAAAAGGTGTTTTAGCAGCTGATGTAAGAATTATCTTATAATTTTATGCATAAAGATAAAAAAATTATTGTTGTTCTGCCTGCCTATAATGCCGCTGATACTTTAGAAATGACGGTTAGGGAAATTCCGGATATAGTAGATGAGATAATTTTGGTAGATGATAGTAGTGGTGATAAGACTATAGAAAAAGCTAAGGAACTTGGTTTATTTGTTTATTCTCGTTTGAAAAATGGTGGTTATGGCGCTAATCAAAAAGATTGTTATCGTTTAGCGCTTGAACATGGAGCGGACATTGTGATAATGATACACCCCGATTATCAGTATGATCCAAAACTGATTACTTTTTTTGTGCAGTTTTTAGTTGATAATTATTTTGATATTATGCTGGGAACCAGAATTCGTAGTCGCCGCGAAACTCTATTGGGCGGAATGCCTTTGTACAAATATTTAGCTAATCGGTTTTTAACTATTTTTGAGAATTTTGTTTCTGGTTACAATCTTTCAGAATGGCACACGGGCATGCGTGCTTATAAAAGTGAAGTTTTAAAAAACATAGACTGGCAAAATAATTCTGATGACTTTGTTTTTGACAGCGAGATGCTTTTTAAAGCGGTGGCAAAAAAATATAGGATTGGAGAAATTCCGGTGCCAGTTAGATATTTTGAAAAAGCTTCATCAATTAATTTTCGTCGCAGCTTAAAATACGGATTACAAACAGTGGTAGTCGCTATGCGTTATTTGTTAGGTAGATTTAAGTAAGATTATGTTAAATTTAAAAGAAAAATTCTTTCATTGGCGTTTTCTCCGTTCTTGGCGGCCTTATTTTATTATTATTTCTTTAGGGTTTTTGTTGTATAGTCAGATTTTATCTTTTGATTTAACTTATTTAGATGATAATACCTTATTACTTGATAATAAGGAAATAATTAGTGATTTTAAAAATATTGGTTTAATTTTTTCTAGCGATGCTTTTTTTTCTGAGACTAATTTTTATTATCGGCCACTTTTAAATTTATCTTTTATGATAGACACCCTGTTGGCTGGTGATAATCTTTTCTTTTATTTCTTTGTAAATATTATTTTACATTTACTAACGGCTTGTTTAGTATTTTTATTATTTAAAAAAATAATTAAACGCCGATCAATTGCCTTTCTTTTTTCTTTAGTTTTTCTCATTCATCCAGCGATTAGTCAGGCAGTTGCTTGGTTGCCAGGACGCAATGATACTTTACTAGCATTTTTTTCTCTTTTAGCAATTTTATTTTTTCAAAAATTCTCTAGTAGTCCTAAGTTTAAATTTTTAGGGCTTTATTCTATTTTCTTCTTTTTTGCTCTTTTAACTAAAGAAACAGCTTTGTTTTTGCCTTTGCTGGTGATAGTTTATTTCTTTACTCTTGGAAAGAAGGATGTTGCTGAAAAGCATGATAAGATTATAGTTGTTTTAACTTCTGTTTTTATTGGTGTTATTTGGTACCTACTGCGCAGTTTAGCTTTTTTGCAAGAAAATATTTCTTTTTTTGATGCTTTTAAATCCTTGAGTGATAATTTGTCAAATGCTGTTATTTTAGCTTGTAAAATGGCACTGCCATTTAATCTTTCGGTTTTGCCAGTTCCGGCAGATACTTCTTTTCTTCTTAGCATTTTAGTTGTCCCTCTTTTAGTTGTTGCTTTTGTTTTATCTAAGAAGAAAGATAATGATAGATTTTTCTTTGGCTTGGCTTGGGTTTTGATATTTTTATTACCACCATTTATTATTTCATCTTCCGCTCCTTTTATTTTAGAGCATCGCCTTTATTTGCCATTAATTGGTTTTCTAATTATGATTTCAGAAATTGATTGGCTGAAGGATTTAAATTTTAATAGGCGGAAAGATAAACTTATTGTTTTGGGAGTGCTTATTGTTTTAGCTGGCATCACTTTTTTTCATAGTCATAAATTTAGCAATAGAATAGTTTTTTGGGAAAGCGCTGTTTCTGATTCGCCTCATTCTCCCTTGGCACAAAAAAACTTAGGAGCAATGTATTATTTAGAAGGAAAATTGAATGACGCTTTATTGTGCTACAATAAGGCACTTGAAATTAATCCTTTTGAGGCAATGGTAAATGGAAATATTGGCTTAATTTATTTTGAACAAGGTGACGAAAAGAAAGCAGAGGAGTATTATTTGAAAGAATTAACTCTTTATCCCAATTACGATAAAACTCTTTTTAATCTCGGTTTTTTATATTATAAACAAGGAAAAATAATAGAAGCAGCTTCTTTGTTTGAAAAAACCCTTTTGTCTAATCCGCGTCACCAAGGAGCGAGTCTTTATTTGCAAGAAGTTTTAGAAAATAAGAATTCTGACAAAAAGCTTGAATAATTACAGATAATCGTTAAGATAATACTATGTTGAAAAAGATTTTTCGTGGACAAATAAACAGTATTACTATAGCCGCTTTTTTAGTGGCTATTTCTTCTTTAGCTTCTCGGTTTTTAGGAATCTTTAGGGATCGTATTTTGGCTGGGGAATTTGGAGCAGGAACTAATTTAGATATTTATTATGCTGCTTTTCGTATTCCAGATTTAATTTTTAATTTGCTTGTTTTAGGAGCTCTTTCGGCTGGATTTGTGCCAATTTTTACCTCTTTAATCAAAGATTTCGCTTGTGAAGAAAAAAATAATTGCCCGGCTAATAAAGATGCTTGGGTTTTAGCTAATAATACTTTAAACTTTTTGCTTATTGGACTAGGAGTAATCTCTTTACTTGGGATTATTTTTTCTAATCCTTTAACTAAGGTAATTACACCTGGTTTTTCTCCTGAAAGTCAAAAAGCAACGGCTGCCTTAACGCGTATCATGTTTTTATCACCCTTGTTTTTAGGAATTTCTGGAATTTTTGGTGGAATTTTACAATCTTTTAAAAGATTTTTAATTTATTCTTTATCACCGATTTTTTATAATCTAGGAATTATTTTTGGAGCCATCTTTTTTGTTGATATTTGGGGTTTAACTGGGTTAGCCTGGGGCGTTGTTATTGGCGCTTTTTTTCACATGGCAATTCAAATTCCAGTTGTTTATCAATTGGGTTTTCGTTATCAGTTAAAGATTTTTTGGCATGATGTAAATTCTTGGAAAATTTGGAAAATGATGATTCCTCGTACTATGAGCTTAGCTGTTTCACAAGTAAATTTAGTAGTCATTACTATAATTGCCTCTGGTTTAGCTAGTGGTTCTTTGGCAATTTTTAATTTAGCTAATAATTTGCAATCTTTTCCGGTAGGAATTTTTGGTATTTCTTTTGCTATTGCCGCTTTTCCATCTTTGTCTATAGCAGCTTTTGACCAGAAAAAATTAAGTATTAGTTTTTCTCAGACAATTCGTCAAATTTTATTTTTTATTGTTCCAGCTACTGTTTTTATTATTATTTTACGTGCGCAGATAATTCGTGTTGTTTTAGGAACTGGAAATTTTAATTGGAGTAATACTATTTTAACTATGAATACTTTAGGTTTTTTTGCTTTAAGTTTATTTGCTCAAGCGACCATTCCTCTTTTAATCAGGGTTTTTTATGCGCGTCATAATTCTGCCACCCCTCTTTATCTTGGATTTTTTGCTGTGGTTGTTAATATCTTATTATCTTTTTATTTTGCTCCTCGCTTGGGAGTAGCTGGCTTGGCTTTAGCTTTTTCTTTATCTAGTATTTTAAATTTTATTTTACTTTGGATAGCTATTTATTTTTCAGTGGGTAATTTGGATATAAATAATATACTTAAAGCGGTTTTAAAATTTACCGTTAGTGCTATTGGCGCCGGATTAGTTGCTCAGCTTATGAAGTTGGTTGTCTGGCCTTTTATTGACATGACTAAATTTAGTGGTGTTTTCATTCAGTTAAGCGCTTCAGCTGTTTCTGGCTTGCTTGTTTATCTTCTTTTATGCTATTTGTTAAAGAGCGAAGAGCTGGCAGGATTTTTAAATCCACTTAAGGCTCGTTTATCTTTAAAAAAGATAAAGGTGGACGATCAAAGTGAAGCGCGTGGTTCTTAGTTTAAAAGAAATACAGTTTATAACATATGTCTGACATGAATAAAATAAGAAATTTTTGTATCATTGCCCATATTGATCATGGCAAGTCGACTTTGGCTGATCGTATGCTAGAGCTTACCGGTACAGTTGAAAAACGCAAGATGAAGGATCAAATTCTTGATGGTATGGATATTGAACGTGAACGTGGCATTACCATTAAATTGCAACCAGTTACTATGGACTACAAAGGTTATCGCCTTAACCTAATAGATACTCCTGGTCACGTTGATTTTTCTTATGAAGTCTCACGTTCTTTAGCAGCCGTTGAAACAGCGGTTTTGTTAGTTGATTGCACTCAAGGAATACAAGCACAGACCTTGGCCAATCTTTATCTAGCCATGGAACAAAATCTAACTATTATTCCAGTAGTTAATAAAATTGATTTACCAGCAGCCGATATCTTAAAGACTAAGAGAGAAATAGTTAATCTGCTTGGCTGTTTAGAGGAAGAAATTTTTTGTTGTTCTGGAAAAACAGGCGAAGGAGTTTTAGATGTTTTAGATGAGGTAGTGGAAAGAGGACCTTCACCGCGCTTACTTTCTTTAGAGGAAAACGATGATTATCCACGGGCTTTAATTTTTGATTCTAAATATGATATTTATCGAGGAGTTGTTGCTTATGTCCGTGTATTTAATGGTACAATAAAAAAAGGCGACAATCTTCGCCTTTT
>CAZFUP010000015.1:0-15948 GCA_964522055.1 uncultured Gammaproteobacteria bacterium
AAAAACAAAAATAACCCTAATATTAGAGTTATTTTTATATACTTCCTTATGGGGTGCCTATCGGGAATCGAACCCGAAATAACAGGACCACAACCTGCTGTGTTACCACTACACCATAGGCACCATAAATTGTTTTTCTAAAAACGTACGCCCGGGGGGAATCGAACCCTCATTAAGAGCTTAGAAGGCTCCCGTTCTATCCATTGAACTACGGGCGCAAATAAAAATTAATTCTGGTCTTATATTAATAACAAGTGACAATTATGTCAATCTGTCTGTCTTTGTCTTAGCGCTTCATAAAGAATAATAGCAGCTGAAACGGAAACATTCAAAGAATCTATGCCTGTTTTCATGGGAATTTTAATAATTTTATCAGCTGCTTTTAACCAGTCTTTACTTAATCCATCCGCCTCTGTGCCCAAAATAATTGCTATGGATCCTGATAAATTTTCCTTGGTATAATTAATTTTTGCTCCTGTCGCCGCTGCATAAGAGTTGATTTTTTGTTCTTTCAACCAAGTAACAGTTTCTAAACGATTTGCTTTTACTATTTTAACTTTAAAAACGAAACCCTCGCTTGCTCTTATTACATTTGGATTATAGATATCAGTTTGACTGTCATTTAAAATAATAGCATCAACGCCTGTAGCATAAGCAGTTCTAATAATTGCCCCTAAATTACCGGGTTTTTCTACTGCTTCTAAAATTATTATTAATGGGTTTTTTGCTTTTATGTCGCTTAGTTTTAAATCTTTTGTTTTTACTAAAGCTAAATAACCGTCCGGTTTCTCCTTATAACAAATCTTTTCAAAAACTGGTTTAGAAACATTAACAATCTTCTCTTCGGAAATATTTTTAAGAAAATAATTATTATCTCCAGCTATTTCAGAACAATAAATAAGCTCATTAACTTCTACCTGTGCTTCTAAAGCGCTTTCTATTTCTCTTTTACCATCAATAAGAACAAGGTTGTTTTTTTTACGAACAACTGTTTTTTTTAACTTTTCTAAATCCTTTACTTTTTGATTTTTTAAACTATTAATTAAAATCATATTATTTGGTTTTTTGTTTGTTTTGTAATAAATTCAAAAAAGAAAGCTTTTCTGATATAATAATTTTATCCTAATAATATTTTTTATGCCAATACCTCAACTAAAAACAAGAAGAAATGTTTCTTGGAAAGAAGAACAAAAAAACAACCGTCGACCAGTTAAACGACAGAGCAATAAACGCTATTCTTCTAAAAATAAACGTAATCTAAAAAAACTACTTTTTCAAGTGGTTATTTACGGTTTTATTTTCTGTCTTTTAGCAGGCACTGTCACTATTCTCTGGTTATCAAAAGATTTGCCTAATCCTAACCAATTAATAGATAGAGAAGTTGCTCAAAGTACTAAAATTTATGATCGTAGTGGTGAAAACATTATTTACGAAATAAGCGGTGAAGAAAAGAGAACTTTGGTAAAATTAGATGATTTGCCTGATTATATAAAAAACGCCACTATCGCTATTGAAGATAAAAACTTTTATAAACATGGTGGTTTTAGTGTTTGGGCTATGTTTAGAACTATGATAACTAATGTTATATATCATCGTAGCGCTGGTGGCTCTACTCTTACTCAACAATTTATAAAAAACGCTGTTTTAAGTAATGAAAAAACTATTGTTAGAAAGTTAAAAGAACTTATTCTCGCTTATAAACTAGAAAAGCGTTTTTCTAAAGATGAAATTCTACAAATGTACCTTAATGAAATTCCTTACGGATCCAATGCTTATGGCATAGAAGCAGCCAGTCAAAAATATTTTGGTAAAAATAGCCGTGATTTAAGTATTGCTGAAGCAGCTCTTTTAGCTGCTCTTCCTCAATCACCTTCTCGTTATTCGCCTTATGGTGCTAATAAAGATCTGCTTTTGGGACGTAAAGATTACATTCTTGAGGTTATGGCTGAACAAGGTTATATCTCAGAAGAAGAAAGAGATATTGCAAAACAAGAAGAGTTAGTTTTTAAAGGAAGAGATAATAATATAACAGCCCCTCATTTTGTTATGTATATAAAAGGAATTTTATCGGAAAAATATGGAGAAAAAATGATAGAACAAGGCGGTTTAAAAATATATACAACCTTAGATTTATACAAGCAAAAAATTGCCGAAGAGATTATCGCTGAAAAAACAGAAAATTATCCAGAAAAATATAAAGCAGAGAATGCTGCTTTAGTAGCCATTGATCCAAAAACAGGAGAGATATTAGCTATGGTTGGATCCCGTGATTATTTTAATGACGAAATAGATGGACAAGTTAATGTCACAATTAGACCAAGACAACCAGGATCTTCAATGAAACCAATTGTATACGCAGCTTTATTTGAAAAAGGCTATACCCCTAATACTATTTTATATGATGTAAAAACAAATTTTTCCACCAATCCCAATGAACCATATTCTCCAAACAACTATGATGGCCAAGAACGTGGACCTGTTAGTATACGTCAAGCACTAGCCGGGTCATTAAATATCCCGGCGGTAAAAGCTATTTATTTAGCTGACATTAATACCGTCTTAGATTTAACAGATAATTTAGGTTACACCACTCTCTATCCCCGTAACCGTTTTGGATTATCGCTTGTGCTTGGTGGAGGAGAGGTAAAAATGATAGAGCATGTTAATGCTTATAGCGCTTTTGCTCGTGATGGAAAGGTAAGTTCCCTTATTAGTATCCTAAAAGTTGAGGATAAAGATGGCCATATTTTAGAAGAGGCTAAGCCACAAGAAAAAAAAGTATTAGATTCACAAGTTGCTCGCATGATAAATAGCATTCTAAGCGACAATACTGCCAGATCTTATGTATTTGGCGAAAAGAATAGTCTCACGCTAGGAGAGCGCCCTGTAGCGGCTAAAACTGGTACAACAAACAACTTCCGTGATGCTTGGACTATAGGATATACTCCTTCTCTTGTAACTGGTGTTTGGGTTGGAAATAGTGATAACAAAGAAATGAGCGGGAAAGCTGATGGTAGTGTTATTGCTGCCCCTATCTGGCAGGAATTTATGAAAAGAGTTCTTGGTGATACTCCTTTTGAATCCTTTAAAGAACCTGATGATTACACTACTGGAAAAGCGATTTTAGACGGAGAAGTACCAAGTGAAAAAGTAAAAATAGATAAAAGCTCTGGTCTTTTGGCTAGTGATTTAACTCCTTGGGAATTAATAGAAGAAATAAACGTTCCTTCTCATCACAGTATTTTATTTTATGTTGAAAAAGATGACCCGCGCGGCGAAACCCCAAAAAATCCAGAAAATGATCCTCAATTTAAAATCTGGGAAGAGGCAATAAAAAAATGGGCAGAAGAAAATTCAACTTCATCAGCCATTATTCTTCCAGATGGTTATAGTGAAAACCACTTACCAGAAAACAAGCCAGAGCTGGAAATATTATATCCACAAAACAATGAAACAATAACTAGTAATAACTTGGAAATAAAAATTTTAGCTTCAGCTAAAAGAGGTATAAATAGAACTGAATATTATTTAAATAATAATCTCTGGCAAACAAAATTAGAAAAAAATGAAACATTAATATCTCAAATTAATTTTCTAAGCAATGGTTATCATAATTTAAAAGTTAGAGTTTGTGATGATGTTTTAAATTGCGAAGAGAAATCTTTAAATTTTAACTTATTAATAAAAGACAACCCTGTTATAAACACAAAAAACTCATTAACAATAACTTATCCTAGTTCTGGATTAGCTTTAAATTCTAATGACTTCCCATTACCAGTAAGTTTTTCAGTAAAACAATCTGATAGAATTTCTCAAATTAAATTTTTCTTAAAGGATGAATCAGAAAAAACAACCCATCTTCAAACTATTATTGATAATATAAGTACAAACAACTCGCTTTCTATAAACTCTTCTCCACCACCAGGAACATATCACCTTTTTGGAGAACTTTATGATTGGAATGGTGATGTTATAAAAAGTGAAGAAACGATATTAGTAATTAATTAGATTTAAATAAAAAAACATCCTCCTAAATTAGAGGATGTTTTTTTTATAACCTTACCTACTGTCTAATAGGCATAACTATATAAAGATAATCTTTATTTTTTTCTGGTCTTAAAACACAAGGAGTCATGTTATTTAAAACACTTAAACCAACAAACTCTCCTTCAATATTATTTAATCCATCTAACAAATATCGATAATTAATAGTAACTTCATTATCTCCACCACTTACCTCAGCTGCTAATTCAACTTGACTCTCGCCACTTGAACCAGAAAAAGCTGATACTAATATCTTCTTGCCAAAAAATAAAAGAGTTATGTCATTAATCCCGGTTTTAGAAAATAATGCTGCCGCTTTTACAGCTCTTACTAATTCATTTCTATTAGTCTTTATTTCTGTCTGACTCTTACTTGGTATTATTTGTTGATAATCTGGATAATGACCACTTATTAAACGAGAGATTATTTCTACTGAATCAAAAGAGAATAAAATTTGATTATCTGATAAATATATCTTTATTTCCTGGTCATCTTGATCTAAAGAATTTTCAAAATTACCAATAATTCTTAAAAGTTCTTGAATTGTTTTAGCTGGTACAATTATTTTTTGATCTTCTTCAATTTTTTCTTTGTTTATTTTTAGTTTATACTCAGCTAAACGATAACTATCTGTAGCAGCTAAAAAAAGATCTTCACCGATAAAAGAAAATAAAACTCCGCTAAGTTCTAATCTATTTTCACTATTTGAAACGGAAAAGATAACACTATTTAAAGCTTTTTTAAGAGCAAAAAGATTAGTGGAATAAAAACTGTTTTTAGGAATAGTTGGTATTAAAGGAAATTCTTTACTATCTTCTCCTTTTATCTTTGTCTTATAATTACCACACTCTATTTTTAATTCATTTTTTTCTAAATCAACCAATACCTTTTCACCGCTTTCAAGTAAAGAGATATATTCATTTATTAATTTAGAATCAACTGTAAACTCTCCATCCTTTTCTACTTTTCCTCTAATTTGATGACTAATACCTATTTCTAAATTAGTGCTAATAAATTCAATCGTACCCGCGTTTGCTTTTATTAAAATATTATTTAGGATTGGTAAATTAATATTTTTTGAACTAATACGACTAACAACACTTAAACCTCTTTTTAAATTTTCTTGCAGACTTATAAATTTCATATGTTTAATTGTCTATTAATTATTAATTTATATATAAATAAATAATAATAATAATAAGGAAGTGGATAAGTTTTGTTTTCTTCTATTTATTATATTTTTATTAGGCTTTTTACTAAGTTTTCTTGTTGAAAAACGCTTTATAGTTCGGGGGAAAATTTTTAACAGTTTGTTTATAAAATTTATATTTTCTCTTTTATTAACAAATTGTTAAAAGTTATTATCTTATAAATCACAAGTTATAAACAACATTTTCTAGGTTTATTAACAGTTAATGATTAGTAGACCTGAGAAAGTAGTTGACGAATCGACTCTATTTCTTGTTTTAACTTTTCATTTTCCTTTTCTTGTATCTCTTGGCAAACTTTATTATAAGCATGCATAGCAGTGGTGTGGTCTCTACCACCTAATTCTTGTCCGATGTTGGGATAAGAAGAATTTAATTCTTCTCTAATTAGATAAATAGCTACTTGTCTTGGTCCAACTAGTTCTTTTTTTCTACTTTCACTTATCAATTCTTTAGAGCTTATATTATAAAATTTAGCAGTAGCATCAATTATTTCTTTAGCGGTTAGTGATTTGGTTTGAATATTTGATATATAATCACCTAAAACATCTTTTATTGATTTTAAGCTTGGTTCTATTTGTTTGAGTTGGTGAAAGGCAATTACTTTAATTAAAGCTCCTTCCAATTCTCTGATATTATTTTGAACATGATCAGCAATGTAACCTAGTATTTCTCTATCTAATTTGAAGTTTTTTTCATCAGCTTTTTTTTCTAAAATAGCTATTTTTGTTTCAATATCTGGTTTACCAACATCAGCCACCATACCAGACTCAAAACGAGAAACAAGCCTTTTTTCAATAGCCGGTATTGACTTAGGCGCTCTATCAGAAGTTAATACTATTTGTTTATCGTTTTGTAATAGCTCATTAAAGGTATGAAAAAATTCTTCTTGGGTACCATCTTTTCCGCCCATAAATTGGACGTCATCAACTAACAACAGATCAACATTTCGGTATAAATTTTTAAATTCTTTAGCTTTTCCACTGGTTACTGCCTGAATATAATTATTGGTAAATTTTTCACTAGTAGTATAAAGAATTTTACTATTAGTTTTAGCAACCTCATTGCCAATAGCTTGAAGGAGATGGGTTTTTCCTAATCCAACGCCACCATAGATAAAGAGAGGGTTATAAGCTTTTCCTAAATTATTAACCACGGCTAGACAAGCGGCGTGAGCTAATTCGTTTCCTTTACCAACAATAAAACTTTCAAAAACATAACGCGGATTTAAACCGTGTTTTCCTAAAACGTTTTGTGAAGCATTTTGAGAGCTTCCCATTTCCGTCTTAGTTATTTTCAGTTCCGGATTATTTGAAATCTGATTACTATTAGGTATATTAGTATTTCCACCAATTATTATATTTGTCTGATCAGCTTTTTTTAATTCAATTTTATATATTATTTCTTTTATTTTTCTTTGGCTAACATTTTCAATCGCTTTTAAAATGTTTTTATGATATTTTTCTTCTAACCATTTCTTTACAAAAGCATTAGGAACACAAACAACAACCCTCTCGCCTTCAAAAGAAGAGATAAAAGTATCTTTAAACCAGGTAATAAAATTGGCACGAGATAAACTTATTTCTATTTCTCCTAAAACTGCCTGCCAGATTTGTTCATTGTTCATAAGCATGGAAATTAATTGGACTAGAAAATGTTTTTAGTATTTCAATTTTTAGATTACTATAATTATATTAGATAAGAGATTTATTAACAAGCCGACCTTCTGTTAAAAATATGTTAATAAAAAGGGGATAAGTTAAAATAAAGATTTTTAAGATTGATTGACTTTGCTACGTAAAAGTGTTAACTTATAAAAGTAATTTGAAATATTTAAGTTTACTTTAGTTATGCCAAAAAGAACCTATCAACCGGATAAACACCGAGCTAGCAAGAAACATGGATTTTTAGAAAGAATGTCAACTGCTAATGGGCGGGCTGTTTTGAAGAGGCGTCGTGAAAAAGGACGCGAAAAAATTTCCAAATAAAACAAGGGAATTTCCATGTTAGATAAAAAAAACAGAATAAGATTAAAAAAAGAATTTGACCACGTTTTTCAAACTGGCCAATCTTTTTATTCAGGAATTTTAGGGGTAAAAACAGCTAATAATAAAGAAAATAATGTTAGACTAGGATTTTTAGTTGGACTTAAAGTTAGTAAAAAAGCAGTTGATCGTAATAAAATAAAAAGACAATTGCGCGAAATATCCTCTCAAGAATTAAAAGAAATAAAAAATGGGACCGATATTGTTGTTATTGCTTTGCCCACTATTTTAAAAGCTGATTTTGAAATAATAAAGAAAAACCTGAAATTAGCCTTTAAAAAGCTAAATTTATATAAAACCAAAAATGACTAATAAAATATTGAAATTATTGAAGTTTTTTTGGTATTTACCACGTAACATTATCGTTTTTTTTATAAAAATATACCAAAAAACCCTATCTTTTGATCATGGATGGCCTAAGAGTCTATATCCTCATGGATTTTGTCGCTTTTATCCCACTTGCTCTGAATATGGTGCTCAGGCTTTTAAAAAATATGGAGTTATTAAAGGGGGAATTATGACTATGTGGCGCGTTTTACGTTGCAATCCTTGGAATAAAGGCGGAAATGATCCTGTTAAATAATTAATAAGAATAAAATCTAAAAAATATTTATGAGTCAACTTTTTACTACGATTTTTTATCAACCCATCCTTAATTTATTGGTTTTTTTGTATAATACTGTGTCTTTTCAAGATCTTGGTGTTGCCATTATTCTTTTAACGGTTATTATAAAAGCGATTTTATGGCCGCTTAACAAAAAATCTATTAAATCACAAAAGGATTTACAAGAGTTACAACCAAAACTTAATGAATTAAAAAAGCAATACGGTGATGATAAGATGGGGCTTAGTCAGGCTACCATGAATTTGTATAAAGAAAGCAAAATAAATCCTCTTTCTTCTTGCCTTCCGCTTTTAATACAACTTCCCTTTCTTTTTGCAGTTTATCGTGTTTTTAGAGACGGTTTAAATAATAAGTTAGATTTAGTATATTCTTTTATTAATAAGCCAGAAGTTATAAACGGAGTATTTTTAGGCTTTCTTGATTTAAATAAACCCAGTATTTATTTAGCTGTTTTAGCTGGACTTGCACAGTTTTGGCAGGCGAAAATGATGTCTACTAAAAAACCAGAAGTAAAAACTGATAGCTCTAAAGATGAAAGTATGACCAGTATTATGAACAAGCAAATGCTTTATTTTATGCCAGCTATAACTATTTTTATTGGTATTTCACTGCCAGGTGGCTTAACGCTTTATTGGTTTATTATTACTCTTTTAACTGCCCTGCAACAAGCTTTAATTTTTAAGAAAAAAAATTCTACTTTGGGAAAAACCATAGAAGGTGATATAATAAAGTAACATTAATAAATTAATAGAAATTATATGTTACACGAAGAAATAAATAAATTAAATGAAAAAACCCTTGATATAAAAAGGGCTATTGATTCTATAAAAGAAGAATTAGAGGCGGTTGATTGGTATAATCAAAGAGCGGATGCCACAAATGATGAGGAGTTAAAAAGAATTCTTGTTCATAATGCTAATGAAGAAAAAGAACACGCAGCTATGTTAATTGAATGGCTGAGAAAGAATGATGAAGTTTTTGCTAAAGAATTACAAGATAATTTGTATAAAGAAAAAATCAATACCGATCACTAAGTACTGATTTATAATTAGTTGTTTTTAAAACATAAAAAATAACTCTAAAACTAGAGTTATTTTTATTTTATTCTATTTCTTCCTCATCTTTCTTTTCTTCTTCAATTATTTCTTCTGTTTTATTTTCTTCCTGAATAATCTCTTCTTCAGATGGCAATTCTTTACCAATTAAACAAACTTCTCTCCAAGGGACATAATGAGAATTAAAACGCCTTTCTTGAATTGGAGTTGTGGTTGATCCCTCGGGGTATATAACTGTGTAGTCAAAATAAGCATCAGCACCGTTATGAGCTCTTTCGGTACATTTTTCTTCACCTGGAGCAAGATCTTCGCTTTCAATATATTTTGTTGGTTCAGGTTTAACAATGTTATAAATAACAGGTTTTGTTGTGGTGGCCGTTCGACCATCTTCTTTTCCCCAGAAATCAAAATAAATATCATTTCCCTCTATTCTAGATTGGATAAGAATATAATCAGGAGTGTCATTTATAAAACGAACGTCAGGATTGGGAATATAGACAGCGGCATCCATTCCAGCTGGTTCGTAATAAGAAACACGGTAAGAGTGGTTTCTTCTTTCAGTAATAGGTAATCCGCTTTCTAAAGCAGCTCTGAAAAGAGTGGTCGCGACTTGGCAGAGACCTCCTCCGTATTCAGGGATAGTTTTATTATCTTTTATAACTAGTTCCGGAAAATAACCAGTTTCGGCGCTAACATCACCTAAAGCCTTCACTAAAGAAAATTCTTCTCCAGGGGCAATTAATATTCCGCTAACCGCTTGTGCTCCAACAGAAATATTTTTACGACGGTTAACTGATGACCCGGCAAAGTTTGAATGTCCAGTACCAATTATTTCTTGAATATTATAATTTTCTTCTGGGTTTAAACTTTGACTACTTATCTTTTCAATAATTAAATCAACTTCACTGTTACCAGCAAAAAAATCATTTTTTATCTTTTCTGACGATGAAGCAATATTTAATTTTTGGCCATCTATTCCTCTTTGCCAAGTGCTGACTTTATTATCTTTTATTTCAAAACGAGCTTTTACTGGCTCTATATCAATAGAAGGAGAGACTGTTTCTTGTAGGTAACTAGCAATCTTATTTGTATCTAAAATAAGCTTTAAGTTAACATCTTTGTTCTCTGTCATTAGCCAGGTAACTAATTTTTCTGGACCAATAGTCCAGAGTTTAGAACTTGTTTTTGTTTCAGGTTTTTTATAGAAGATTTTTAGGCCATTTGAATTAATTATTTTTTCAGCTTCTTCTTTTAAACTTTCTAAATCAGAACTCTTAACGCTTGGATACTCAGAACGAGTTTTTAGAAAAATAATTTCTTCTGATAAATTTTCTAAAGCATTGTTTATATCACCTAAAGCTAAGGTATAATTTATTTGTTTTCCGATTTTTTCTGGGACGATTTTTAAAGAGTCGCTTTGTTTATCAAAAGAAAAAAAGGCATTATTTGCTGGAATATTTAATTCAGAAAAAGCTTGAGAGATAAGCTCTTCTAGGCGAGCTTCTTCTAAAGAATAAATTGTTGTAATTTTTTTATCTCCAGAATTTAGTTTAGTTGATAGATAGCGGAAAAAATTAAGACTGCCTTCTTTTTCTATAATTTTATCTATGGTTTTTTCAATTTCAAAAAAAGCTAGACGATAAGACAAGTCAGGATCAAAAGAATCGCTTAATAAATCTATGGTAACTAATTTTTCGCCATATTTTAAAATTAAGCCTTTTTCTAAAAAAGAATTTGTTTTTTCAGCGATAATCTCTTCAACCTCTTCTACCGTCTTGCCTGATAAATCAATGGAACCGATAAATACATTTGGATTTATTTTTCCGCGGTAATTTTTGTGCCAGTTTAAATAAACGCTGAGAGTTGCTACAAACAATAAAAAAACCGTTAGAACCAGCAAGATTCTCATTGTCGGCTTCTTTTTTTTCATATGAAAAAATTAATCTTTTAATTTTACTTCTATTTTATTAGGAGCGCTTTTATAAAGAGTGATAGTTAAAACACCGTTTTCTAGATCAGCTTCAACTTTTTTATTATCAACCTCACTAGGTAATATTATAGAACGAGAAAATGGACCCCAATAACATTCTCTATAAAGATAATTTTCTTCTGAAATATTTTCTTTTAGAGTTCGACGACCCTTTATAGTTAAAAGATCGTTATGAAGAGATATTTTTAGATTTTCTGGAACAACCCCAGCAATAGTTGATTTAATGATGATTTTTTTATCAGTTTGGAAGACGTCTATAGCTAGTTGCCCTTCCATTTCTTCGTTTTCATAATCAAACCAGCTATTTATTGATGGTTCATCATCTTCTTTTACTATTGGTTCGTTGTTTTTTTTCTTAAATATCATATAATTTTTTATTTTCTTATTTTAATGTATCAATTTTTAGCTAAAATGTAAATCTTTTTATAAAAAAACTACTGTTTAATTACAGTAGTTTTTTGTGGGCCCGACAGAACTCGAATCTGTGACCTCTACGATGTCAACGTAGCGCTCTAACCAACTGAGCTACGAGCCCATAAATAATCTGTGGGCATAGATGGACTTGAACCATCGACCCCCGCTTTATAAGAGCGGTGCTCTAACCACCTGAGCTATATGCCCATTATAATAAGGAAGCAAAAACAATTCAAGCAAGTTTTTAGCTTCTTCATTTTAGTTTATACCACTATGAATTTAATTTTTCAAGTTTGTTTTTAAGTTCGGGAATAATTAAGGAGCTGGCCGTTTCTATATCTTGATTTATAAGCCAAGAAGCTGACTTTTTATTACCACTTTCCGCCTTAGCAGAATAAAGGTCAAAAACGTTTATCGTTTTTAAGGAGTAAAGAAACAATTTAGTTTTTTCTTCTTTTTGTTCACAAAAAACAGCCACAACACTTGCCTGAGGAACGTTTATTATAAGTTCGTCTATAATAGCATCAAGATTTTCGGTTTCAGCCTCTGTTTCTGTAAAATCTTCAATTTTTAATTTAGTTATTAAAAGTTTTTCTTCGTTTTCTGATTGGAGGTTATTTAAAACTCTACCCCAAAGTTTTAGAGTTTTTATGTCTCTAGATCGATATAGGTTAGCAATTATTTCTTCACGACGCGCTTTTAAAGAGATAAGTTCAGAACTGGCTAAAAAAGTTCGAGGAGTTAAATTAGAACTTTTGAAATTTTTTGTTTTTTGAATAATACCGCTTAAAAGGCAAGTGGCAATATCTTCGTTAATTAATTCTTCCCCTTTGTTTTTTAGAAGGTAAAAAATTATTTCTGCTCTAGAAGCGGCGTTTAGGTCAATAAAGTTTATTTGTCCAAAAGATTCATTATTTGCCTGATTATCAATGTTTATAATAGTTGTTTTATAGAAAAATTCAATGTTTTTATCATAAATTTCTCCTAAAGATTCAAGCTCACTAATGCCAACAGTAATTATTAAATCATATTTAAACTGATCGGCCCGAGAACTAACATCTTCTGGCTTGAACCAGCCATCAAGAGGAGAAATGATAAAATTGAGTTTGTTATTATCAACTGAATATTTAATTTGGTTGACTTTTGCTTGACTTATATCAACAGAAACAATAAAACGGCGCAAATTAAAGAGGTTATTGGAAATAGCGCTATAGTCAGGCAAAAACGAAAAGGAATCAGTTTTTTTAGTTTTTTCTCCAACAATGTCAACTTTATGGTTGGATTTTTTTAGAAACAAAAAAAGAGCCAGCGCTGAAGACAAAGCATCTTCTCCTTGACGATTGGAAAAAATTATTAAAATGTTGCTTGATTTTTCAATTTGATTGAAAATTTGTTGTTCAAGACTGAGCATTTTATTCAAGAAAATTACTCTTGCTTATTTCAAGAGTTAACTGATAAATATACCTTTATTTTAAGTCAAAGTCAAGCTAACATAAGTTTGACTTCAGGCTCTTTTTTTGGTAATTTTAATGTATGAAAAACGAATTAAATAAAGCTTATAATCCAAGTGAGCATGAAGACAGGGTTTACCAGAAATGGGAAAAATCTGGATTTTTTAATCCTGATAATTTAAATGTGCCTTCAAATACACCTACTTATACTATCGTTCTTCCTCCGCCTAATATTACTGCTAATTTACATGTCGGGCATAGTTCTATGCTAGCAATTGAAGACTTAATTATTAGATATAAACGTCTTAAGGGTTATCGTACTCTTTGGGTTCCAGGAACAGACCATGCTGCTATTGCTACTCAGATGGTGGTTGAAAAAAAGATTTTTCAAGAAACAGGCCAAACTAGACATGATTTAGGAAGAGAAAAACTTTTAGAAGAAATTTGGAATTTTTTAAGAAATACCCAAGCTAATATTCTCCATCAAGCTCGTAAAATGGGATCTTCTTTAGATTGGTCTCGTGAAGCTTTTACTCTTGATGATATTCGTCAAAAAGCAGTTGCCTCTCTTTTTAAAGAAATGTATGATGCGGGCGTTATTTATCGTGGTGAAAGAATTGTTAATTGGTGCCCTCATTGTCACTCTACCTTAGCGGATGATGAAGTTGAATACAAAGAACAGTCTGCTAAACTTTATACTTTTAAATATAGTGCAGACTTTCCTATTACCATTTCAACAACTCGTCCAGAAACAAAATTAGGCGACACTGCTGTTGCTGTTAATCCTAAAGACGAAAGATATAAGAAATATATAGGTCAGGAATATAAAGTTGATTTTTGTGGAAAAAATTTGAATATTAAAATAATCGCTGACAGAAAAGTAGAAATGGATTTCGGAACAGGCGCCTTAGGGGTAACTCCAGCCCATTCTATGGTTGATTGGCAAATGGCTCAAGCAAATAATTTACCTATTATAAAAGTTATTGATGAAGACGGTTTAATTCATCAAGGTTTTGGTAATTTTTCTGGTCTAAAAGTTGAAGAGGCCAGAGAGCTTGTTGTTTCAGAGCTTAAAAAGAGAAATTTAATGATTTCCGAGGAAGACTTAACTAATAATCTTTCCATTTGCTATCGCTGTAATACGCCAATAGAACCATTACCATCTAAACAATGGTTTGTTAGTGTTGATAAAAAATTAGATCGTTTCAAGGGGCTTTCTTTAAAGGAAAAATCACTACAAGTTTTCAAAGATAATCAAATTAAATTTATTCCTGAAAGATTCGGTCAAAGATATGAGAATTGGATGGAAAATCTCCATGATTGGTGCATTTCTCGTCAAATCTGGTTTGGCCACGCTATTCCTATTTGGTATCGAGGAGAAGAAATATATTGTGGGACAGAAGCGCCTAAAGAAAATGGTTGGGTTCAGGAGCAAGACACTCTTGATACTTGGTTTTCTTCAGGAATGTGGACTTTTTCCACTTTAGGTTGGCCAGATAATTTTAAAGATGGTAAAAAAACAGGCGATTTAGAAAAATTTCACCCTACTCAAGTTTTAGAAACCGGTTATGATATTTTAACTCTTTGGGTTTCTCGTATGATAATGATGTCCTTGTTTGCTTTAGGAGAAATTCCTTTTGAAAAAGTATATCTTCACGGGCTCATTCTAGATGCGCATGGGAAAAAGATGTGTAAAAGCAAAAAGAATGGCGTTGACCCCTTGGATGCTATTTCTGAATATGGCACTGATGCTTTGCGCTTAGCTCTTTTAATGGGAGCTACACCAGGAAGTGATAATCGTTATAGTTCAGAGAAAATGGAAGCAAAGCGCAATTTTATTAATAAGTTATGGAATGTTTCTCGGTTTATTCTAATGAATGTTTCTCAGGAATCGCTTGCTTTTAAAGCTGACAAAACACCTATTTTAAAAACAGCAGCTGATAAATGGATAGTGGGTGAATTGCAAAGTTTAATAAAAAACATAACAGAAAGATTAGAAAATTTTGAATTTTCTTTAGCGGCCGAAGATTTAACAGATTTTACCTGGAACAAACTGGCTGACTGGTATTTAGAGGTAGCTAAGATAGAAAAAGATAAAGACGAGATATTAATTTATCTTCTAAAAAATATTTTAATCTTATGGCATCCATTTATCCCTTTTGTTACAGAAACAATTTGGGAAAGTTTTAACGAAGATTTTTTAATGGTTAGTAAATGGCCAGTAGAAAAAAAAGAATTTCAACAAAATGATGAATTTACTACTTTACGAGAAGTTATAATAGCTATACGCAATGCCCGTAGCCAAAATAAAATAGAACCAGCTAAGAAATTAAGCGCTTTAGTTTTTGGTGATGAAAAAATAGAAATAATAAAAGCTAATCAAGAACTTATTAAAAATTTAAAAACTGGTTTAGTTGATTTAGAAGTTAAAACAGATAAAGAAAAGCCACAAAAAGCTATTATGATTACCTGTAGTGGTTTGGAAATTTATTTACTTGGAGGAGTAGATGAGGAAAAAGAAAAAGAGCGTCTTTTAAAAGAAAAAGAAAATTTAGAAAAATTAATTAATAGCCAAAAAAATAAATTGGATAATAAGGATTTTGTTTCTCGTGCCCCAGAAAAAATAGTAGCAGCGGAGAAAGAAAAGCTTAGTAATTATCAGGAAGAATTAGAAAAAATAAAAGAGGTTATTTTAAAACTATGACTTTAAAGAATTATTTATTTGTCATGTCAGTGTTAACAGCTTCTTGTTGGGGTTTGTTTTTTTTCGTTGCTTCTTTAGTTGACCCCAGTTCTACTAATTGGCTGGGTTTTGTTCTTTTTTATTTAGCATTATTTTTATCTTTAAGTGGGACGATTGCTTTATTGGGCTTTATCTTTCGCTTTTTTGCTTTAAAAAAAGAATTAGCCTTTAACTTAGTAAAAATATCTTTTAGACAATCATTTATTTTTTCTCTATTTGTTATTTTTTTATTATTACTTAAATCATGGGATCTTTTTAATTGGCTCAATTTAACACTCTTAATTATTATTTTTATTATTTTAGAATTATTCTTAGCTGGATATAGGAAGAGTCGTTAAACAAAAATATATGAAAAATAGAATTGAAGAATTAA
>CAZFUP010000016.1:0-14506 GCA_964522055.1 uncultured Gammaproteobacteria bacterium
GCATTGGAGCCGCTTTAATAGAAGCAATGAGAGAATCGCATTTTTTCAAATTAGTAGACGCTAAAGATGTTAGTTTTATTAATGTTTTTCGCATTGCCACCCCATTGGGTTATATTATAGGTCCACTAATAGCAATAGCTGTTTTAGCATTTTTACCAATACACTATATTTTTCTAATAATAGCTATAATTTCCTTATCTGGATTCTATTTCATTTACTCTATTCAAGACACAAAATAATAACTATCCGTTGACTTTAGTAAAATTATCTTATAATATAATCTCAGTTGATAAAAAGGCGGGTATCGTATAGTGGTTATTACCTAAGGTTTCCAACCTTATGAGAGGGGTCCGATTCCCCTTACCCGCTCAGAAAAAAGCAGTCCCTAAAGACTGCTTTTTATAAATTCTTTTATTTATTAAATTATTTTCTTCGCTCTTTTTGTAATAAAAATATGGCTAAAACCAAAAAAACAAAATGCAAAAACCAATCTGTTGGATTAACATTAAAAACAAAGAGTTCCTTCACATTTAAAATTAAATTTTGTCTATAAAAAATAAAGGACCAAGAAAGAGCAAATATTAAAAATAAAATTAAAATAGAATAAATAATTTTTATATATTTACCAAACAAAAGAGTGATTCCAACTATAATCTCAAAAACTATTAGAAAAATTTGAAGATTGGGGGAAAGATTTAGATAAACCAATTCCTTTAAAGCCTCTTCTTTAAAAAAGATTCTAAATATAGCTGCAGACAGAAAAATAAGTGCAAGAAAATAACGCAAAAGAATCTCTGGTTTATTTATAGCTTTTTTAATATTTTCCAAAATCATATTTTATTTTATTATTTCTAATCTTACGATTAAAAATTGTAAAAAGAGCCATCCTAATCCAAGCATATGCAGTTGGCCACCAACCGTCTTTTTGTAAGCGACGAGAAGAATATAAAAGTATTTGCTTTTTTATCATCCGAAATTTACCATAATGAGACAAACGATCACAGTAATCATAATCTTCAGCTAATAAAACAGTAACATCAAAACCACTAATAGCATCATGGGCTTCTTTTCTTGCCAAAAGAGCAGCACCAACAGATGCGGGCGAAAAATACTGTCTAAAAAAACAGAAAAAATTAGCTATTTTAGAAAAGATGGTATAAGAAAAAGAATTTGGATTAAAAACAAAGTAAAAACCAGCTCCGAATAATCCGCGTTTAGTAAATTCTGCTAAAGAATTTTCTAAAAAATTAGGTTGTAAAACAGTGTCGGCATCTAAAAACAAAAGAATATCTCCATTGGCGACAGAAGCACCGTTATTACGTTGCCAAGAAGGATGTCTATGCTTATTATCTTCAATAAATAAACAATTATACTCTATTGCTATTTCCTTTGTTTTATCTTCTGAACCGCCATCAGAAACAATTATTTCGTAATCTAAATAAGATTGCCCCTTAATTGATTCTAGTAATCTAGGCAAGTATTTTTCTTCATTTAAAGTAGAGATTATTATAGATAGCATTAAATAATGATTAATTTATTAAAATAACAAAAACATTAATCAAAGATTGTTTTGGCCAGTTCCCAATAACTTTTGTCGCCATGGTTATATTGATAATACCACCACTCAACCCCCCAAATATAACTCTTAGAAAAACCAACATTTATAGCATACTGTAAATTAGCCTTGAATTGACGTAAATTAAAAGATTTATTTGCTTCTTCTTCTGAAAGATAAATCATGTTACCATTTGGTACCCAAGGCTCAGCCTGTAATTCAACTATATAACGATTTTCGGGCTCAATGTTGTTTAAATAGGCCTTAAAACGATAAAACCAAGCTGGGATTGGATAGCGAATATAACCAGTTTCTTTACCCCAAACAACTCGATAAAGAGTGCTTCCAAAAATATCAGCATATTTTGCCTCTTTATTCCAAAAACTTAATTCACCAGTTGCAGAAACCATAACTGGACGACTATCTTGTGATTTTACTAACGCTAACTCACGACGAAAAAATTCTTCGTCACTTGGCGGACAAACCCCAAAGGCATCAAAAAATGGTTCATTTTCAAGCTGCCAAGCAAAAATAGCCTCATTGTCTTTATAATGTTCAACTACTACTTTTAACATTTCAATAGCGCCTTCTTGTGTATCCTCTAAACTCGTCTTACTAGCCCAAGCAGGAGCATGACATTCTGGCCAACGTGGTAAACGCCAACCAATGTTAACAATAAAACTTACACCTCTTTTTGCTCCTTCAGAAATTATAAAATCATAATCAGAAAAATCATAAACTCCTTTTTCAACCTCTATTTCATCCCAATAAATAGGGAGGCGAATTTCTTTTACTTTTAAATCATCTAAAATTGCCAAATAGACCTCTTCCCAGTCAAGCCCCAGTTCTTCTGAAAATTTAGTAGAAAAGGTAACGCCAAAAAAACCCGGATCATGCTCTAAATCAGTTTTTAAAGGATAATGACTGGCTATTTTAAAAAGATAAATTAACAAAATAAAAATAAAAAAAACAAAACACAGCCAACAACGCCGCCAATTTATTTTTGCTGCTATTTTTTTATGTCTTCTTAGAATAAAATCAAAAAAAGATTTTAACATATTAAATTAAAATAAGATAAAGCCCAAAACTTATTATTAAAACTGCTAATAATTTTTGGGAAAATATGCGCCAAGAAAATGTTTCTTTAAGTAATCTGGGAGACAATAACGCTAATACGGTGCTAAGAATCAAAAGAAAGGCATACTGAACTCCTTGCAATGCATTAACTAGAGCTACTGGTCCTAAAAAAATAGCATAGTTTTGCAAAACAAATCCTAAGGACCCAATAATTTGATTTATAACAATTAAGGGATTACCTTTATTTTTACGGCCACCTTTAAACACTTGTAAAACATCGCGTCTATCTATTTTTCTAATTAAAAATAATAAAACAAACAATAAGGCCCCTAAGCGAGTCCAAATAAAAGTACTAACAAAATCTTGAGCAGAATATGCATATTTAGTTAAGATAAAATAAGAAGCATAAGCAAGAGAAGAAAGAATAGCAAACATTAAATAACCTGATTTTATATTCTGTTTTATCTTTAATTTAACCAAAATGCGGGCTAAAAAGTTACGTTGTTCAGGCAAAAGGGCGATTATAGCTATACCTATGAGTAAAGTTACCACTCCTAATAATTCATTATTAGAAAATTGTTCCCTAAAAAACAAAATTGAAAATACCAAAGAAAAAACAGGTGTTAATCCGCCAATTAGAACTAAGGTTCGGGAAGCTTCACCTCGACTTAAAGCTTCATATAAAGACCACAAGGCTAAAGCAAAAATAATTCCTGACAAAATATTAATAAAAAACCAAAAAAATCCTGGCCAATCTAAAAACCAAGGCGCACCTAAAAATAAAATGCTGCCAAATAAACAAACAACAAAAGCATAAGCTTTACTGCTTGGCAAAACATTGTCTACTAAAAATTTATCAAAAAGATTAGCAACTGCTAAGAAGAAATAAGCCGATAAAGCTACAGCAATCCAAGACATAATCTTTTTTATTTAATAGAGTTAATAATTTTTTCTATATTATAAACACCCATTTGCTCAGCATTTAAAAACCCGTCCATGGCTGCTCGAGCTAAACGTCCAGAATTTAACATATCAGGTAACCACTCACAAATATCTTCAGGGGCAAAACTATCAATTCCAGCCCCAATATTAATTAACCATTCTCTATTAAAATCTTCTTGTGATCCTACTGGACTAGACATTATAATTGGCAAACCAAGGGCGCAGTAAAAAGAAAGTTCTGATGGTTTAGTCCATAAAATATCAGTTTCATGCAAACAATTATTAAATAGGCGAAAATAATCATTTTTTTCAGAAGCAAAAATAATCTGTACGCCATCCCCTTCTATAATTCCATTCTTCTGTAAATTATCAAAAAAATATTGTCTTACTTCTGGACGAACTCCGGCAACAAGATTTAATTTTATTTTTTTAGCCTTTATTTGTGAAGCTAATTTCTCTAAAATAATTACACCAATTTCTTTTTGAGCACCAGCTCCACCAACAGCAAAGGTGATAGTTAGCGGTTCTTGCGTTTTTCCATCTTTAATTTCAAAATAATTAGAAATCAAAGATTGATATTTTTCTCTATATTTAGAAAGAGAATCTAAGTTTGACAAACGGCGAGCTAAATCTTTTTTCAAAATCTCCTTATTTTCTCCAACATTTTCCTTGGGAAGAGGAAAACCGCTTATAATAATATTTTCTTCTTTCACTCCATACATTAAAAATCTTTTTTTCAATTTATTGTTAGGCAAAAGAAATTTTATGCGACTATTTAATGGATCAAGTGGTGCCCAAGCCCGAGAGGCGTCAGCATCACAAACAACAAGATAAATATCTCCAGGATAATTAAAATATTCAGCCATATAGGCTGCTACAAAAAATGTTGTTACAAATGGTAAGCGATTAAGAGCTAGTTTTTCCATTAAATCTCGTCCTAACCCCTTTTTTAAAGACTGGAGATAAAATTTTTGTTGAACACTTTTCTTTGATAAATCGCGAAATGGATAATAATCATCAATCTCCTGAAACTCATCCATAGCTTGAAAAACTAATTCCCCCAGTAGTGGTATTTTTTTAAAACGTGAAATTTTTTCGTAAGATTTAAGACTATTTAGCCAGTACTTTTTTTCCCACTCTGGTATTTCTGGATAATTATTAACATTAATAATTTCCCCAGCGCTTAAATCGAGCAAAGGATAGGCTGCTCGCTGATGACCATACCCCATATCAGCAACCACTAAATTTATTTTTTTTGTTTTCATACTAATAGTATAACAGAAATTAATAGTCTCTCGCTACAACGTTCTTACCTTCTTTAAGTTGTAAATATTGATAAGCACTAAGAGCGGCTATTGTTCCTTGCCCAGTAGCAATTGTTATTTGTTTAAATTCTCCCTCACAAACATCTCCGGCCACAAAAAGACCTGGAGTTTTTGTTTCCATTTTTGTATTTACTATTATTTGATTTTTTTCATTTCTATCAACAAAGTCAATTACCAAATCAGTACTAGCAATTCTGCCAACTTCAATAAAAACACCATCAACTTCAATTTCTTTTTCCTCTTTAGTTTTCACATTATAAAGTGAAATACTATCTACTTTTTCAGTACCATTAATTTTTTTTATTTCTGAATTTGTAAATATTTCTATATTTTCTTTTTCCTTAACTTCTTTTAACAAAACATCAAAAGCCCTGAATTTATCATTACGATGAACAAGATAAACCTGACTAGCTATTTTTGATAAAACCTCTGCCGCGTCTAGAGCAGAGTTTCCACCACCAATAACAACAACTTTCTTATTTCTGAAAAATGGACCATCACAATTAGCGCAATAGGAAACGCCTTTACCACTTAATTCTGTTTCTCCTGGAACAGCCAAACGTCGTGGAGACAAGCCCATGGCAATAATAACTGTCTTAGCAGAAAAACTTTTTTTGTTGGTATACAAAATAAAGCTTCCTTCGGGTGTTTTTTCTATTTTTTTTACTTCATCGTTTTCTATTTCAACTTTAAATTTAAGTGCCTGTTCTTTCATTTTATCTATTAAATCAAAAGCTGAGATATTATCAAAACCCGGATAGTTTTCGATTTCACTAGCCCAAACTAATTGCCCACCCAACTCCTTGCCAATAATTAGAGTCTTCATTTCACGACGAGCGGCATAAATACCAGCTGTCATTCCAGCTGGACCCGATCCAATAATTATAACATCGTACATAATAAAAAATTAATTAAAAAATAATCTGTTTTAATTATACGATTTTTAAAACCTAAAAGCAAATAATTACTTCTTATTTTTAATTAAATATTAGTTATTAATTACTAGGTTTATAACACCTTATCCACAATTTATCCAATCAATTAATTTCGCTAATATTAGCTAATATAGAAAGATAAGTCTACACGAGCCTGGACTTATCCCCTATTTTATCATATCTTGATAATTTAAAAAATTTCCCATAGCAAAAAAAATGACAACTATTTTTGTCTGTTTAAAGCTCATTAATTAATCTTCTACTATTTGAATTATAACTATTAATAAAAATGTTCCTTGAGGAACATTTTTGCACACTTTCTAAAATAATTAATTTTTATATTCTTAAACTAAAATTTATTCATCCTAAAAAATTAATCCATAAACAATCTTGAAAATCTGTAATCATATGTAATAAAAGTCCAGCAGAAACTATTCTTATATAAACATTGGGAATAAACAAAAGAAGAGAATAAAAAAATATAGCCAAAGGAGAGTGAAGAGGGTGAAAACCAATACTGCATCTATTAGGATCAAAAACTGGATTTGCCAATAAGTGATCTAAATCTATTAACATGGCACCTATCATAATTAACCAAGCTGTTTTCCATTTTTTTCTAAAAAAAATCCAAGCGATAAGGCCTGGCAACAATAAATGAAAGCTATAATGAATAACAAATTGTAATACATGAAGAAAATCAAACATTCGTTTTAAAATTTTCTATGTTAAACTGTGGACCATAAGGGACTTGAACCCTTGACCTCTTCCATGCCATGGAAGCGCTCTAGCCAACTGAGCTAATGGCCCATAACTAATTTAAACAACAAATTGTTCCTCAAGGAACAATTTTTGCTATAGTCTGTTTCTACCTTTTAATAAACAAAAAGACTAAACTTTTACCTTTTAAATTATAACAAAACAAAAAGCTTTGTCAAGAATATAAAAACAGTAATTTTAAATAATATTTTAGCTAATATTAAATAAATAGTGTCCCCGCCGGGAATTGAACCTGGATTTAGAACTTAGGAGGTTCTTGTTCTATCCTTTTGAACTACGGGGACCAAATAAATACCCTTTCTCTTAAAATATTTATACTTTTCTATTCTACCTTAAGCCTTTAAATATTTCAATGTTTATAGGCCTATTATCTTTGACAATTTCTATATATTAGCTTAAAATAAAATTATAAATAACCCACAATTAATCAACAAACTGTATGTTTAGCAAAGAAACTAAATTAGAAAAATTTAAAGATGCAGAAACGGTAATTGGCGCTTCTATAAAAGTGAAAGGAAATTTTCAGGGACAGGGGAATATTGTTATAGAAGGGTCCATTGAAGGCTCTTTAAAAACAAATGCCAATGTCTTTATTGGCGAAAAAGCCAAGGTGGTCGCCAACATTGAATCAAAAGACGCTATTATTAATGGCGAATTAAAAGGAAATGTAAAAACTCATGGCTATCTCGCTTTAGGAGAAAATGCTAAAATTTTTGGCGATATCCAATATGGAGAAATGTCTATTGAAAAAGGGGCTGTTATTAATGGGCAACTCCTATTGTTAAATGAATCTGCTAATCGTCATGAAAATAAAAAAACTCAAGAGGAAGAAAATGTTGAAAAATAATTGTCAGAAAGTAAAAATATTATGTACGTCTACATTTACGACGATTATTTAAATAAGGCAAAATACAATCGCGCTATCAACCGTTTAGAAATTCGTTTAACCGATCTGGGATTAAACGGGAAAATAATACGTTTAGGCGGAATAAAGAATATAAAGGGAACGATACAGAACGAGATAAAATTAGGCGCAAAAACAATTGTAGCTGTCGGTAATAATCAAACAATTAATAAAATCATTGGAGCTGTAATTGATGCGGAAATATATGGTGATTTCCAAAAAAATACCCTCCTTGGATTAGTCCCAATTGGCAACGATAATTCAATTGCTTCTTCTTTTGGTATAGACAGTATTGAAGAAGCTTGCGACATTCTTTTAGCAAGACGTATAAAAAAAATTGATTTAGGCTTAATTGGAAATTATTACTTTTTAAATCAAGCCTCTATTCAAAGCCTCGGAACGATAATCTCTATTGATGACTATACTTTAGAAATAACGGAAAAAGGAGAAGTACGTATTATTAATCTACTAAGTGATCCAAAGGAAAAAATAAAATCAAATCCTAATGACGGTAAATTAGACATTCTTATCAAAACTCGAAAAAGAGATGAGTCAATTATTACTGTTAAAAAATTAAAAATTAATAATCCAAAGGAACAATTAATAATTGATGATGTTGTTGCAATTAATACTCCCGTAGAAGTTGGTATTATGAAAGACAGGGTAAACGTAATAGTTGGAAAAAATCGTTTATTTGAATAAAAACAAAAAAAGACCGACTTAAACGGGTAGGCAAGAAAATTTCTTCTAGGCATTTTCAAGTGTAATACCGGAAAAACCCTAGCAAGAAAATCCCCATGCTTGTCGTGCCTGACCCGTTTAAAGCGGCCTTTTAAAATAAAAAATACTCTTAAACAACTAGTAAATATAGCATAGTATTCTTTCGCTGTCAATAGCTTTATCCACAATTTAATAACAATCAAAAAAACCGCCTTCTTCTTAAAGAAAGCGGTTTTTATTAAACTTTTATCACTACTGGTAAAACCATGGGGCGACGCTTAGTTGTTTTAAAGAGAAATTGCCCAAGATCATTCCTAACTTTATTTTTTATATAATCCTCATCTGCTGCCGTCATTGGGTTTTTATCTTTTACTATCTTTTTTACTCTCATTCTAGTCTTTTCAATTAAATCTCTATTTTCTTTCATGTAAATAAACCCGCGAGATATAATATCAGGATTTCCAATTAAAGCGCCAGTTTTAGAATCAATGGTGGCAATAATAACTATCATGCCATCTCCGGACATTAAGCGACGATCACGCAAAACAACTTCTGAAACATCGCCAACGCCAAGACCATCAACCATAACATAATCAGTATTTACCTTTTCTTTTAAAATAAGTGGTTTTTGGTTTTTTTGAAATTTTAAAATATTACCATTATCTAAAACAAAAATTTGATCATCTTTAAACCCATTACGTAAAGCTAATTTTTTAGCTTCTACCAACATATAATGATTAGCATAAACTGGCAAAAAATAATCGGGTTTAATCTGGCTAAGAATGTTTTTTATGTCTTCAACATTAGCATGCCCACCTGAATGCACATCCATAATGCTACTATGGATAACGTTATCACTTAATCGATAAAGCTGATCTTTTATTTTTTGAATAGTTCTTTCGTTCCCAGGAATAATAGACGAAGAAAAAACTATTGTATCAGACTTTTTAATGTTTACGTAGCGATGATTACCATTAACAATTCTAGCAAAAACTGCGTTCGGTTCACCTTGTGCTCCTGTACAAATAATTACCACCTTATCTTCAGGATATTCATGTATCTGTTCAACTGAAATAAGAGTATTTTTATGAGCAGGAATATAACCTAATTCTTGAGCTATTTTTACATTTATCTTCATTCCGTAACCGTCTAAAGCCACCTTTTTGCCAATTTTTTCAGAATAAGAAATAAGATTAGAAACTCTTTCCAGTTGAGATGCAAACGTGCCAATAATAACACGCCCCTTTGCCTCTCTTATTATCATCTCTAAATTACTTAAAGTTTTTTTAGCCGGGATTCTTTCTTTAGAATAAGCAACACCTAAACTCTCAAGCATTAAAATACGCGGAGATGGTAAAGTTGAAAGATGCTTATAATCTATTGCATTTCCATTTTCAAGATCATTTTCCATCATCCAATCTCCAGGGTGTATAACTGTGCCATGAGGAGTTTCAATTATAACCCCAACAGCATCAATAATAGAGTGCTCAACTTGAAAAAAACTTATTTTGAATTTCCCTAAACTTATTTTTTGATTTAAAGAATCTATTGTAATTGTTTTTAAATTTTTAGTTGTGCCTTTTTTATAATCTTCTTGACGATGCTTTATCATTGCTAAAGTTAATTTTCTTCCAATAATAGGTGGGTTACCAAGTTGTTCTAACAAGATTGGAGCGGCGCCAATATGATCAAGATGCCCATGACTGAAAATAACGCCACGAATATTTTTAGTCTTATTTTTAAGATAACTAACATTTGGAATAATGTAATCGACGCCTGGCATGTCTTCATCAGCAAACTGCATCCCCATGTCTAAAATAATAATATCTTCTTCATATTCAAAAATAGTACAATTACGGCCAACTTCTTCTTGTCCTCCTAAAGGAATAATTTTAAAAGAGGATTCTTTGTCTTTATTTACCAAAATTGGCTTTATTTCATTTTTAAAATCGTCAGTTCTAGTTCTTAAAACAGTTTTAAACGATTTTGCCTTTGAAAAATTCACCTCTTTTGTATCATTGTTTCTAGAAAAAGATTTTCTATTAACAAATGGTTTTTTAAAAGAAGTCCCTATTACTGGGTCTTTTTTTAAAAAGGCATCAAGACTGCTATTACTAGCAGCCAACGATGGTTTATTCGTATTTGTTTTTTCATCAACTGTTTTTTTATAAACAGGATAGTTGTTAAATTTTTTAGGCTTAACAAACCTTTTCCGGCTATCAACCGGGGGGTTTTGTTTTACAAACATAGTTTTTTTGTCCGCCTCTCTTTCTCTGTTTATTCCTTTTTTAAAAAAATAGATAATAAACAAGGGGCAGGAATCTGCGGAATTAATTTTATGAGTTATCTGTCTTTGGTTTATTACTTAAATTTTACCAAGACAGTTTTATTTTAGTCTTTAAATACCAATGAGAAATACCAGCAAAGCGATCAGCGGACCTTATAATAACGGAACCGCTAAAGCCTTTAACCTGCTTGCTTTGTACGTAAGTATAAGTTGGTGAATAGAGAAATATAGCCGGTAAATCACTAGCTATATTTTCTTGAAATTTATGATACTTTATTATTCTTTCTTCTGCGTTCACTGTTTCGCGAGCGGCTACTAAAAGTTCGTCTGCTTCAGTATTATTATAACCAGCGATGTTTAAACCATTTGTTTTTATCTGACTTGAATGCCAAAAAGAATAAATATCAGGATCACCACCAACAGATTCTCCATAAAGTAAAGTTTCAAAATCTCTGTTTTTTATAATTTCAGACGCTTTTTCCCCTGAAACCACTTTAAGCTCAACTGAAACACCAATATTTTCCCATTGTTTCTTTATATTTTCAGCAACTAACACATTTCTGCCAGAATCAATCACGGTCAGGGTTGTTGAAGCTAGTTTATTTTTTATATTAACGGCCGCTTCTTCGGGATTATAATCGTAAGGAGCTATACTATGATTATAAGCAAAGTTATTTTTTAAAATCGGCCCATCTGCTCTTTGATAAACATTATCAAAAACCTCTCTTAACAAAGCATCTCTATCCAAAGACTGCGCCAATGAAACACGAGCTCCTTTATCAGCTAACGCCTTATCCTTACTAGAATTAAAAAATATAGCAAAAATTTGTGGACGAACTAATTCATATAAAGACAAAGAGTCTTGGGCAAAAAGCTCTTGTCTTTCATTAAACGGAAGATAACCAAGCCCATCAATTTGATTATCGTTTAAGGCTTTAATCGCTTCTTGATAATTAACAAAAAATTTAAATTTAATATTTTTTATATAGGGTTTGTTTGTATAGTATAAATCGTTTACAACCAAATTATATTCTTTTAATTCTCCTTCTTTGTTTTTTGTTAAAGATTTAAATTTATATGGGCCAGAACCAACTGGTTTTAAGTTAAATTCAGATAAAATAGCTCCAGATGGGTTTACTTTACTCCAAATACTTTTCGGCAAAATACCAAAAGTTAAAAGATCTAAAAATGGAGAATAAGGAGACCCTAAAGTTATTTTAAAAGTTAATTCATCTATTTTTTCAATAGAAACACCGTTAAAAGAACTATAAAGAGGCGATCTATAATCTTCATTCTTTATTGCTTCGATTGTAAAAATAATATCATCAACCGTTAAAGACTCTCCGTTATGCCATTTTACTCCATCCCTTATTTTAAAAGTATAAATTCTATTTTCTGCCACTCCCATCTCTTCCACTAAATCAGGAACTAATAAGCCGTCTTCATTATAGTAAAATAAACTAGAATATATCAGATGACTTAAGTCATTATCAATATCTCGATTTATAGAATATAAAGGATTAATTGCTTGAGGATAAGAAATAACCCCTTCAATATATTCTCCCCCAGGAACAGGTATATATTCAAGATGTTTTTTTAAAAAAACAACACCAAGATAAATAGCATTTATAAAAATCAATAAAAAACAGATCTTTATCAGTAAATGTTCTTTTGGATTTAAAAATCTTTTTAAATGCTTTAATTGCTCTCGATTAGGTATTTTGGAAGGCGACAAATCATAAACCAATTTTTTATCAAGATTTAATCCTCTAAATTTCTTCTTCTTATTTGGAAAACGAAAAAAAGACCGAATCCGATTACCGGTTTTTTTTATCCAACTAATTTTATATTTAAATAAGTTCACAGCAATCTTTTAATTGCCTAAGGCTTTTTGCCTTAAACTCTAAAGAGAACAACTGCCAAAGATAAAAGAATAAAAATGGCAGCTAAAATAATAGTAGCTATAAAAAGTTTCTTTTCTAAACCACGTTTAGTCAAGTAGACTCCACCCGATCCGCCAAAGATACCTCCCAAGCCGGCTCCTCTATTTTGCATTAAAATAGCTGCCATTAAAAGAATAGCAACAACAACTTGAATGATTTTTATCCAAAACTCCATATTTATTTATTAATTTTAGCAATCAAAGCGGCTAGAGTTTCTTTATCAGAAACAGCCATCTCCGCTAAAACTTTACGGTCAATCTCAACATTATTAACTTTTAACAAGTTGATAAAACGAGAATAAGATAAACCGTATTCACGAACAAAGGCATTTATTTTTATTTGCCACAAAGAGCGCATTGTTCTTTTTTTCTTGCGACGATCAGCATAAGCATGAGCGCCAGCTTTAGTTCTAGCAGTTTTTGCTAATTTAATTAATTTTTTGCGTCCCCATTTATAACCCTTAACAGCTTTTAACAATTTTCTTCTCTTTTTTACATGGGTTGTTCCGCGTTTTACTCTAGGCATATTTTCAATTACAAATATTAATTATAAGGGGTTAACGTATTAATCGTCTTCGTTAAAGTTTTGGTAGCAGAAATATCCAAACGTTTTTGACGAGTTGCCTTGCCAGTATCACGAGCATTAAAATGATCTTGCCCAGCTTTACGTTGTAATATTTTTTTAGTAGCCGTTTTCTTAAAGCGTTTAACGGTCGCTTTATGAGTCTTTATTTTTGGCATAATTTTCAAGATTAAAAAAACAGGCAATCACCTGAATATGAACGGTTTTTACTTTTTATTAAGCATTATAATAGTAAATCTTCCGCCCTGATTTGTCAAGGGTTGCTCAATTTCAACAACTAAATTATCTTTTGCTTGTAATTTAGCTGTAAAATCTTTCACTATCTCCGCTGCTTTAGCTGGATACTGTCTTTCTCGACCCTTTAAAATAAGCTCTACTTTTATTTTATTATCTTTAGATAAAAATTTTTCTGCCTGCAAAAGTCTCATTTCTCTATCATGTTCACTCATTTTAAAAGTTAAGCGAATATTTTTAGTTTCAATTTTTTTCTGCTGCATTTTTTGTTTATGTGCCAATTTCTGTTTTTCATATTTTAATTGACCCAAATTAACAATTTTAGTAACAGGTGGATTAGCTTTAGGATTTACTTCTACTAAATCTAAATCTGCTTCTTTAGCTTTTTCAACCGCTTCATCTAAAGTCATTACTCCTAAGGCTTCGTTGTTTTCGTCAATAACAAAAACCTCATCAGCTTTAATCTGATAGTTTGATTTAAAAACAACTTCTTCCTTTCTTTCAATTCTATGAAATTTAATACGCATGGTCTTTTTTTATTGATTATTATATTTTTATTTATAGCTTAAAAGAGTCCTAAAGTCAAACGAAAAAGATCTTTTGCTTTATTTTTAGCAAGGGACTTGACAGTTCTTTTTTCTTAGTATAAAATAGCCTTATCAAAAATGAAAACAGAATATTACACAAAAACAAGATATTTTTGTATCTCTGTTTTTTTCTGTCCATTGTGAACTTTAAAAAAGAAATATATAACAATCATGGTGATGGTTAAATTTTGATGCTAATCGGCATCAATTCAAAAAATAAAATTTTATCCGTTTTAAAAACGGAATCTTATATCGCTAGAAACTTTTTTGTTTCTAGAGAGTCAATCAAATTTTAGAGAGTTTGATCCTGGCTCAGGATGAACGCTGGCGGCGTGTCTAAGGCATGCAAGTCGAATGTGGTAGCAATACTGCATGGCAAACGGGAGAGTAACACATTGGCAATCTACCCCTAAGACGAGGATAACCTTGCGAAAGTGAGGATAATACTCGATAGTATTAACAAGCTCAAGCTTGTTAATTAAAGCTCCGGCGCTTAGGGAGGAGCCTATGGCCTATCAGCTTGTTGGTGAGGTAATAGCTCACCAAGGCTACGACGGGTATGGGGTGCGAGAGCATGGCCCCACTCACTGGGACTGAGACACTGCCCAGACTCCTACGGGAGGCTGCAGTCAAGAATC
>CAZFUP010000017.1:0-13201 GCA_964522055.1 uncultured Gammaproteobacteria bacterium
AACCTCGTGCCAGCAGCAGCGGTAATACGAGGGCCCCAAGCGTTATCCGGATTTATTGGGCGTAAAGCGTCCGTAGGTGGTTTATCGCATCTCCTGTTAAATCTTGAGGCTCAACCTCAAGTCAGCGGGAGAGATGGACAAACTAGAGACTGGAAGAGGTATACGGAATTGCTGGTGTAGGGGTTAAATCCATTAATATCAGCAAGAACATCAAATGCGAAGGCAGTATACTAGGACAGTTCTGACACTCAGTGGACGAAAGCGTGGGGAGCGAATGGGATTAGATACCCCAGTAGTCCACGCCGTAAACGATGGATACTAAGCATTGGGAGTATCGACCCTCTCAGTGCTGTTAATTTAAGGTAACCCGTTAAGTATCCCGCCTGGGGAGTACGAGCGCAAGCTTAAAACTCAAAGGAATAGACGGGGACCCGCACAAGCGGTGGAGCATGTGGTTTAATTCGACGGTAAACGGAAAACCTCACCAAGGCTTGACATCTAGCTGCAAGACCTGGAAACAGGTCCGCCTTCGAGGGAGCTAGACAGATGCTGCATGGTTGTCGTCAGCTCGTGTCGTGAGATGTACCGTTAAGTCGGGAAACGAGCGCAACCCTGATCCTATGTTTTACATGTCATGGGAGACTGCCCGTTTTAAATGGGAGGAAGGTGGGATGACGTCAAATCAGCATGGTTCTTACGCCTTGGGCAACACACGTGCTACAATGGAAGGTACAGAGGGACGCCAAACCGCAAGGTGGAGCAAATCTCTTAAAACCTTTCTCAGTTCGGATTGGGGGCTGAAATTCGCCCCCATGAAGTTGGAATCGCTAGTAATCGTGGATCAGAATGCCACGGTGAATACGTTCTCGGGTCTTGTACTCACCGCCCGTCACGTCAAGGGAGTTGGTAGTACCCGAAGGCTCACAATTGTGGGACGAAGGTAAGACTGATGACAGGGACGAAGTCGTAACAAGGCATCCGTAGCGGAAGCTGTGGATGGATCACCTCCTTTCTAGGGAGAAAATTCTTCTTTTCCACGTGGAAAGAAGAATAGTCGCCTCCAGTATTGTACTGGAGTGGCTACTTCAAGTAGCAAAGAATTGGTGCCGATTAGACTTAAAATTCATTATCATGATACAAAAAAGCCACTATTTATTAGCGGCTTTTTTGATATTTATTTTTAAATTATCTGACTCCAATTACTCGTCTTACTTTTTCCATTTTTTCTTCAGCGATTTTATTTAATTTTTTCTTTCCTTCTTCTAGAATTTTTATTACCTCTGCATCACTAATCTTATTATACTTAGCTTGAAAATCAGTTAAAAATTTAACGACAACTTCCGCTAAATTTTTTTTAAAATCACCATAACCCTTACCCTGGTAATCTTTTATTAAACGTTTAATCTCTCTGTTACCCAAAAGAGCATAAATTGTTAATAAATTGGAAATAGCTGGTTTATTTTCAATATCATAGTCTATATCTGATCCAGAATCAGTTACAGCTCTTATAATTTTTTTCTTAGCTATTTCTATATCATCAAGAAGGGGAATACAATTATTTTGATTAGGGTCACTTTTACTCATTTTCTTTAAAGGGTCCTGCAAGGACATAATACGAGCTCCTTCTGGTCTAATAACAACCTGAGGAATGGTAAAGATATTACCAAAATCATTATTAAAACGACGCGCTAAATCTCGAGCCAATTCAACATGCTGTTTTTGGTCTTCACCAACCGGAACCACTTCTGTATCATACAATAATATGTCAGCCGCCATTAAAACTGGGTAGTCAAACAAGCCAACTGAAACATTTTCCTGATTTTTTCCCGCCTTGTCTTTAAATTGTGTCATTTTATTTAAATCTGACATGCGAGCACCATAACAATTCAAAATCCAAGTCAATTCTGTGTGAGCAGGAATAGTTGATTGTTGAAATATAATAGATTTTTTAGGATCTATGCCTGAAGCTAAATAAATTTTAGTTATTTCAATAATACGACGACGTAATTCCTCTGGATCTTGTTTAACAGTAATAGCATGATAATCAACTACCGAAAAAATGCACTGATATTTATCCTGCATATTTACCCACTGAGAAATAGCCCCTATATAATTACCGATGTTTAAATTGCCACTTGGTTGTATCCCAGAAAAAATTATTTTTTTATCCATATAATATGTTTTTACTTTATTATTGTAGATTAAACAAGCTGTTTTGGCAAACAATTAAACTGTTTTTTCTTGAAAAAATGCAATCTTATGATAATATAAAAACGGTTATTTCTTATAGACGGGCTGTGGTATAGTGGTATTACGCATGCATGGGGTGCATGTAATCCCGGTTCAATTCCGGGCAGCCCGACTTTTTATGGGCTTGTAGCTCATCTGGTAGAGCGCCGCATTCGCATTGCGGAGGTAAGGGGTTCAAGTCCCCTCAAGTCCACTAAAATTATAAAGACAAGCTAATGAATTCTTAAAAAACAGCTAAAAATAGCTGTTTTTTAAGAAATAGAGAAAAAGAAAATTGTTTTTTACTTTTTGACAAAAGCTCTATCTACAACTATAATTTAATAAGAAATAATAACTAAAAGCAATTCTTTGAATTGATGAATTTTTTTATTACTTATGATTGATTTTAAGAAAAAAATGCAAGAACTTGAAGAATTAGAGGGACAACAAAATCTTGAGGAAAGACAGAGAGATACTTCTTTGCAACAAAAAAGAAAAAAGATAAAAAATTATCTAATAGCTATAATAATAATTGTTTTAGTTTTTTCTGGTAAAATTATTATGTCTAGCCAAAGCGCCACTGACTGGTTACCAGGAATAAATTTTTTTAATCGCATTCTAAGTTTTGTTCCTGTAAACGAAAAACTATTATCTGGTGAAGAAGAAGATAGAATTAATGTTCTTTTACTGGGTATGGGTGGAGAAACTCATGAAGCTGGAAATTTAACTGATACTATAATGGTTGTAAGTTTCAAACCATCTACCAAACAAGTTTCTATGATTTCCCTGCCACGAGACTTAACAGCTCCAACTAATAACTGGCGAAAGATAAACAGTATTAATGCTTATGCTGAAAAAGAAAACCCTGGATCTGGTGGAGAAGAAACGGCTAAAGCTATCGGCGATCTCTTGCAAATTCCTATTCCTTATTACATTCGAGTTGATTTTACTGGTTTTGAAAAAATAATTGATGAACTTGGCGGAGTAGAAATAAATGTAGAAAATTCTTTTACTGATTATACATACCCGATTAAAGGGCAAGAAGATAATCCTGACTATTATGCTCGTTTTGAAAAATTGATTTTTACCGCTGGACCAACTAAAATGGATGGCTCTTTGGCTCTTAAATATGCTCGCAGTCGTCATGCCATAGGTATTGAAGGTTCAGACTTTGCTCGCGCTAGAAGACAACAGCTTTTATTAGAAGCTATAAAATCTAAATTTTTCTCTCATGAAACCCTTTTAAACCCCGTAATACTAGGTAAGTTAATAAATGAATTTAGCAAGAATCTAAACACCAACTTTAGTCCTTGGGAATTAATAAGGCTTTGGGATATTTTTAAAGACGTAAACCGCGACCAAATAATAAACAAAGTATTAAATGACGCACCTGATAATTATCTAATAGCCGGACAAGGACAAGACGGAGCCTATATTCTTATGCCACGTACTGGAAATTTCTCAGAAATACAAAATATGATAAGAAATATATTTGATTCAAAAAATCCTTCATCTTTAAAAATAGAAATTGATGATGCTATAGAAGAAGAAGCTAATGTTTTTGTTGCTAATGGCACATGGATAAATGGTTTAGCTGGCAAATCAGCAGAAAAACTCACATCTTATGGATTTAATGTTGTTGGAACGGGAAATTATCAAGAAAGAGATTATCAAAATAGCACAGTTTACGATTTAAGCCGAGGCAAAAAACAAAAAACATTGAAAGCAATAAAAGAAATTGCTGAAGCCGACCAAGCTTTTGATGAACCTGATTGGCTAGAAGAATATAGAAATGGAGAAAATAATATAGACATTTTACTTATTATCGGCACAGAAGCTAACAAATAATTATGACTAAAGAAAAAAAGAAACAACTTCCTCTAGTAGTAATTTGCGGAAGAACTAATGTCGGCAAATCAACTCTTTTTAACTGCTTGACTGAAAAGCAGCAAGCTTTAGTTTCAAATATCGCCGGAACAACACGTGACAGTAATTTAGGAATTGTTGAATGGGACGGTAGTGCCTTTGAAATAGTAGACACGGCCGGCATTATTGATTGGCACTATCTTGTTGAGAAAAAAAAGTTTAAAGATGATATAGATTCACAAACACAAAAACAAGCTAAAAAATATCTTGATGAGGCATCTTTGATAATACTACTTGTTGATAATAAAACCGGCCTACTCCTTGAAGACAAGGAAATCGCCCTTGCTCTCAAGAAAAACAACCAATATAAATCAAAAACAATTTTAGTGGCAAATAAAGTTGATAATTTTAAAAACGCTTCAGAGGCGGCTCAATTTAATAAACTAGGATTTGGCGAACCGTTTGCTATTTCAGCTGCCAGCGGTCTGGGTACTGGTGATTTTCTTGATGTTGTTATTTCTAAAATAGATAAAAATAAAAAAAATAAGAAACCAGTAAAAAGCCCCGAAGATGAAAATATAAATGTTTGCTTGATTGGCAAACCTAACGTTGGAAAATCTTCTCTTTTAAATGCTATTTTAGGCTACGAAAGAGTAATTGTTAGTCCAATTGCTCACACAACCAGAGAACCACAAAATACAGAAATAATTTATCAAGAAAAACATATTACCATAGTTGACACTGCCGGTATTTCTAAACAAGGTAATAAAAGTAAGGGTTTAGAAAAGCCAGGAATTTTAAAATCTTTAAAATCTTTAAATAAGTCAGATATCGCTTTATTAGTGCTTGATATTAGCGAGCCAATGACACATCAGGACTCTAAAATAATTCAAGAAATAGTAGACAGACAAAAAAGTTTAATTTTGATAGCTAATAAATGGGATTTAATTGAAGAACGTAATACAAAAGCTTGGACGCAAAAAATTTACGACAAAATACCTTTTGTTGCTTGGGCGCCACTACAATTTATATCAGCTAAAACAAAAGAAAAAACAAATAAAATATTAGATTTAATTATAAAAATAAGCAAAGAGAGATCTTTACAACTAAGCTCTTCGCAGTGTAATAAATTTTTAAATCAAATTGTAAAAATTCACAAACCAGCCAAAGGAAAAGGTTTAAAAGCGCCTCGTATTTACGAATTAATACAAGAAGGAAGCAATCCACCAATTTTCGTAGTTCGCATTGGACCAAATGATGACTTACATTTTTCTTATCTAAGATTTATTGAAAACAAATTACGTGAAAAATATGGCTTCACTGGAACGCCGATAAAAACTACAGTTGGCAAAGAAAGAAAATCTCACACAACTTATAATATATAGAGTTTATGAAAATAATAGTCGGCCTGGGCAATCCCGGGGAACAATATAAAAATACCCGACACAATATAGCTTGGCTCTATCTTGATTATTTACTTGGTCCAGTAAAATGGTCGGAAAATAAAAAATGGGCAGCTTTAACTCATGAAACAGATGGTTTTTTATATGTAAAACCTCTTAGTTTTATGAATAATTCTGGCCAAGTAGTTCAAAAGATACTAAATTATTATAAATTATTACCGAAAAACTTTGGCTTATTATTAAAAAAGGAATCTGATTTAACAAATGAACTAATCATAATTCATGATGATTTAGATATTTCTTTTGGAAAATACAAAACAACTTCTAATTCTTCAAGCGCGGGCCATCGTGGCGTACAATCAATTATCAATTATCTAAAAACAAAAAATTTTTATCGTTTTCGTTTAGGAATAGCTAATGATCTGTTGCGTAGTCAAATTCCACCGGAAAAGTTTGTTCTACAAAAATTTAACAAAGAAGAAAAAGAAAGGCTTAATGAAATATTCTCTCAAATATCAATAAAAATATAAAATAACAATAAAAAACTTCTGAATAATTCAGAAGTTTTTTATTTATCTCTTATGAAAAAATATATTTTAAACAAAGAAGAAAGATCGGCTCTTTTCAGCTTGAGCCATTTTATCAAAATAGGACCACAAAAAATGAAACTTTTATTTTTCCACTTTAAAAGTTATCAAAAAATTTTAAACGCTTCTGCAAAACAATTAGAAAATCTGGGTATTAAAAATGATTTGATAAACGAGTTCGTTTCTTGGCGTAAATCATTTAATCTTAAAACAGCTGAAAAAATAATAAAAGAAGAAAATATTGGTTTTATAACTTGGCATGATAAAAATTATCCTTTTTTGCTAAAAGAAATATATTCTCCTCCTTATGTTTTGTTTTTTAAAGGTAATTTAGAGTTAATAAAAGAAAATAATTTAAATAATTGTCTGGCTGTTGTTGGGCCAAGAAAAAATAGTCCTTTAGCGGACAAAACTATAAACCATCTTTTGCCAAAAATAGTAAAATCAAATTTAACAATAGTAAGCGGCCTAGCCTTGGGGGTTGATAAAATGGCTCATGAAATAGCTATATCGTTAAAAGGGAAAACCATTGCTATTCTAGGAACTGGTTTAGCTGAAAAAGTTTTTTATCCTAAAGAAAACTTATCTCTATACCAAGAAATTATAAAATCTAATAACTTAATTATCTCAGAATTTCCACCACTTATTAGTGCTCGGGCGCAAAATTTTCCCCAAAGGAATCGTTTAATATCTGGTTTGTCCAAGGCAACTTTAGTTATAGAAGCTCCTAAAAGATCTGGTGCCTTAATTACTACCAGTAGGGCATTAGAACAAAACAAAGAAGTATTAGCTGTACCTGGTGATATTTTTTCTGAATTTTATGTTGGTAGTAATAATTTAATAAAATCAGGAGCAAAAGTAATAACAAATCCAGATGATATTTTAGAAATATACGAAAAATAAGTTTTGCTTGACACTATAAACACAAATAGTACACTAAATATATTATGATTGCTAAAAATAAAGTAATAAGCTATTATAAAAAATAAATTATCTTATGAATCTTATTATAGTAGAATCGCCAACTAAGGCGAAAACAATTTCTAAATTTTTAGATAAAAATTATCGGGTCGAATCTTCATTCGGCCATATTCGCGATCTACCAGCAAGTCGCATGGGAATAGACATTGAAAATAATTTTAACCCAACCTACGTTATTCCTGAAAAAGCCAAAAAAACTGTTGCATCGTTAAAGTCTGCTGCCAAAAAAGCAACTGAGGTTATTTTAGCTTCTGATGAAGACCGTGAAGGAGAGGCTATCGCCTGGCATTTATCAGCAGCTCTTGAATTAGATGCTAAAAAAACTAAAAGGATAGTCTTTCATGAAATTACTAAAAATGCTATTTTAGACGCTTTAAAAACTCCGCGTCAAATTAATCAAGACATGGTAGATTCACAACAAGCCAGAAGAATACTGGATCGTTTAGTTGGCTATGAACTTTCCCCTTTCTTATGGAAAAAAGTAGCTAAAGGGCTATCAGCTGGAAGAGTTCAAAGTGTCGCAACACGTTTAATAGTTGAAAGAGAAAGAGAAATTCTGGCTTTTAAAGAAGAGGAGTATTGGAGTTTATCAGCAGAATTAAGAAAAAAGAAAGAAATAGAAAAATTTCAGGCCGACCTTTATAAAATTAACGGGAAAACTTTTCAAAAACTTTCTTTAAAAAAAGATAGAGCTAAAGAATTACACGACTACCTGCAAAAAGAAAATTACCAAGTAGAAAAAATAGAAAAAAAAGAAATTTTTAAAACACCAAATCCACCTTTTACCACTTCAACTCTGCAACAAGCAGCTAATCGTCAATTAGGATACAGCGCTAAACAAACAATGACAATTGCGCAAAAGCTATATGAACTCGGTTTTATCACTTACATGCGTACCGACTCATTAAACTTATCACCAAATTTTATCGCTGACGCTAAAAATTGGTTGTTAAAAAATTTAGGAGAAGAATATCATTGCAAAGAGGGTCGAGTCTTTAAAAATAAAAGTCGTAATGCTCAAGAGGCTCACGAGGCAATTCGTCCGACTGAAACTGAAAATGACCCTGAAAAAATTTCTTCTAAACTTGACAGGGGACAGGCTCGACTATATGAATTAATTTGGCAAAGAGCAGTGGCTAGCCAAATGGCTAAAGCTACGCTAGCATCTACAACAATCGATATTAAAGCTGGCTCTTCAGATAAAAGTTGTCTTTTTAGAGCCACTGGACAAGTAATTCTTTTTGATGGTTATTTAAAAATATGGCCAGAAAAAACAAAAGAGCAAACCCTTCCTATTTTAAAAGAAAAAGATGATTTAGATTTACTTTCTTTAAAAGCAGAAAAACACACTACTAATCCACCTGCTCGTTATTCAGATGCTGGGTTGGTAAAAGAATTAGAAAAACACGGGATTGGTCGTCCTTCTACTTATGCTCCAACTATTAACACTATTATTACCAGAAATTATGTAGAACGAGATGATAATAAAAGATTAAAACCAACTAACATAGCCCTAATTGTTACCGATCTTTTAATTAACCACTTTCCTAAAATAGCTGACTACAGTTTTACCGCCAAGATGGAAGATGATTTAGACAATATTGCTTCTGGTGATAAAAATTGGCAACCAGTTATTGGCGATTTCTATGAAGATTTTCATACCAATTTAAAAAATAAAGAAACAGAAATTAATAAAAAAGATATTATGCCTGAAGAAAAATCAAATGAAGTTTGTGATAAATGTGGGGCACCAATGATTATAAAAACGGGGCGATTTGGAAAATTCCTTGCTTGTAGCGCTTATCCTGATTGTAAAAATATTAAAAAATACGGAAATGAAGAAAATATAGCAAAAGAAATTGATCCAAAAATTCTAGAATTACAAAAGAAATACGAAGGACAAGTTTGTGATAAATGTGGAGCAGAAATGAAAGTGAGAACGGGAAAATTTGGACCATTTCTAGCCTGCAGCGCTTATCCTAAGTGCCGCAACATTAAAAACATCTCTCCGCAAAAATCTAGTGGACAAGAAGTTACGTGTCCTGCTTGTAAAACAGGAAAAATTGTTAAAAAATTTAGTCGCCGCGGCGCCTTCTGGGCTTGTAGTAATTACCCTGATTGCAAAAATGCTTATTGGGGAGAACCAACTGGAGAAAAGTGCCCCGACTGCGATAGTCTTTTACTAAAAGATACAAAAACAGGACAAATAAAATGCAGTGATAAGGGTTGTGGTTATATAGAAAAATAAAGAAAGGGAATAACAAAAATCCGGCAATATGCCGGATTTTTTATTTAACTTTTTAGTTATCTATTTTTTCTTTTTCTTTTTTTTATCTTCTTTCTTTTCAGAACGTTTCTCCTGGATAAATTCAAAAGCCTTTTTAGCTACTTCAGCTAATATCATAAAATAAGTCTGGCTGTTTTTTATTTTTTCTTTAGCTAAATTAACAACTTCTTCAACTTTTACAACGCCAGCTTCTATTATTTTTGTCACCTTATTAATCCTTTTTAGACTAACAATTAAATTATAAAGGGCTAGACATAAAAAGAAGGTTAAAAGAATTAAACAAACCGATAATACTAAGTTAAGGATATCAGTTGAAGTAGTAAACATATAATTATTTTTAAATTATTACAAAATTTTAATCACGTAAACGAATGTCAAACTTCTTTTCTAAATAAATTAATAAATCCTTAATAATCAAATCAACTTCTGAAGCGGTTAAAGTTTTATCACTTGCTTGAAAAATTAAATGAAAAGCTAGACTCTTTTTCCCTAACGGTAATTTGTCTCCACTATAAACATCAAACAATTCAAGTTTTCTTAAAAGAGGATTAAAATTAATTATTTCTTCCTTAATTTCATTATACAGTATTTTCTCATCTAAAACAAAAGCTAAGTCTCGACTAACAGGAGGATATTTAGCTAACTCTTGAAACTTAAAAGAATTATTTTCTAAAATAATTTCATTTAATTTTTTAAAATTAATTTCTGCAACAAAAACTCTTTTCTTTAAATTAAGATTATTTATTGACTCTAAGCTAAGAGCAGCAACAAGACCAATATCTTCTCCAAAAATAGAAATCTTGGCTGCTAGATTTTTATCAGCCCAACCCGGCATATCGTCTGTTTCTAAAAACATTACTTCCGTTAAATAACTGAGAAGGTTTTTTAATAAATTATCTATGATTCCTTTGAGGTCAGAAAGCAGATCATTATTTTCTCCAGCCAAAATTAACCCTAAATGATTTTCTTGATATGGAATAACACTATCACCAACAGCTTCTTTTTTTAAATTACCAGGAGCATTAAAAAAAACACTACCAAACTCAAAGAATCCAAATTGACCAAGCCTCGCTTGATTGTTTTTTACATTAGATACTAAGTTGGGGATTAAAGATTGTCTAAGTAAAGTATGGTTATCTGAAGAAGGATTAGCTAAACGTAAATGTTTAAAAAAATCTATATTCAACTTTTTTAACTGCTCTTCTCCAACAAAAGAATAATTATAAACCTCATTTAAATTATGCTTCCAGGCTAAAATATTCTTTATTTTTCTCTGCAACAATCTTTCTTCGTTAATATGAGGCAAAGATAACGGTTCTACTGGTAACCGAGATTCTATTTGATCATAGCCATGAAGTCGAAGAACCTCTTCAACTAAATCTTCTGGAATAGAGATATCTTTTGTTGCTCGCCAAGACGGTATTTTTATTTTTAAAATTTCCGCCTCTTCACTTATTATTTCAAATCCTAATTTTTGTAAATTAGTAATTACTTCAGAGCGAGGAATTTCTTGACCTATTTTACGATTAACCCAATCAAGGTTTAAAGATATTTCTTTTTCCTTAATATCTACATTATTTATGTCCACCAAACTACTAGAAATAGTAGCCTTTGGTAACACTTTAAAAAGAAGATTTAAAAAACGAAATAAAGCTATTTCTGTTAATAAAGGATCTAACGATTTTTCATAACGAGTTGAAGATTCTGTTCTGATTCCCAGTCTTTGCGAAGTTTTTCTAATAACACCTGCTTTAAAATTAGCCGCTTCTAAAATTATGCTATTTGTTTTTTCATTAATTCCACTATTTAACCCACCCATAATACCGGCTAAAGCTAAAGCTTGATCGCCATCACTGATAAGTAAATCTTCAGAAGTTAAAATACGTTCTTTTTCATCTAAAGTTTCTATTTTCTCTCCATTTTTAGCGCGACGAACCAATATCTTTTTAACCTTATCAGCTGAAAAAGCATGAAGAGGTTGCCCAAGTTCTAAAAGAATATAATTGGTAAGATCAACAATGTTATTAATTGGTTTTTGTTTAACAGCAATTAAACGATCTTTTAGCCAGTCTGGCGATTCCTTTATCTCAATATTATCAATTTTTACCGCTAAATAACGAGGACATGCTTCTTTGTCATCAACCTTTATATCTAATTTATCTTTTTTTTGATCTAAAAAATCTACCTTTTGATTTAATAATTTTTCATAGGATTTAAGAGGCGCATTAAAAATAGCACTTAATTCACGGGCAATTCCATAATGACTAAGAAGATCAGGACGATTAGATAAAGATTTATTATCAATTTCAAAGACAGTATCATCGGTTCGCAAATAACTAGCAAAAGGTTCTCCTACTTTCGCTTTTTTATCTAAAACCATAATTCCTTCATGATTACTTCCAAGACCAAGCTCATCTTCGGCGCAAATCATACCATATGACTTTTCACCTCTAATTTCAGATTCTTTAATTTCAAAATCACCAGGCAATATCGCTCCACACAAAGCAACGGGGACCAGCTGCCCCTCTTCTAGATTAGGAGCGCCACAAACTATAGCTAATTTTTCTGTTTTTATATCAACCGTTGCCAATCTCAAACGATCTGCATTAGGATGTTTTTTTACCTCTAAAACTTTTCCAACCACCACCTTGTCAAATTGCTGTGCTTGATTAATAAAGCCCTCAACTTCAGCAGTATGGTTAGTTAGCTTTTGAGCAATTTCTGAAGAACTTGCTTTACTCGGCAAATTAACAAAATCTTTTAACCAATTAAGAGAAATATACATAAAATTAAAATTGTTCTAAAAACTTTAAATCCCCACTATTTAAAAGACGAACGTCATTTATCCCATATTTAAGCATAACTAAACGGCTCAAGCCAAACCCAAAAGCTAAACCTGAATATTTCTCTGGATCAATACCGCCAGCACGTAAAACATCGGGGTGAATTAAACCGGCACCAACAATTTCCAACCAGCCGGTTTGCTTGCAAACACGACAACCTTTACCTTGGCAAAGAAAACAAGTATATTCACCATTATTTCCCGGTTCAACAAAAGGAAAAAATTTAGGACGCATACGAAGTTTTGTGTTTTCGCCAAATAATTTACGACCAACAATTTCCAATAAACTCTTTAAATTAGCAAAATTTATATTTTCTCCTATCATTATCCCCTCAAATTGATAAAAAGTATGTTCATGTCTAGCGTCAGTTGCTTCATTTCTAAAACAACGACCAGGTATAATTGCTTTTAGCGGTGCACCATATTTTTGCATTAATCTAATCTGGACCGGAGAAGTTTGCGTTCTCATTAATAAATCATACTGACCTTCTTTGTTTTTTGAATCGATATAAAAAGTATCTTGCATGTCTCTGGCTGGGTGAAGAGGATCCATATTAAGTGCTGTAAAATTATAGTAATCACTTTCAAGCTCTGGGCCATCACCAACAATAAATCCTAAAGAAGTAAACAGATCTTCAATTTCATTTTGCACTAAAGTTAAGGGATGAAGGTGTCCATTTGTCAAATTTTTACCTGGTAAGGTAACGTCAATAAAATCAGAATTGCGACTAGAAAGTTCAAACTTATCTTTTATTTCTCTAAATTTATCTTGTACTTCCTTCTTGGCATTATTAGCTATTTCCCCTAAATCACGTCTAACATCAATGCTTAATTCTTTAAAGCCACGTAAAAGCTCACTAAATTCGCCCTTGCGAGATAGATATTTAATTTCAACATCCTTCAAGCTATCACTATTTTTAACTTCCTCTAACCGTGATAATATTTCTTTTTTTAATTCTTCAATTCTATTTTTCATATATTTTTGTTTAACGACTCTTCCTATATC
>CAZFUP010000018.1:0-11451 GCA_964522055.1 uncultured Gammaproteobacteria bacterium
GATTTTTTTATTAAAGGCCACAGATCTATTAAATTAACTTTTTGATTTATAATAATTATTATTCCTGACGTAAGTGCAGCTAAAAATCCACCACTAAGTATTTTTAACTTTGTTTTTATCCCTTTTCTATAACTAAAAGCAAAAACTAATAAACTGCTGATTACAAAAATAAGTAATGGTGGGTAGATAAGGATAGTAAGAAGGCAGTTTATAATATATAGAAAAGGTTTTTTTAAAGTAGCCGCTAATAAGCTATTTAGGAAAAAAATCAAACCGCCGATAAAGGGAATGTAATACCAAATACCAGGCAAATTACTACTATTGGTAATAAGAGGGATAGATAAAATGCCAAAGATAGCTGCTAATTTAGACAAGTGATTAGCTCTTAATAAGAGATAAGAAATAAGGCATATTATTAATCCGGCGCTTAGGGAAAAAAGAGAATAAGAAGTTAAAGGGTCAAGGCGTAAAAGAAGCATTATTTCTGCTGTTACAGAGAAGAAAGGAAGGAGTAAATTAGAGAAATGATAAAAATGCTTGCCTGGTGCTAGAGGATTACCATTTGGAAAAGTATTATTTTCTAAAGAGTATTTAACAAGAGAAACTCCGGACCATTCGTCAGAAAAATAAGGATAGGGAAATTTAGCATTTTCTACTTTAATAGCTTTGTTTATAATTGAAACTTTGCCTGAGTAATTATTATGAACGGACCAAAGTTGAAGAAAAATAATTAAAAAGGCTATGATAACAAAAGGCGTAAACACTATTTTTAGTTTTTGTCTTTTTCTTAGAAAAATAATTAAACTAGTAATAGCTATGATAACATGAAGAGAAAGAACGGTTGAGTGATTAAAAATGTCTAACTTTTGAGTGATTAATCCGATTAAAAGATGGCTACTTAAAACTATGCTAAAAATAAGGCTAAATCCGTAAAGGCGGTCTTTAAAGTTAAATATTAAGATGAAAGGGAAAAATAAAAGTATTGTCCCCAAAATTACATAAATCATATTAGATTACTAATTTATTATAGCAAACTCTCCTTAATTTTTGTAACAATAGTTTTCTCTTGACACACCCCAGGGGGGTGTGATATATTATAGTTATATGAAAACTATAGAACAAAGAATAAATATTATTATTGGACAGTTGGAGGGAATAAAGAAAATGTCAAAGAAAAAAACAAACGACTGCTTTTCTTTAATTAATCAACTTAAAGCAGTAAAATCAGCTGTCTCTTCTTTAATGGAAGCTGTTTTAAAAGAAGAATTTAAAGATTGTTTTTCAAAAAACAAGAAAAACAAAATAGCTGATTTAGAAAAGATATTAGCAGAGATAGTAAAAAAATAATTAATTATAAATTTATGTCAAAAGTACAAGAAGTAACAAAAGAAAATTTTGAAAACGAGGTCTTAAAAAATCAAATACCAGTCTTGGTGGATTTTTGGGCTCCTTGGTGTATGCCTTGCCGTATGATGGCTCCAGTTTTAGATGAGTTATCTGAAGATATGGGAGAAAAAATAAAAATTGCTAAAGTAAATACTGAAGAGGGCAGTAACCAAGATTTAGCTTTAGAATATCAAATTCAAAGTATTCCAAATATGAAACTTTTTAAAGATGGTAAAGTTGTGGCGGAATTTATTGGTTTAAGAAATAAAGAAACTTTAAAAGGAGATTTAGCTGCCTATTTATAAAGTTTAATTTTAAAAAAAGACCCGTTATAAAACGGGTCTTTTTTTGTATAGTTTAATATCTATTCACAAGAAACATTAGTGTTAGTTCCGCCAGTATTATAACCAAATCCAGCTGAAGGAGCAGCACTATTTAAAACAGCTGAACATTCTTCAGGGGCTTCATTAAAAGCGCTACAGATAACTGCCAGCAACGAAGCTGAATCACGATTACTGCTTATGGTTTCTCCGTTTATAACTAAAGTTGGTGAACCACCAACACCATATTTTAAATTATCATCCTTGGAAATATCAAAACCAGGATAACCATTTTGATAACCAACTTGATTTTCAAAATTATCCATAACAGAAAATTCTTTATCTGTTTTTGTTACACAAGATTCCATTCCCCTTTTGTTGATGTTTGCTTCAGTAAGACAACTTTCTGAATTTCCTTCTTCTAAGAAACAAGAAAGATAATTAGCAAATTTATCATTTTGTTCTTTTTGAATGCAGTATTGGTTTAATTGTTCTGCTAATTCTTTTTCGCCGTGCATTGCGTAGGTGTTAAATTTTATTTCGAAATCTATTTTATCTTGTAAAGTTTCCCAAACAGGTAAAATCCCTTTTTCCATTTGAGTGCCATAAGGGCAGTGACTCATAACAAATAATTCTACTACTGGCTTATCACTTTTATTAGAAACAGTAGCAACTGGTGTTTGGCTTGCGCCAACTTCTGCATTTAAACTTTCCGCAGCTATCTCTTCAATATTTAGAGCTTGAGGAAAGAAAAGGCGACCGTCTTTAGTTATATAAGATTCTACAATACTGCTGGTGATATCAACGCTTAATTTATATAAATCATATTCTTCACTAATTTCTTTAACGGTGGCGGTATTGCCACTTGAGAGTAAAAAGTCATTAATAAATTGTTGAGCACGAATACCGGCTTCACTAGCACTTATTTTTTTTCCTGGTTTTGTGGTTTCATTTCCACCTTCAGGACGCAGAGAAATAGCAATTATTAATCCAATAACTGCCAAAACGGCAATGATAATAATTGGGGTTGTCCAATTTTCACGCTTTTTAAAGAAAGAAGTTATTTTCTTCATATTATTATTTATTATTATTTTTTTAAGCTCTTTTATTATAGTAAAAATAAAAGAAACCGTCAAAATAATGTTTATTATTTTTTATTTTAAAGTGTTAATAAAATCATTTAAAGCCGAGGGCATTTCTAAAGTAAAATCTTTCTTCTCTCCATTTAGACTTTGAAAGTTTAGGTGGTTAGCGTATAGAAATATACGTTTTAAATCTATTTTTTTGTTTTGTACTTTTGTTTTTTTAGTAAAATACAGATTATCTCCTACTAAAGGATGTCCTAGGGCAAAAAAATGAACACGGATTTGATGGGTTCTACCTGTTTTTATTCTTACCTTTACTAAAGTATAATTTACATATTTTTTAACAACTTCATATTCAGTTAAGGCCTCGCGTGATTTAAATATACCATCAAGATTACCCTGATCTCTGTCGCTTGGATGACGCCTGCTTAAAAGATCAAAAGTATTTAAGGGCATAGCTGCCATTTTATAGCCTTCGCGTGAACGTTTAATGGGGAAGTTTATTTCACCATCATCTTTTGTCATTTTTCCATGAACTAAGGCAACATATTCTTTAACAATATCTCTGTTTTTAAATTGTTCTTTAAGATGATTAAAGCTTTCTGTGGTTTTGGTTATAACCATTAAGCCACTTACCTCTTTATCTAGTCTATGAACAAGTCCGGGTCTAATTGGATCATCACCGACATTTTTAATTTCTGGGTATTTAGCAATTAATAAGTCAGCCAATGTCTCTTCTTTAATGTTTCCGCCGCCATGAACCGCCAATCCGGCCGGCTTGTTTATTACTAAATAACTATCATCTTCAAAGATGATGGGCGGAAAATTAATTTTTTCGTTTTCTTTTGTCATATCAGATTTTTAGAAATTATTACTAGTTGGGTCATAAGTTTGGACACTACCCTTACTTTGTTTTTTAAAGATAGCATTAAGCTCATCTGCTTTTATTCCCCTTATAATATAAAGAGCGGCAAAATAGATCAAAGAGGCGATTATTAAACTAGCTATTACTCCAAATAAAGAATTAAGACACCAAGCGGGTAGAAAATAAAGAAAAACTCCCATTATTAAGCTAGCGATAAGTGATTTTAAAAATACTTTTAGAGAGGGAAAGAATTGGCTGTATTTATAAACGCAATGGGCAGAAAAAATAAAGATTAAAACTTCGCTATAGATAGTAACGGCTGCTGCTCCGAAATAAGAATAACGAGGGATAAGATAAAGATAGGCAAACAATGAACTAAAACTAGTAAAAGCATAAAAGCCAATTAATTTTTTTTGTTTATCTAGGGCAATAGTTGCATGAGTAAACATTGTGCCTAGAAAAATAGCTGATACTGAGAAAATAAGTATTTTTAGAATTAAGCCAGAATCAGAAAAGTCTTCTCCAGCGACAAAAATCATAATAGGATCAGCTAAAAACTGAGTACCGATAAGAAGGGGAATGGCTATTATGGCCATAAAGTCAAAGGATTTCTGAAGCACCTTTTTAAAAGAAGAAGAATTTTTTTCCAACCAAGCAGTGGTAAGAATAGGCAAGATAAGGCCAGCAAACATAAAAGGCAGCGTGGTTAAAACATCTATTATTCGATAAGCTGCCCCGTATAAGCCGACTATTTCTGAATTTTTAAATAGAGAAAGAATTAGAGTGTCTGCTCGCAAATAGATAAGATTTAAAATTATTGTAAGAGCAAGTGGCCAAGAACGAGTAATAATCTTTTTCCATAAAGATATGTCAAAGGAAAAAGATATAGTTGCAAATTTTAAAGCAAATAAATAATGAAGAAGGAAATTGATAGCGCTGGATACGACCGTGGCAATTAAAATTCCGTTTAATCCGCCATTTAATTTTTTACTAATAATTATTCCAAGTAAAAGAAATATTCTGCTTATAACTTCAGCCGCGGAAGATCTATCCATGTGTAGTTTTTTTTGAAACAACCCTATAAGTACTTGATTTAAGGCCGGGAAGACAAATGAAATAGCCATGATTAAAACACCTATTTTAACACTTTGGCTGTAGGGAAAAAACCAAATCAAGACAGGGGCTAGGCCAATAAAGAAAATGGCTGATAAAAAACGAAGACTAAAAAGATTATTTAAAATACGGCCCTCTTCTTTTGTTTCCCCGCTTATCATCTGAACAGTGATAAGGGTTAATCCTAAATCGGCAATTACTGCAAAGAAGGTTAAAAAAGTATAAATAGTTGTATATTCACCAAAACCAGCCGTGCCAATAGAACGAGTAATAAGGGCTAGAGAAAATAAACCCAGCCCAGTTGAGATTAATTTGCCGATTATTTGCACCAAAGTATTATGAGCGACTTTTTTTGCTAAACCCATTTTCTTGTGTTTTTAGACGTGATTTAATATAATAAAGATAGAGCTTTATTTTAATAAAGGCAAGCTGATTCTTTCAGCTTAATTATATCATATTTATGAATAACGCTAGAAAACATTTTTTTTCCTTTGCTTTATTAACGTTTTTTGCCACTGCTTATATTTTTACCTTTTCTTTTGTTGGTCCGGTTTTTGCTGATCAAAGTCTTTTAGAAAGCCAAACTGGTCTCGAAGAAATTCAGGGTGTTTATAATGCTGATGATAGGCCAGCGGATATTCGCGCTATTATTATAAATATTATTCGCATAGTTTTAGGGTTTTTGGCGGTAATATTCTTAGTTTTAATGGTTATTGCTGGTTTTAAATATATGACAGCGGCTGGCAATGAGGACCAAACAAAAAAGGCTATGTCTCAAATTACTAGTTCAGTTATCGGATTGCTTATTATTCTAGCTTCTTGGGTAATCACTACGGCTGTTTTACGTTATTTGACCAGGGCTGTTAATAACAACTTGCAGATTTTTGAAAAATAATTATTTTGACAAAAATCTAAAACGTAGTATAATGTTTAATATAGAAAGCTAGTTGTTCAATACAATTAGCTTTTTCTCTTAAAAGATTAAAAGTTTAAAATAAACCCCGTTTTTAGGGGATAAGAAAAAACATATGTCCGAAATCAATAACGCTATTAAGCAGTTATGTGAAGAGAAGAGTCTTGATTACAATTCTGTTATCTCGGCAATTGAACTTGCTCTTGCCGCTGCTTATCGTAAAGACTACGGAGAACGCAATCAAAATATTCGCGTTAAATTTAATCCAGAGGCTGGTACTTCTGAAATTTTTGACGTGAAAACTGTTGTCGAAAATCTTTCAGCCGAAGAAGAGGCTGAAATGCTTAGCAATTTATATAATCCTGCGCCAAAAGAGCCGAGAAAAGAAGAATATAGAGAAGAATCACGTAGTTTTCAGGAAGTAGAAGAAGTTTCTAGTGAAGAAGAAAAGAAAAAATTTAATCCTAAAACAGATATTCAAGTAAAAGAAGCTATGATTTTAAAGCATGACGCTAAGGTTGGTGATGAAATTGTTACTGATTTGCCTATTCCAGAAAGTTATGGACGCATGGCAGCACAAACAGCTAAACAGGTTATTATTCAAAAATTAAGAGAAATGGAGCGTGATATGATTTTTGGTGAATTTAAAGATAAGGAACATGAAGTTGTTTCTGGTGTTGTCCAAAGACGTGAAGGTCGTTTAGTTTTTGTTGACCTTGGAAAAGCAATTGGTATTTTGCCTTCTGAAGAACAGATTTTTAACGAAAATTACAATCCAGGCGCTCGCTTAAAAGTTTTTGTAAAAGAAGTGGTTGAAGGACACAAAGGACCAGAAATTATTTTGTCTCGCCGTAGTGAGGAAATTTTAAAGAAGGTTTTTTATTTAGAAATTCCAGAAATTGCTAATGGACTAGTAGAAATAAAAGGAGTTGCTCGTGAAGCCGGCGCTCGTTCTAAAGTTGCTATTTGGACAGAGGCAGAAAACGTTGATCCAGTTGGTTCTTGTGTTGGTCAACGTGGCAGCCGTATTCAAACTATTATTGGTGAATTAGGTGGAGAAAAGATTGATATTATTGAATATAGCGAAGATCCAGCTAAATTTATCGCTAATTCTTTAGCACCAGCTAAAGTTATTTCCATTGATTTAAACGAAGAAGAACATAAGGCTATTGTTAAAGTTAGTTCTGACAAATTATCCTTAGCAATTGGAAAGAGTGGACAAAATGTTCGTTTAGCTGCTCGTTTAACTGGTTGGAAAATTGATATTATTGAAGCTTTGGAAGATGGAGAAGAAAAAAAGATTGTTGCCAGCGATGGTGAAAATATGGAATTAGTAGAAGATCAAGCGATTATTGAAGATAAGGAAGTTGAGGTAAAAGAAGAGGACTTAAAAAAAGAGGATTAAAAATATTAAATATAAAGATTAATTAAAAAATCTATGATGACTACTTTATTCATTATTGGATGCGCACTTGTTGCCATTGTTTATGGCGTTATAACAATTGCTTCTATCCTACGCTTACCAGAAGGTAATGACAAAATGAAAGAAATCGCCAAAGCTATCCAAGACGGAGCTAAGGCTTTTTTGAATCGTCAATATAGATCAGTCGCAATTGTTGCGGTGATTCTATTTTTAATTATTGGTTTTATTCCAGCTTTAGGTTGGATGACAGCTCTAGCTTTTATTATTGGCGCTGTTCTTTCGGCTTTAACTGGTTATATCGGAATGTTTGTTAGTGTGCGCGCTAATGTTAGAACAACTGAAGCGGCTCGCGGTGGTTTAGCTAAAGCTTTAAAAGTAGCGGTTAGAGGTGGTAGTGTAACCGGCATGTTAGTTGTTGGTTTAGCATTAATTGGGACAGCTAGTTTTTATTTTATAACTAAAGATATACATGCTTTAATTGGTTTTGCTTTTGGCGGATCTTTAATTTCTATTTTTGCTAGATTAGGCGGCGGAATTTATACTAAAGCAGCTGATGTCGGTGCTGACTTAGTTGGCAAAGTTGAAGCTTCTATCCCAGAAGATGATCCACGTAATCCAGCCGTTATTGCTGACAACGTTGGTGATAATGTTGGTGATTGTGCTGGTATGGCGGCCGATTTATTTGAAACTTATGCGGTTACTTTAATTGCTGCTATGGTACTTGGTTCCTTAACTTTTGTTGGAGATAATAATATTTTACTTTATCCTTTGTTCTTGGGTGGAGCATCAATTATTGTTTCTGTAATTGGTATATTTTTTATCCGTTTGGGCAAAAAACAAAACATCATGTCGGCTTTGTATAAAGGGTTAATTGCTTCTGGAGTTTTAGCTGCAATCGCTTTTTATCCAATAACTAAATATTTAATTGCTGGTGATTTAAGTTTATCAATTTATTTAGCCTCTCTTATTGGTTTAGCAGTTACTGGGTTACTAGTTATTATTACTGAATATTATACTTCTACCGCTTATCAACCGGTAAAAGATATTGCTGAAGCTTCAAAAACTGGTCATGGAACTAACGTAATTGCTGGGTTAGCCGTTTCTATGAAATCAACCGCTTTACCAATTTTAGTTATCTGTTTAGCTATTTTAGGCGCTTATTCATTGGCTGGTTTATATGGAATTGCTATTGCTGCTATGGCCATGCTTTCTATGGCAGGAATAATTGTTACTATTGATGCCTATGGTCCTATTACTGATAATGCTGGTGGAATTGCTGAGATGGCTGAACTGGGAGAAGATGTCAGAAATATAACTGATCCCTTGGATGCCGTTGGTAATACTACCAAAGCAGTTACTAAAGGATATGCAATTGGTTCCGCTGCTTTAGCAGCCTTAGTATTGTTTGCTGATTTTACTTATAAGATAAAAGATGCTGGTGGTGATACCGAATTCTTAATTAACAATCCTTTCGTTCTAATAGGTTTATTTATTGGTGGATCTTTACCTTATATTTTTGGAGCTAAAGCTATGCAAGCAGTTGGCAGAGCGGCTGGTTCTGTAGTAGAGGATGTTAGAGCTCAGTTTAAAGAGAAATTAGGTATTATGACAGGAGAAGAAAAACCAGACTATGGCCGCACAGTTGATATTGTAACTAAAGCAGCTATTCGTGAAATGATAGTTCCAGCCTTAATTCCGGTTATTGTCCCTATCGTTGTTGGTTTTGGTTTTAATATGATTAAACCGGGCGCTGGACTTGAGGCTTTAGGAGGTCTATTGGTTGGCTCTATTGTTACTGGAATCTTTGTTGCTGTTTCTATGACTTCTGGTGGCGGTGCTTGGGATAATGCTAAGAAATATATTGAATCAGGTTTTTTTGGTGGTAAAGGTTCCGATGCTCATAAAGCAGCGGTGACTGGTGATACGGTTGGTGACCCATACAAAGATACTGCCGGTCCAGCTATTAATCCAATGATTAAAGTCTTGAACATTGTTGCCCTATTAATTGTTGGTTTGCTAATGCTTTAAGCTGAAGTGAAATTAATCTTCTAAAAGATAATAAATATGCAAGTAAATAAAAAAGATTTAGAAAAATCACAAATTGAAGTTACTGTGGAGTTAAGTGTTTCAGAATTTGCTCCTTACATTGAAAAAGGTGTGAAAAAAATAGCCGAAGAGGTGAAGGTTGAAGGTTTCCGTCCTGGCAAGGCTCCACTTGATGTTTTGCGAAAAAAAGTTGGTGAAATGACTATTTTAGAAGAAGCAGCTAATATCGCTGTTAAAAAAACAATTGACGAAGTTATTCAAAATAATCTTTCTGATAAACAGCCAGTTGGGCAGCCACAAGTTAGTATTACTAAATTAGCACCTGAAAATCCCTTTGAATATAAAGTTGTTTTATCTGTTTTGCCCGAAATTACTTTAGGGAAGTATAAAGATTTAGGTCTTAAAACAAGCGAGGTAAAAATTGAGGACAAAGAAATTGATAAAGCCTTACATGATTTACAAGAAATGAGAGCCCAAGAAGTTGTCGTTGACCGCTCGGCTGAAAATGGAGATAAAGTAGTTTTAGATATTAAAATGTTGCTTGATAAAGCTCAGCTTGAAAACGGTTTTCATAAAGATTTGTCTATTATTTTAGGAAAAGATTATTTTGTTCCTGGTTTTGATAAGAATATAATTGGCGCTAAAAAAGAAGCAGACTTGAAATTTGATTTAGTTTATCCAGAAAATCATCATCAAAAAGATATTGCTGGAAAAAAGGTTTCTTTTGAGGTAAAAGTAAAAGATGTTTTTGAAAGAAAACTACCAGAGTTAAATGATGAATTTGCTAAATTTTTTCAATTAAAAGATTTTGCTGATTTGAAAAAAAATCTAGCTGATAGTCTGCTACAAGAAAAGAAAAGAAGTATTGATTTAAAAAACGAATCAGAGTTGCTTGAAAAAATAGTTTCTCAAACTAAATTCGGAGAATTACCTGAAACCATTATTGATAATGAAAGTCGTAGCATGCTAGCTGAACTTGAACAAAGCGTTTTAAGACAAGGCGGAAAATTTGAGGATTATTTATCACATCTTAAAAAGACTAAAGAAGAATTGATTTTAGAGATGCTTCCAAATGCAATTAAAAGAGTTAAATCAGCTTTAGTGATAAGAGAGATAGCGATAGTAGAAAAAATTCAGGTTTCTCATGAAGAAATTCATGTAAAAATTGACGAACTGGAAAAACAATATGCTAATAACCAAGAAATTAAAAAAATGCTTCACGAAGAAGGCTATCATTCCTATTTAAGCAATATTTTAACTAATGAGAAAGTGATTACAAAATTAAAAGAATGGAATTATGGCGTCTCTGGCCAACAACAAAAAGGCTAATTTTGATTATGAAATTCGTGATAAATATGAAGCGGGTCTGGTTTTGTTCGGTCATGAGGTAAAATCAGTTAAGGCTGGGCAAGCTAGTTTAAAAGGTAGTTTTATTACCATTAAAACAAAAAATGGTCGTCCTGAACTTTATTTACTTAATTGCCAAATCCCTCCCTATAAGAACGCTGGTCTTTTGCCAGGCTATAATCAATTAAGGGAAAGGAAATTACTTTTAAATCGTAAAGAAATAGATCATTTGTTAGGCAAAAAACTAACCGAAGGCTTGACACTAATCCCTTTGAAAATATATACTAATCATAGTTTTCTTAAGCTTGAATTTGCTGTAGCTAAGGGAAAGAAGAAGTATGATAAGCGTGAAGCAATAAAGAAAAGAGATGTAGATAGGCGCTTAAGATCATTGACAAAGGTTAGTAGATAGAAATATATAAAACAGGGGATGCCAGGCATCGACAGTTGGATATTTTTCTAGATATTCAAGGCGTGCTTAGCTAAACACGTTAAACTGGCTAAAAAAACACAAATGCCAAAAAGGCAAGAGCTTTCACTTGGAATGTTCCAAGTTATGCTCCAGTTATGGCTTAATAAATAAGGCTGTAACCATCAAGTAGCCGTGAGTCTTCATAGCGATTATTTGGTGTCATAAACATGAAGATAGAAATTAACTGCTCTTAACGGTTAATTTTGAAACAATATTAAGATCGCTTCAGGCGCTTTTCGTTCGGTTTATTATTCCTGGAGTTAAAAAAAATAAATCGAAATATCCTTGTAAATGTGTTTAGAAAAACCGATTGGACATGGGTTCAACTCCCATCATCTCCACATTGCCGCGGTGGCGGAACTGGTAGACGCGCTGGACTTAAAATCCAGTTGTAGCGATACAGTGCGGGTTCGATTCCCGCCCGCGGCACTTGCAATATTTTTTTGCGGGTATCGTATAGTGGTTATTATGCGACCTTGCC
>CAZFUP010000019.1:0-11012 GCA_964522055.1 uncultured Gammaproteobacteria bacterium
TTAAAAAAGTAAGTAGTGATATTGAACATTTTGCTTTCAATACCGCTATTTCCGCCTTAATGATATTAACTAATGAAATTATTGACGAAAGAAAAAAGACCGGCAGCCTTCCGCTTAGTCGCGAAGACTTCTTTGTTCTATTACAGATAGTAGCGCCCTTTGCTCCTCATTTAAGCGAAGAATTATCTTTAAAATTAGATAATTCAAAAAGCATTTTTTTGTCTTCTTGGCCTAAATATGATGATGATTTAATAAAAGATGAAGTTGTAAACTTAGTTATTCAAATAAATGGTAAACTAAGAGCCTCTTTGAAGGTGCCCTTTGATATTAAAGAATCTGAGGCTTTAGAGGTTGCCAAAAAAGAAGAGGCAATAAAAAAATGGTTAGCCGATAAAGAAATTGTTAAGGTTATTTTTGTTCCCGCTAAACTTTTAAATATAGTAATTAAATAAAATGGCAGATTTATTAGGAGAAATAAGAGAAACTTGCCGAATACTTGATATAAAACCTAGCCGCAATAAGGGGCAGAATTTTTTAATAAATGAGAAAATTTATGATGAGATAATAAAAGCGGCTGAAATAACAGAAGATGATACTGTTTTAGAGATTGGTCCGGGTTTAGGGCTTCTATCTTTCAAATTAGCTTTAAAGGCAAAAAGAGTTTTGGCGGTAGAAATTGACAACCAACTGGCTGGATATTTGGAAATGGCATCAGCTGCTAAAAACACTGGAAATTTGGAGATATATAATGAAGATATACTTCGTTTTAACTTGCCAGAAAAATTATCACCGCTTGAAGAATATAAAATAGTAGCTAATCTACCATATAACATCACTTCGATATTTCTTCGCTTGTTTCTATCAAACCCACGTCGTCCTAAATCACTTGTTCTAATGCTTCAAAAAGAAGTAGCAGAAAGAATAGTAGCGAAAGCACCTGATATGAGTCTGCTTGCTTTATCTGTTCAATATTTTGCTCAGGCAGAAATTATTCGCCAGGTAAAGGCTGGTAATTTTTGGCCAGAGCCAAAAGTAGATAGTGCGATAATAAAATTAACAGTAAAACCAGAATTTTTAAAGGCAAATCAAGATAATGAAAAAAACAGGGAAGAAGAAAAAATGTTTTTTCGTTTAGCTAAAATAGGGTTTAGCGCTAAGAGAAAAATGTTAAAAAACAATCTTTCAGGCGGATTAAAAATTGATGGAAAAAAAATTGCTGAACTATTAGCAGAAAATAATTTTAATTCTCAGGCGCGCGCTGAAGATTTAAGTCTTGATGATTGGCAAAAGTTATTTGCGGCTTTGCGTGTTTTTATGATATAATTAAATCAAATTGAGAAAATTTTATTTGATTTTTTTCTATGTCAAATCGGGAAAATTTAAAACGCTTAGATAGCCTTGATTCCCGCGCAGACTTTTCTAAACGCCAGAAAAGAATGGCGGTTGTTTTTATTTTATTTGCGGCTATTTTAGTTGTCTTTGGAGTAATAAAAATAATAGATCAAATAAGGTCTCCTTTTGATCTTTCAGTTGAGCCCTCACAAGAAGCAATTACTGAATTAGATCAAGCCTTACTTGATTCAGATGGTGACGGCTTAAGTGATTATGACGAGCTTTATACTTATCAAACATCCCCTTATCTTGAAGATTCAGATAGTGATGGTTTAAGCGATTTTGAAGAAGTGAATCAAGGAAACAATCCTAATTGTCCAGTTGGAGAAAATTGTCTAACATCTGAAATAATTTCTTCTGATGAAAATTCTTTATCCGGTTTAAATTATTTAGAAGAAACCGTTAGTGAAGAAACGGAAGAAAATGTAGAGGTAAATTTAAATGATATGACACCAGACCTACTTCGCGGGATATTACTTGAAAGCGGTTATGAAGCTACTGTACTAGAACAAATCAGCGACGAGGATTTAATGGCTAGTTATTTTGAAGCCCTAGAGTCAAAGTCTGACGAAGAAACGCCTTTAAATAATGATACTCAGATAGAAAATTTAGGAGAATAAAAATATTTGTTTTATTTTAACTTGCATATAAAAAAATGAAACCTTTTTCAAGCTTTAATAAAAAAAAGAATCAAGTTCCTGTTGGCAGAAAATTATTGTTTTTTTTGCTATCATTTTGTCTTTTTTCTTCTTTTGTATTCACTCCGCTTTTAAGCCCTGTTCCTAAGGCGCAGGCGCAGATGGCCGTTTTTGATCCGATTAATTTCAATAAAGATTTATTAATTAATGCGGATGATAAATTTTGGGATAAGGTTTGGAAAACTTTAGCTAAAGCTGGGTCCGTTTCATTTTTTCAAGTTTTAAGAACGGCTTTAAATAAAGTGGCTTATGATACTGCTACTTGGATAGGAACAGGAGGACAAGGGCAACAACCTCTTTTTATCACTCAAGATTGGGGGGCATACTTAAAAGACATTGGTGATAATGTAGCCGGAGAGTTTATTCAAACTTTTGTTAATAATGTTGGCGAAAGTTATCTTTTAAATGCTGAACAACAGGTAGCATTAGGAGATTGTCAGGAGGGCTGCGAAGATGCTTTTGAAAGTTGCACAGAGGAAGTAAGTAAAAAAGAGTATGCTAATTTTCAGGAATTAGAAGCAGCTGTTAAAGATTGCCATACTAAAAGGAAAAATTGTATTCCTGGTTGTACCACAAGCATAAATGCTTCTAGTACTGAAATGGCTAAAAAAGCACAGGCTACTAGCAGAAAAATAGTTAATGTTTGTCAGCCATCTTCTTTGCAGGCGAGACTGAGAATTTCTTTAGGATTATCTGACCAAAGCCAGCCACAGATGCCTAATTGTTCGGCAACTGAATTGATACAAAATTGGGGTGATGAGGCAAAAAGATTAACTTCTTTTTCTGATCAATATTTTTTAGACAAAGTTGAAAATGCTTTTAATCCAACATCTAATGATTTGGGTATATTTTTAGCTTTAGAAAGTGATTTGACCAGTCAACAGCAGGAAGATGTGGTTAATGAAAAGTTAAAATTATCAGCTAATAAAGGCTGGACGGATCTTGTAAATTTAGCTGGAAATAAATTAGGTGTTCCTAATGCAGCTGAAAAACAAGCTGATTTAGCTACGCAAAGTTACTGGAATGCCTTAGGGGAGACAACAGGTGATATTTTAGTAGATGTCGCTAATATCTTTACTAATCGTTTAGGGCTTACTGCCTATAATAGATTAATGGCTAATTTAGGTGGCCTTCTTTCAAAGGATAGTGATGGATCATATGTTTCTTCTTCTATTTCTAATCCTTCTCTTGATTCAACTGCTGCTTTGGGATTATCAACTGCTCAAGAGGTAATTTCTAAAATTATTAAACCTAGTTTTGACACTGACTCTGACTACAATGTTGTTGTCGGTTTAAGTTCTTGTCCAAATAAAGATAATCCAGGGCCAACAGAATGCGTAATAGACAATCTGTTTATGCAGGCCATTACTGAAAAGAAAACTGTCGCTGAAGCTTTGAAAAATGGTTATTTGAATAAAGAGTGGACACTAACTAAAAACAATGTTAGCGACGCCTATACTTTAAGAAATATTTCTATTTTAAGAAAATATCGTGTTTTGCCAGCAAAATGGGAAGAAGCGGTTGAAAAAATAAATAACACAACTACTCCTAAGAAAGCAACTTTATTAGACCTGGTTTCTTGTTTTGACCCTAGTGATGAATATCAAGAATTTAGCAAGAATTTTAATATAAATGATTCAGCTTGGTGTATTGGTTTAATAGATCCTAATTGGGTTTTAAAGGCGCCGCTTAGTTATTGTGCTAAAGAAGGAGTTGGTTCGCAAATTATTGCTTTTAATTATAGTGAAGGCACAAATCAAGAGGGAGTTAGAATCCCAAGTGTTTATAGCCTAACGCGTAATGAGGATTATTGTGCTGATGAAAAGAGTTGTATAAAAGAAAATGAAAATGGTAGCTGTGCTGCATATGGTTATTGTACTGAAGAAAAGAGAATTTGGAATTTTGATTCAGAATCTTGTGATCCAGTTTATAATACTTGTCAGACTTTTACCAATAATCAGACTAGAACGAAGGTTTCTTATTTAGAAAATACTTTAGATTATCAAAATTGTAATGCCGATAGTGTTGGTTGTAGTAAATACTCAACTAATGGCAATTATTCTTCTTCAACAGGTCTTATTAGCTGGGAGCCTACAGATAGTATTTATCTAACTAATGCCTCAAATTGTAGTAGTAAAAGTGAAGCTTGTACGGAGTTTATCAGAGTTAAGCCAGCACAAGGTTCTAACTTAATAATGAATTCTGATTTTAGTGAAGATGAAAGAAATATCACGGTTACAAACGGTCAAAAACTTAACAACTGGCCACTATTTTATTCACCTAATACTATTTCTAGTTCACGAAGAGCTTCTATTGATAATTATACTATAAATAATGAAGAAGCAGCTTTTCGTATTTCTGCTAATAGAATTAATACTTCTCAAGATATTATTTCAGCTGGTGTTCATTCTAATCCTAAAAATTCTCTTTTACCGGTAAATTTTGAATTAATAGAGGGCCAGTCTTATACTCTAACGGCTGATGTTTATGTTGATGGTGGTGAAAGGGCGGTTGTTTATTTAGGTTCAAGTTGGTATAGCAATAAAGCTGTAAAGACAGAAACTAAAGTTTTAGATAGTTGGCAGACAATTAGCGTAACCAGAAAAGCATCTGGTTCTTATAATGAACCAGAATTCGGCGTTCAAGTGTTAGGTTCCAATTTTGTTGTTGCTTATATCCGCAATATAAAATTTGAGGTTAGTAATTTTTCTACTGTAAATATCGCTGATAATATCTATGGAGCCTATCGGGTTTATCAAAAAATCATTCCTTCTTATCTAGAATCTGTTTGTTATGTTAACCCTGGTCAAGATTATACTCTAAAAAGCGATGCGCCTAATATCTGCCGTAGCTTTACTCGTTATTGTAATGCCAGCGAAGTTGGTTGTGAGTTGTTTAGCAATGATAAACAAGCTATTTCTCTGTCAGCTCAGGTAACCAGTGATGATTATTGTTTCGGTGATTGTTTAGGTTATGATGTTTATGTTTCCAAACAAGATTATTTTCATTCCGCCAAAGCAGAAAATATCATTCCTAGTAAAGCAAAAAGCTGCTTGGCTGAGGCAGTTGGTTGCAGTGAATTTACCAATCTAGATTTAGCTTCTCAGGGTGGAGAGAGTCGAGAATATTATTCTCAGTTAAGACAATGCATAAAGCCAAACACTGATTCTTGCGCTACTTTTTACACTTGGGAGACGACGACTAATGGCGTTGAGCTCAGAACATATTCTTTGCAAATTAACTTAGAAAATAAAAATGAACCGAAAGTTGTAGCTGATGATAGCGGTGAATGTAATGAAGAGATATTTAATAAATTACCAGGTGATCCTTTGTATAATCCAGATTGTAGTGCTTTTCTAGTTAGAGGGGGATCTATTTCATATCATCTATTATCTAAGACGGTTACTTGTTCAGAAAATTGTTATGCTTATCGTTTGTCGCATAATAATATTGACGGCACTTTAAGTCGAGCTCAGTGTAGTGCTCTAGGGTCTTCTGCTAATTGGAGTACGTCACTTAATGCTTGTCAGGTTTGTTTAAATGGTGGCACATGGAATTCTCAACAAGGAGCTTGTCTTTATAATGCTATTCCTAATGAAGGGAAAGCTTGTCAAGCAAATCAAGTTGGTTGCCGTGAATATAATGGAAATGATGGTAGTAATGTCCGCTTGATAAATTCTTATGACTTTGAAACCAATATGCAGAACTGGTCATCTAATTGTTCTGATGCCCTTGAAAGAGTTACAGTTTCCAATAATCGCGATGGTCATTCTTTGCACTATAACAGTGACGCAAATGATTGTTCGGCGGTAGGTGCTAATGTCGCAACCGCTCCTTTAAGATTGATTAATAGGGTTTTTGCATCTGATAATGTTGCCGCCCAGCTTCCACTTGGTTTTTCTGTTTCAAGCGATAAAGCTTATACTTTAAGTTTCTTGGCTAGAACTGAAGGGGTAAAGACTAATTTAAATATTTATCTTTATAATAATGATCAAGCTAATCCTGCTCGTGCTTATTTTACAAGTGAACCATTAGTTATTTCTAGCAGTGGAGCTTGGGATTTATACCAAGTTAATCTTCCTGTTCTTGATCACGAAGTAAGTGAAGATGAAGTATTGGTAATTACTGCTGATAATGATTTCTATTTTGATAATGTTGTTTTAAGAGAGATAAGCAACCGCTATTATTTAATAGAAGGAAGCAGCCAGATTCCAGATATTTGTTTCTATGATGTAAATAGCAATTATCAAGGGGAAGTATATAACTTAGGTTGTCAGGCTTATACAGATCGTTTTGGGCAACAACATAATTTACGTAAATTTTCTAATTTATGTGCCGCTTCTTCTGTTGGTTGTGAACAGATGATAAAAACTCAAAATTATAACCCTTCTTATTCAGATACTTGGAATGATAGTAATAATAATGGTCTCTGTGATAGTAATGAACCTGATTGTGTTTCTGTCTCTGGTGATGAAGCTGTTTATGTAATATATGACCAAAGCAAGGCTTGTAATTCAGCTGATTTAGGTTGCAGTCTTTTAGGACAATCTCTATCGCAGGGTGCTTGGTCTGATGTCTTTAAGAAAAATAATCCTAATCTTTATGATAAAGAACTTTGTTCTTCAGCTGAACTTGGTTGTTCTGCCTGGTCTTTGCAAGATGGAACGATAAGCTACTTTAAAGATCCGGGAACAAATGTTTGCCAGTATAGAAATAGTAATAACCCTGATAATCCAGGCAAGGCTTGGTATTTGGCGCCAGTTAAACGTTGTACTGATAGTTCGGGCCAAACTAATTTGAATAGTTCTCTTTGTAGCCAAGATGTTGATTGTCCTTTAGGTTCTTGTGTGCTTGATAATAACGATTACCCTTGTGAAGTAAGCTATGACAAAACTATTGGTTTGGGTGGTTATGGGAACAATGTTCCAACTCCTTATAAACAAGCCGCTTTATGTGAACAAAACTCTTCTGGCTGTACTGAATACATAGATCCAGTTAGCAGTATCTCTCCTAATTTAATTAGTAATTATGAGTACAGGCAAATAGACGGCAAAATGGAATCATGGATTAATGGCTATCAAAATGTAGCAATTGAACCAAATAAACTTTATACTTTCTCGGTTTCTGGTGGAGAGTCACTAACAGAGTTAAGCTTTGAAGAAAATGTTCGTCTGCTTTTAGATGACAACAGTTTAGGTAATAATACTAAAAACATTTCAATTAATAATGGTGAGACTAAAAACATTATTTTCTTATCTCTAAACAATGATAGTGTTAGAATTGGCGAAGGGGATGAAGAAAAGAAAATTAGTCTAAGGGAAACTATTATTAATTATAAATTAAAAGGAGATATAAAGAAGGATTGTACCTCTGTTAACATTGACAATGGCTGTGTTTTATTTAATGAACGTAGCGTGGCTGGTTCTGCTGGCTTACGTTCTTTGAGTATTGACGCTTTTTCAAGTGAAGAAAAAAAAGCGCTAGTAAATTGTAGCGGTGATAATTGTAGCGCTAATGAGCTTATAAAAGTTACTCCTGATAGAACTTGTGCTAAGTGGTTAGATTGCCTTTCTTACGTTATTGATGATAACGGAGAAAAATATTGTTACACTATTGGTTTGTGTAATCGTTTAGATGATAAAAATCAATGTGCTAATTTTGAAGAAGTTAACTCCAGTATTGTTTATAAGATAAATCCTAATTCTTCTGGTTATTCTTTGCTTAACCAGTATAATTTGGCTGGCATGAAGGAAGTTGGATTGAACACTGAAGCTCATTATGATTTTGAGCAAGACGCACCTTTAATAAATTGTCAGTTAAATAATAATTCTGCTTGCGGTAGCGAATCTCTTCTTATAACAGAACCGCAAGGTTCGCCAGTAAATTATCCAGCGCAAGGCGAGACTTATCTTAAAGTCCCATATCGTTATATAATTACTCCTCATAGTAAATCTGGAGTATCCGTTATTGAAAATAGCGATTATTATTTAAATTTCCTAGTTAATACACAAAGAGGTGGCTTGGCAGTTGTAACTATTAAAGATGCTGGTAATGGATCAGTAATAAAATCAGAAAATAGTATCACTGCCAATAATGGTTGGGAAAGAAAGATTATTTATTTTAATTCTGGGATAAGCGAAAAGATAAATATAGAATTAAGCATGGGTGGGGATTCTGATGGTGCTGTTTATTTTGATGATTTAAACATTGAGCCAGTCTTGCAAACTGGTCCTAATAGTTACGCTTCTCGTGAATGTCGTCTATACCCAACGAGTGACAGTTTAACTTGTGTTAACAAGGAAAACGCAGTTGTAAAGAATGGATTAGAAGGATATTGTTTAGAGCATGATGCAGCCAATAAAAACGTTTGTTTGCTTTGGTATCCGATTGATAAAATCTCTTCAGCTCAAACTGCTGGTAATACAACCGGCTATCAAGGGAAATTCCCTCTAAATTATTGTACAGAAGTTGATGGTAATTTTGCTTTAAAAAAGAAGGTTACGGGGTATAAAAGTTCTTTGGCTATCAAGATCGGTGTCTACACTAAAAAGGGAATACATTATTGTATTGAATATGATAATATCACAAAGGATTGGATAGAATCGGATAATATAGGAGAGATAAGTGGTGATAAAGATAAGGAAAATTATGCTAATTTAAAAAAGGATCCTGAAAAAAGATGTTTGCCTGGATATCGCCCTATTATTGCCTTCGGAAATTACAGAGGTGAGAATTCCTATGGAAAGATAATGTGTGTTCCAAATAAAGATTCCGTTATTTTAGGAGAGAAGAAGACGGTTGTAGATATGAATCAATGTTCTAAGGATGGTAAATATTATTATGATGGTTGGGCTGCTTATGATGGTAATCTTTGGCAGCAAGCTTATAGTAAAGAAATTAGTGGTTTCTGCGAAGATTATCCTTCTGACTCTTGGTGTTCTTATTCCGGAACATTCAATGAAGCTGATTATCAAAATCCAGTCCGTGTTTATGATTATAATCGTCCAGCTGGAAGCGAAGATGATTTAGAACTTATTTCTGGCAGTGATGAGGACAAGAGATTTCGTTTAGGATGCAATGATTTTGTTCAAGTGGTCAATGAAAGGGGTGAAAATCAAGCCTGGGCATCTCGAGTTGGGATTGGTTCAGATTATTTGATTAATACACCTCGTTTCTTTGTTGATAAAGGTGAATCTTCAAATGTATATTTTAGTAGTCTTTATGGAACAAGTGCTCATAATTTATTATTTTACGGAAGAGATAGGGACAGTATCCCATTCGGCGCAGCTACTTGGCCAGATAATTTTAACCCTTTAAGTAGTCAGGGTAAAATTACTTTAAAAGATCAATATTCTTTAAAGAACAAAGAAACAATTTTTGCTGGCAGACCGTATGGTTGTTCTGGTGATAATATAAATAGTTGTAATAATATTGGGCAGTGTAGTTTAAATTCAGATGTTTATTGTCTTTTTTCTCCTCTACTTAAAACCTATGTTAGTATTTTTGCTGATAACAAGTTTTATGCTTATTTTAACAATAATATTTTAGGAAGTGGTGAAATAGAAGATGATGTTTCTTTTGGGAAGTATCAAGTTTCACTTTTACCTTTAGAAAAAAATGTTTTAGCTATTAAGGCAACAGACGATGAATCATTATGGGGAATAGCTGCTTCAATTGATGACATTTCTAATACTAATACTCTTGATGGTTGGAAGTGTACAACTAATAAACCACCTGATAGTTGGAATACAATTAATTTTAATGATAGTTCTTGGTCACAAGCTGCTTTTGTTAGTGATGAGAAAGATTCAACTAAAAATAAGTATCTCTCTCATATTAAACAGATTTGGGCCAGTGGGGTAGAGAGCGAGAAAACAACTGTTTATTGCCGTTATTCTTTTATAAACAATAAGCCAGATCATCACGTTTCAGTCAAGTCTTGTTCTGAGGGTGGTTACGGAACTTGTGTTCCTTTATGGAGCAAACATTTAGGAGCGGAAAATAGTAATACAAATTCTTGGGAGGATTATCAAACGATTTTAAGCAGATTGTTTTTAAAGATTTATAGCTCATATTCTTTTTTAACAGAAAAAGAAATGTATGTAACTGAAAACTTTACCATGCCAGAACTTTCACTTGGAAAATGTACTTTAAGCACTGATAGAGAACTAAATAGTTGTTATAATTTACCGTCAATTGGAAATATGATGTTTAACGACACATCTTTAATGGGACGTTCTAGTTTTAATTTAGAAAATCCTGGTTTACATCGTCTTTCTTTCACTACTAATATTGATCCAGAACAACAACCGCTTAAGGAGATTATAATCGATTGGGGCGATGGTAATAAACAAGTTATAAATGGTCAAGATAGTCTTTCAGATGTTAAAAATCCTCATATCTTTTATCATTATTATAAAAACCCAATTAATGGTTTAAAAATCAATGTAAAAATTACTGATAATTGGGGTTATTCTAATTAATAATTACATTTTATAATTATTATAAATTATTAAAGAAAAAGCTCTTTAAAAGAAGCTTTTTCTTTTTGCTTTTATCTTGTTTTTATTGTATAATTTTAGAGTAGAATTTTCAGAATATTTTTTTATTTATGGCTTTAGACGAACAACTAATTTCACGGAATGTCCAGGCCAAAGAAAACGTCGGCAACTTTAATGCTGCTAGAATGCGGGCAAAAAATGGGCAGATAGAAAATGAATCAGAGGAAGAAGATGAAGAAGATTTAAGATCGGCGGTGTTAAAAGAAAAGAAAAATCAAATAGTTATAGCTAGTAAAGATAAAAGTTCTGTTTCCAAAATATCTCCGGCTAGTAAAGCTACGGCAAATTTATTAAGATCGGCCTGGCAAAACCTAATTCCTTCTTGGGGATTAACGCTTTTTTTGCTAGAAAAACATATTTT
>CAZFUP010000020.1:0-10066 GCA_964522055.1 uncultured Gammaproteobacteria bacterium
AAGAAAAGTTAAATTTTATCTCCCACAACACTTTTTATATTTTTTTCCACTACCGCAAGGACAGGGGTCATTGCGGCCAACTTTTTCACCAGTATCATCTTTGGGTTTTTCATGAACTAAATCAATTGTATTTCTACCAGCGGCTTCCTTCTGCATTTCCTTTTGCGCTCCAGAAAATTCCAATTTCTTCTCTGCCTTACTGGCAAAAGCGGCTAAGGCTTGAGCACTAGCCAGTGACAGTCCATCAGCAGTTCTATATATACCATAGACAACATTCTTATTAATTAAAGAATTTAATTCCTGGTACATACGCCAAGCTTCTTTTTTGTATTCCACTAAAGGATCGCGCTGCCCGTAACCGCGCAGTCCAATACCACGGCGCAAATAATCAACCGTTTCTAAATGTTCAACCCAATTTTGATCTATAGATCTAATTAAAATACCTTTTTCAACTTCTTTAAAATCTATATTTGCCGACGAGAAAAGAGCAGGTAAGGCATCGTAGGCACTATAGGCTTCATTTAAAAGGTATTCCCTTATCTCAGAGCGTAATGTTTCGCTATCTTTTTCCGTCTTTACCATTTCTTGTAATTTAGACATCAGACTTTCCTCTGGCATCCAAATAGTTCTAACTGTTTCGTAAATTTCTTTTATATTCCACTCTGCTTTATTATCAGAAGCTGTATGAAAGTTTATCACACTGAAAAGTTCATCTTTTATCATCGGTTTGATAATATCAGATAGGGTTTTTTCCTCTACTACTCCTTCGGCGATATTTAAAATCTCTAAACGATGAGTATAAATAGCTAAACGATGTTTGTTTATCACATCATCGTATTCCACTAAATGTTTGCGCATGTCAAAATTATTGCCCTCAACTTTTTTCTGAGCTGATTCAATTGATTTTGATATCATCTTATTTTCAATCGGCATATCAGCTGGCACATTTAAAGTCTGCATCAACCCCTTCATTCTGTCGCCGCCAAAAATACGCATTAGATCATCGTCAGTTGAAACATAAAATTGAGAAGAACCCGGGTCCCCTTGACGTCCAGCACGACCACGCAACTGATTATCAATACGACGAGATTCGTGACGTTCCGTACCAATAACGTGTAAGCCGCCTAAGGCCTTCACTTCTTCTTGTTCGGCTTCAGTTGGCGGATTACCTCCTAAAATAATATCAACACCGCGACCAGCCATATTAGTAGCTAGTGTAATTGCTCCCTTGCGACCAGCTTGAGCAATAACCTCAGCTTCTTTTTGATGATTTTTGGCATTTAACATTTGTGGTCTTAATCCCTCTCTAGCCATCATCTCGGTTAGAATTTCATTCTTTTCAATAGATATGGTACCAATTAAAACTGGCTGTCCTTTAGTGCTTCTTTCTTTTACATCACGAATAACTGCCTTAAATTTATCCTCCTCGGTGCGATAAATTAAATCATTATAATCCTTTCTGATATTTGGCTTATTAGTTGGAATAACAATAGTTTCAAGTTTATATATCTTGTGAAATTCCTCAGCTTCGGTAGCTGCTGTACCAGTCATACCAGATAGCTTTTCATATAAACGGAATAGGTTTTGGAAAGTAATAGTCGCCATAGTCTGTGACTCTTTCTGTACCTTAACCCCTTCTTTCGCTTCAATCGCTTGGTGCAAACCTTCACTATAGCGACGACCAGGCATAAGGCGACCGGTAAATTCATCAACGATAATAATCTCCCCGTCCTTTACCACATAATCCTTGTCATTTTTAAATAAAACACGAGCCTTTAAGGCTTGCTCTAAGTGATGAACTTCCTTTACTCCGCCTTCAACATAAATATTTCCCATGCCAAGAATTTTTTCCACCTTTGCTATTCCCTCTTCGGTTAAAGTTGCCGCCCTCATTTTTTCATCAACATTATAGTCTTCGTTCTCTATTAGCCCTTCAACAATGCTGGCAAATTTAAAATATTTATCAGTTGATTCTTCGGCTGGAGCGGAGATGATAAGAGGGGTTCTGGCTTCATCAATTAAAATAGAATCAATTTCATCAACAATGGCGTAATGAAGTGGGCGTTGAACGGTTTGATGTAAATGATAAACCATGTTATCGCGCAAATAATCAAAACCAAATTCATTGTTAGTGCCATAAGTAATATCACAATAATAGGCCTCACGACGTGGCACTTTTCTAAAATGGCTTAAACGTTCATCATACTGAGTTTCATCAATATATTCAGGATCATAGACATAAGCATTCTCATGAACAATAACACCGGTTGTTAGCCCTAAGGAATAAAAAACAGGTGCCATCCAACCAGCTCCTAAACGTGCTAAATAATCATTAACGGTGATAAGATGAGCTCCTTTGCCAGCTAAAGCATTAAGATATAAAGGCAAAGTCGCCACCAAGGTCTTACCTTCACCAGTCTTCATTTCTGCTATTTGACCACGATGCAAAACAATACCGCCTATCATCTGCACATCAAAATGGCGCTGTTTTAAAATACGCCAAGCTGCCTCACGCATAGTGGCAAAAGCTTCAGGCAAAAGGTCATCTAAAGTTTCCCCTTTTGCTAAGCGATCTTTGAAAACAGCCGTTTTAGATTTCAATTCCTCTGGTTGCAATTCTTTTAGAGCGGGCTCATAACTAGCAATCTGCTCTAAAATAGGCTGCATCGCTTTTATTATTTTTTCATTGGCATCGCCAAATAATCTGAAAATATTCATAAGATTGTAAGACAGCTTTTAACTGATTTTATAATGTTTCTTTATATTTTTTTATTACTATCTCTAAGTGATCTTTTACCTTATCAATCGCCTTATAAAGATCTTTTTCCGTCTTCTCTACCCGTAACAATTTACGTGGCACTTCTAAATTAACTTCTGCTCTAAATATCTCTCCTTTATTTTGTCCACCTATTGCTTTTGCTATTTCCACGTCACAGTTTAAAACTTGAATACCACCAAGATATTTATCCAACATATCCATCTTCGTCTGACAATAATTTGAAATAGCGTCAGTTAATTCTAACTTACTCGCTTTGATGTTGATTTTCATATTGTTGTATTTAAGATTAATTAAAAGAATCTAGCAATATCTTTATAGGTCACAAAGATAATAAGAAGCATTAAAAGAAGAAAACCGATGTTATGAAAAACTGCTTCTACTTCTTGCTTTACCGGACGCCCTTTTATCTTTTCTATCAAAAGAAAAAGAATACGTCCACCATCTAAGGCTGGAAAAGGTAAAATGTTTATCACTGCTAAGTTAAGAGACAGAAGGGCGGTAAATTGCAAAAGATAAATAAAGCCCAAACGAGCAGCTTGTCCGGTTATATCAGCAATCCCAATTGGTCCGGCAAACTGATCAGAAACTGAATGACCTTTAAACAAATCAGCAAACAAAGAACCAAAAGCAACGACAATATCGCGCAGCATATAACCAGTTAGCTTAGCTCCTTCTACAAAAGAATAAAAGAAAGGATATCTAACTGTACCAGAAGCAAAAATAGAAATCCCCAACTTAGCCTGACTACCGTCTAAAGAAGTTGGATTAGCTGTAACATCTAATGGCGATCCCGCTCTTTCTAAAGTTAAACGTACTTCTTTATCTAAATTACTAGCAATTGATTTTTGAAACAAACTTTCTGTAGAAACATCTTCACCATTAATAGCTATTATCTTATCCCCTTCCTGAAGGCCAGCTGAAAAAGCAGGTGAATCTGGCAAAACAGAGGCCACAATAATACCAGCCTCAGAAATTATGGCCTTATCAGAAACCGAAGAAGCTGACTGTGGTAGTCCTATCATATAGCCAACTGAAAACAGCCCCCAAGCTAAAACGATATTCATAACAACACCAGCGGCTAAGATAACTACTCGTTTCCAAATTTTTTGAGCAGAAAAACTATCTCCGTCTTTTTTCTCATCACCATCTTGACCTTTTATCTTCACAAAACCACCCAGTGGTAGCCAATTTAGAGAATAAATGGTTGATTTCGGACGTGGCTTTATATTGTCATCTTCACTGCTTGCTAATTTACTATATTCTTTGGTAGAGAAAATAAAGCGCCACTTACCTAAAACATTCTTATACATTCCTAAAGCCCGCGGCGGAAATCCTAAACCAAATTCCTCACACTTCACTCCCAGGCGACGAGCAGAGATAAAATGACCAAGTTCATGAACTAAAACTAAAACTGATAAAACTAAAATGAAAATAATAATAGTTAAAAACATAATTTAAAAAATGAAATAAAAAAACTTCTCTCTTTGAAAACTAAATAGCCATAATATCTTCTTCTTTGTGATCACGGATACTTTTAAGTTCATCATTTTTCTTAGCTGAAAATTCATCTAATTCTTTAATAAAACGAAACTTATCATCTTCACTAATATCTTTAGCTTCAAAGGCGGTTTCCACTAAATTCTTCACACTCTCACGAACTTGTCTTAGGATAATACGCGTCTTTTCCATTTTCTCGTTTAAAGTTTTAACCAAAGCACGGCGATTTTCTTCAGTTAGAGCCGGAACTGTTAAGCGAATACGATCACCTTCATTGGTAACGCCTAAGCCTAACCCAGCATCAATAATCGCTTTTTCAATTGCTTTAGAAACTGCCTTATCCCAAGGAACAATTATAATACTGCGCGCATCAGAAACAGCGATATTGCCAACGGCATTAATTGGATTCATAGTGCCATAAGCTTCAACTTGAACACTGTCTAAAACCGCTGGATTAGCTCGACCAGTTCTTAAAGAACTGATTTCTTTTTTAAAAAAATCTAAAGCACTGGCAAAATCACCTTGTTTGTCTTGTAAATATTGATTCATATATGTTTATTTATTAATTAATTTAAAGTTTCTTGGTTCCTAAATATAGCACATTAGGATTGTTAAAATCAATTAAGAGTTCCCGTCCGGAACGTTTAGTTGGCAACTTTTTAGTTGTCCAGGTAACACCGCCATCAGCTGAGCGGAAAAAGGTTGTATCAGTTGCATAGTATATTTCATTAGAATTATGAGGATTAACAGCTAAAGAATTGATTACTGCTTCTTTTTCTGGTGGCAGTAGGCTTAAGTTCTCCCAGGTAAAGCCATTATCACGTGAGAGAAGTATCATCTTAGCACTGGCGATAAAAATAGCGCCATCTTTTTCATTAATAATTATATCTTTGAAGTTAGAGCCTAAATCAAAACCGCGTAAAATTTCATTTAAATCCGTCCAATTTTCAACAGCAAAATTAGCATCTAAATCAGCGCTATTGGCTGGATTAGTAACCGTATTAGAGTTAAAGCTAAAAATATTATTTTTAGCAGTGGCAACAAAGATAAGGCGACTGTCTGAAGGAGAAATTAGAAGATGAGAAATAGCGTCATCAAGGCGTTGTATGGTTCGCCAAGAAGAACCCCTGTCTATACTTTTTATAATCTCACCTCGGCTAGTACCAATATAGATATTGTTAGTATTATAATGATCTATCACTAGAGTGTTTACATTAATGCTAGTATTACTATCAAAATAAATCTGTTCAAAGGTGCGAGAACAATCAATAGAGCGATAGACGCGATTAGCCAGCGCCGCATAAACAACACATTTATTTTTTGGATCAACTTTTACATCATTAATCGTCGCCTTAACCAAGCTTTTTGCCTGATTCCAGCCGGAAGCAATATCGTAGGTATAAAATAATCCATTATCATAACTAGCTAAATAAACCGCCTTGCTATCCTGCGGATCCATAGTCATTACATTAACATCTAAATTGGCAATACTGCCCGGACGACCGCTAGTACTAGGAATAGCAGTTAAAGAACGCCAAGTATCACCCTTATCAGCTGAGACAAATAAACTACTGTCTATTGTTTCAGTTGAAGAAGGTGTCTTAGATGAATCTTTTGGCCCGACTGATAAAGAGCAACCAGCCGAAAAGACAACAATTAATCCAAATAAAATAATTGAACGCCAAGCTTTAGAATTTTCTGATATTAATTTTCTCATATATTTAAATAATTATTAATTACAAATTAAAAAAGAGCTGTTCTAAAACTAAGCGCGGATTAACATTAGCTTGCAGATATTCACGCGCCTGGCTAATCAACTTCAAGCGCTCTAGAAAAAATTGCACCCTACTATCCCCTTCTAATTTTAAGACAGAAAAAGCTTGGGTAAATTCTGAAGACAAAGCTAAGTGCTGGATTAAATCCGCCTTATCTAAACTAATAAGAAGCATATCTCGAAGTAGTCCTTCAAAAATAGCCACAACTTCTAAAGCGCTAGAAACGGCTGCTCTGCTATATGTTCTATCATTAAACATTTCATCTAAAATTGATATCCTGTCGCCAGGTAAACTGCAAATTACTTTCAAGACTTGCCGCGCTGACTCAAGATAGGCCTGATATGATTCTGGGTTTTCCAAATAACTAATAGCGCGTAGTGGCCGGCCAAGAGCAAGAGCAGACAAATCTTTAGCCTGAGAACGGCCCGCCTTATAATTATCTATCAAATAATCATAAATTATAGCAGCGGAAACTGGATTAAAATATATTTTCTGACTACGGGATAATATAGTAGCCGGCAAGTTTTCCTCATTACTAACAAGCAAGATTATAATCACCTTCTCTTTTGGTTCTTCCAGTGTTTTAAGCAAAGCGCTTTTTGCTTCTTCGCTCAAAAGATCAGCCTCTTTTATCAACCCTATCTTATAAGAACCCAAGAAAGAACTAAGGTTAAGTATTTTAATAAAATCCCTTACCTGCGAAATTGAGATATTTTTTTTGTCAGCTTCTCTATTTAAAATATGAAGATCACTGTTAAAGCCCTCCATGTCACCTTGTAAATTCTTAGCAAAAGCTAAGGCAACCGTTGATTTACCAAGCTCTTCTGGACCGATAAAGACATAAGTCTGAGCTAGCCTATCACTTTTAATGCTTTGGTCTAAAAAAGTAATGGCTTTTTCATTGCCAATAGCTGGCCAAGAATATGAAAATGGTAAGTTAGCATCTTCCATAACTAAAATTAATTAGAACTAATCTGGTTAAGATCAGAATTAGTTATTCCCAGTCCTAGAGTACGCATGATATTAAAAGCATCCTCTGGTCGGCCAAGATAATGAAGCTTTAAGCTTACCGGATCAAAGTAATAGGCGCGACCACTATCTTCTGTTTTTAAAAGAATGCGACCGGCTAAATGTTTCCAGTTAGCTGGATTTTTTTCTAAAGAAGAAAAATTAACATTAGAAATTCCTAGTGCTGTCTGACGCATAACATTAAAGGCGTCTTCAGGTTTTCCTAAACCATATCTCTTACTATCTATTGGATTTACATACCAAGCTTGCCCCTTATCCTCAACTTGTAAAAGAATGCGGCCTTTTACGCGAGAAACTAAATTACTATTTACACCAGCAGAAGTATTTGTATTACCACTAGCTTTAACCGCCAAATTAGAATCAGCGTTTCTTAAAGCAAAACTTTTTTTCTCTCCTAAAAGATATTGACCAGTTGGTGATAAGTTAAGAGTATAAGAAGTATTATTTTTCGCATAGAAAGCCTGGCCAAAAACTTGTCCAGAAGCAGCCGTATAGGTAGCTAAATAAGTACCAGCTGCTAAGATAATTGGTTCGCTGCTTGCATTCAATTTTATATTTTTAATAAGTTCGCCTTTAGAATAAGTACCGCCTTGACCATTTAAAGCATAAAGCTGTAGAGGAATGTCCTGGCCAGCATTAAAACCGGCAGCCGAAAATTTAAAGGTAATTAAACTAGGGCTAAGTTTTAAATAGGCTGAACCGGAACCAATTGCAACATTCCAGAAAACATTATCCCGAGAGAAATCATCGCTAGCTAAAATTGCATAAGTGCCTTGAGGATAATCAAAAGAAAAACTGCCCGATGAATCTGTTTTAAAGCTGAATAATTTTTTTCCTAAACTAAGATAACTACCATCTGCTTTCTGTTCATAAAGAGATAGCGTTTTATTAGCCATAGCCCTTCCCCTTAAATCAACATATTCTCCTTTTAGACCACTAAAGGAAGGGTCAAAAGTATAGTCACTTACCTCGCTTATCCTTAAATCATAAAAGTTCTTGATATTGCCGCTGTCATCTTTAGTGGAAATAGCATAGACTCCACTTTGCGAATTGTTATAGGCGTTATAGGGAGAAACATAAACTACTGCTTGGCCGTCTGAACCAGTCTTTAAGCTAGCGATTAAATCAGTATTGCTAAAAACTGGATTACCATCAACGTCATAGCGTTGAACGTACAAAGAAAAAGCATGATTATATTTCGGTTGTCCGTTTGAATCTCTAAGTACTATCTTTAAAGCCGGCAAAGACTGATTTAAATTTCTGTCATAACCACAAACAAATTTCACAACTCCAAAAAACCAAAAATTACCCAGATTATCTTTCTTGTCCCAAACTTTTAAAGCATAACTTTGAGCAGAGTCTGGCTTAAAGCTCATTGTTGCCCGACCAGTAGTATCAGTTGTGCCATTAGCTACTTTAGTGCCAGCAATAGGTAGGCCGTTGGCATCGCTAGTCTGTTCATATAATTCAAATTTCAAGTTAGGGACAACATTGCCAGCCATATCGCGAAGAGTTAAATATACTTTAGATTCACTCGTGCAAGCGGTGGTTGATTCGGCTGAGGTTTCGCTACCTTTAAGCTCAAAAAAGAATTGAGTTGTCCCACCTGATGAAACATTTAAATCCCAAAAATACTGATACTCGCCCGCTGACTTAACACGTAAAGCGTAAGTACCAGGAGCAACTTCTAAAGAACCATAGCCGTTTTCAGCAATAGTGAAACTGCCAACTTTAGTATCAATTTGTTCTTTATTGGCAGCATCTAGTTTTTGAGTATAGACTTCAACTGTTTGACCAACGGCTGACCCACCGCCAGAATACTTAAGGCGTAAACGTAAAACACTTTGCTTATAATCAATTTTGGTCATTTGCCCGTCTTGCACTCGCAAATTATAATGAAGAGATTTAACTGCCCCGTCTGTAACTTCTAAAACATAATAATCACCCAAACTACCATCTAAGCTACGGACGCTTCCCTGAGGAAGATAAATACTAGACCGGCCAGCTGAACCAGAGGTAAAACTGCCTAAGAGTTCATTCTTTTGTTCCAATAAAGAGCCATCGCTACCAAGAAGCTGAGTATAGACGCTAAATTTTGTATTACTTAAAACGCTACCATCTGACTGATAAAAAGAAAGCTCTAAACCGCTTAGAGTTTTTGAAATAGTGCTATTTCCACCACAAGTTAAAGTATTATCATAGAACCAAAAATTAGCAGAATCTTTAGCCACTGTCCTTATCTTCAGAGCATAAACAGCTGAAGTTTGTTCACTGTTTTTAAAAGTTAAAGTCGCGCTGCCTAAAGTAGAGCTAATAGTCCCAGCTGCCATTTTTTTGTCTGGTTTAGGATTACCGTCAACATCATTTGCCTGCGTATAAATTTCAACACTAGCGCCTGGGATAAAGGCACCTGACGGATCACGAGCGACCACTTTCACAATAGTACTATCATCACAAACCGCTGCCTTTACCAAAAATGGAGAGAAAACAAGGAAAATAGTTAATAATAAAATTCTAGTTAATCTTGACATTTTGTTTAATATTAGAGTTATTAATCAAAACAAGCCAAATAAAAACCGGCTGTTTTTTAACTATTTCTATTATACCACATTTTTTGAAAAGTAAAGTCTGAAATGGATAAAATATAAAAAGAAAAATGCGCTCTATTATTTAAAAACAAAAAAAATACAGCACTTTTTTAAACTGTATTTTTCGATAAAAAATTATTTTAAAATTGTATTTAAAATAAAACAATAGTTTATTATAATACAAAATCTAAATAGTTATCTTTATTTATTACCTTATATTCACTATTTTTATAGCTTTCTATAAAATCTTTAGGCGCAACAATATCATTTTTCGTCCATTTTATTTCATAAGCAAATAGTTTTCCGCCTCTTTCTTCCAATAAATCTATCTCTTTTCCTTCATAATTTCTCCAAAAATATCTACTGCCGTATATTTTATCATAAGCGCATTTTTTAAT
>CAZFUP010000021.1:0-231 GCA_964522055.1 uncultured Gammaproteobacteria bacterium
ATTTAAAGCCGCCTAAAAGAACGATAACTACTGCAATTATGCCCAAGAATCCGAGGGCGATATTGATAATTCTAGTAACAACGTCTCTTGGATCAGTATTTGACTGGCCTAAAGCACCACCTAGACTATTATCAACGACGTCAATCCCAAAGGTTGAATCGTAGTCAGTAACCTGAGCTGATGTTTTTAAAGCCATCACCGGAGCGATTAATAAAGCTAAAACAGCAAAAG
>CAZFUP010000021.1:241-10060 GCA_964522055.1 uncultured Gammaproteobacteria bacterium
TAATTCACCCCCTTTCTTTTATTTTATAATTTTTACTTTACCCTTTGATTTTAGCACATAATTTAAAACAAGACAAATAATTTTGCACATGTTACAATAAAAAAATAAAAGTAATAATTTGGTTTATGAGAATTTTTTTTAAAAAAATTAACTGGAAAATTCTTTTTTTAATGCTTTTTTATATTTTAGCTTTTTTATTGTTACTTAGAAGCTCTTATAGTTATTTAGATCCTGATTTAGGCTGGCACTTAAAGGCTGGTGAAGAAATTGTTCTCAATAAAGATGTGCCAAGAGAAAATTTTTATAACTATACCTTCACTGGTTCTTGGGTTGACCATGAGTGGTTAAGTGATTGGGCATCTTTTAAAGTATATAGCAATTTTGGCTATTTGAGCTTGAGTCTTATATTCTCTTTAATAATTGTTTTTTCTCTTATTATTCTTTATTTTTTTACTTGTCGTTTTTTTCCAAAAATTTCTTTTATTGCCCTTTTATCCTTGCAATTACTTGGTCTTTTTGCTTCTTTGCCTAGCTTTGGTGTGCGAATGCAAGAATTTGGTGTTTTGTTTCTTTTATTAGAACTTTTAATAATTTCTGCCTTTTATTATCAAAAAAGAATAAAACTACTTTTTTTCTTAATTCCTCTTTTTTATCTCTGGTCCTGTATTCATGGTAGTTTTTTGCTTGGATTTGCTCTTTTGTTTTTCTTTTTTATTTTTTCTCTTTTATTTTTAAGAAAAAGAAAAAAAGATATTTTTATATTATTTTTAGCATCGATTGTAGCATTCATTGGAACCCTGGCTACTCCATATGGAATAGGGCTTTACTCTTTTTTAGGAGGCTATGGTCAGACTTTTTACTTAACAAACATTCAAGAATGGCTACCTTTCTATTATTTTCCCATTCAGTATCCGCAATTAGTTTATTTGGCCGTTTTATCAGCCTTTTGGATACTTTATTTTTATAAACTGAAGACGGAAAAAAGATTAAAAGAATTAGATTTATGGCAGCTGTTTCTTTTTGGACTATTTCTTTTACTAGCCTTAAAATCTCGACGTAATTTTCCTTTAACTTTTGTAGCCACTGTTCCTTTTTTAACAAAAATAGTAACAGAAGTATTAATAGGTGCAAGAGAAGAAATAAAGATTAATTTTCGATATTTACGCTACTTGTTACTTCTTTGTTTTTCCTTGGTTATTATTTCTCTTTTAACTGAAATAAAAATAAATAATAATCCTTTTATCTCATATTGTAATAATTATCCTTGTCAGGCTATTAACTTTTTAGAAAACAATTCTCAATATCAAGAAGCTAGGATTTTTAATGAATACGGTTGGGGTGGCTATTTGCTTTGGCAATATCCAAAAGGAAAAATTTTTATAGATGGGCGCTTGCCACAGGTTGTTTATAAAGATAAAACCTTTTTAGAAGAATATTTATTGGCTTTTAAAAAAGAAACAAACCTTGATGAATATCTAAATAATCATGAAGTTGAGTTGGTTCTTTTAAAGACTAAAGACGATAAAATAGCAATAAAAGATTGGGAAAAATTTATTTTTAACATAAAACAAGAAGAACTTGAAAGTAGAAATTATTTGCGAGAATATCTAGACAGTTCTTTTTCTTGGGGGGTTGTTTATCAAGATCCAGTTGTCACTGTTTATCATAAAAACAATAAGTAGTTATTTTTTAAAATAAAAAAACAAGGCTTATTATCCTTGTTTTTTTATTTAGCTTAAGTATTGTTTTATTATGGTAAGTATTTTTTTATCTCATCTTCCTTACTTGGTGTTCCTTGAGAAGTTTTTATCTTTTTTAAGCTTTTTGCTATAAAATAAAGCCAAATAAGCATTATTATTCCCCAGACAGCTAACCAAAATCGAGCGGAAAAGAAAGGAATTATTTCGTAATTAAAGAAGAGTAAAAAACCCCCAATTATTAAATTACCAAAAGAAAAGTTAGAAATTCTCTTTAAAAAACCACGATAACGTCCAGCTCTTTTTCTGCTAATAAAAACAACGATGATAATTAAAAGAAAAAGAGAAAGTAATCCTATAAAAAAAGTTTGGCCAACATGGCTTAAAGATTCGGGACGAAGATTGAACCAATAACTTAAGGAAAATAAGTGTTGCATAGAATGTTTATTAGATTTTAGTTAATATTAAGCCGTAATGATAAGGTCCGGCGATAAATTCTTCTTCTAAATTAAGATTTAATTTTGTGGCAGCTAGTTTTAAAGAGTCTAGCTTTACTCTTTTTTCGGGGCGAGGTCCTAATGGAGAATCGCTATTTCCCCATTCAATAATCATTAATTTCCCACCGCGCTTTAAAAGTCTAATTGATTCTCGTAAAACCTCTCCTTTTTTTTCTGATTGGTGCAAAACGTTTATTAGTAAGGCGGCGTCTAAACTACTGCTTTCTATTTGGGCTGCTTTAAAAATTTCTAAGTTACTCCAAATAGTTTTAACTTGAGGGAAATTATCTTTTAAAGCAATGCGCTTTATCTCTTCTAAATGGCTTTTTAAAATATCAACAGCATAAACAGTTCCCCTTCTGCCCACCAATCTGGCTAGTGGCCAGACAAAAAAGCCGAAATTTCCACAACCAAGTTCAGCCGTTTTTTGGCCTTCAATGATTTTCATTTTACCGATTATTGCCTTAATGTCAAATAAGGCAGGGGCGTTTTTTTCTATCATATATTTTATTCTACTAAAATTTGTCTGGTAATAATTTCTTCTTGGCTATATTTTTTCTTCGCTTTTACGGTAATATTATTAAGCCCTTTTTTTAAATTAACAGTTTGTTCAAAAAAACCATTGTTATTATTTAAAACTAATTCTCCGTTAATGCTTATTTCCGCTTCGTTTTCAGTTTCGCCAGTTATAGTTATTACTGCTTGGCTTGAAGAAAGATTGCTTGGCGGGTAAATTATTTCTAATTTTGGAGGTGAAGTTACTTTTTTAAAATAAAAAATAAGATATAGGAAACAAATAGCAACGGCTATTAATACTAAAAAATTTCGGAGTAATTTTGGAAAAATAATAAAATTTTTTCGAGCGATAACTTTTCTAGAAAAAGGGTCTTCCTTATTTTCAATCTGAGCCTGTTCTTGCCACATTAAAACCATTTTTTTAGAATCTAATTTAAGAAACTTGGCGTAGCGACTGATAAAATTGCGTCCATAAACTCCGGCTGGCAATTTATCAAAACGGTCTTCTTCTATTGCTTGTAAATAACTTTCTTTGATATTTGTTTTTAAGAAAACATCTCTTATGGATAAGTTTTTTTCCAAACGAGCTTCTTGCAGTATCTGGCCACAGTTTAATGGTTTTTGTAGGTTTTTGGGAGTAAAGGCAGTCATTTTAATTTTTTAGAAAAAGCATTGCTGTTCGTTTTAGCTCTCGCCCTTCCCATTCCATGCCCAAGGCACCAACAACAAAACGGATAATCATATAGCTAGCAAAAACAATTATTAAACCAATGATAGCAGCAGTAATTATTTTTTTAGCTTCGCCAATTTTCTCCTTACTCCCGCCAGAGATTAAAAAGATAAAGCCCCCGTATATAAACATTAAAAGCGTCAAAGAGCCAATTATTCCTAGTATCCATTGAGCCGCCCAAGTAGCAATAGAAACAAAATCGTTTAATTGATAATTACCTTCTTCATATTTAGCATCTTGAGGGTTAATAATTGAGCCTGACCCCTGGGCGCTTGTTATTAGGGGTATAAATAAAGAAAAAGCAAGGAGAAGGAAGGTAAAAGATAATAATTTTTTTTTCATATAAAAACGTTAATAAAGAGTTTGTTGCACCTTAGTGGCGCCAATGTTTATAATATCTTTTAAGAGAGAGCTGTCAGCCATGGTTGCCATGTTTACCATTTCTCCTAAAGCTTGTTCAGCCGCGGTAACATTTTTTCCTCTATACCAACTCTTGGAAGTTAAAACCTGCTCAGCAAAAACTTTTAGATTATCATCTTGTTTTTGTTCGGCTATTAAAGATCTTAGAGCTGTTGGTTTTTGGCTGATGCTTAAATAACTTCTAACATTTTCCGCTTTTGTCATAAACTGAACAAAGTCCCAAGCCTCATTAATATGAGAGCTTTTTTTAGAAACCGCCTCTACCCAATAATTAGCAAAGTTAACATTAGTAGGAGGGAGTCCTTCGATTTGTGGAAGCTTAGCTATAGAAAAATTTATTTTTGGCGCTTGGGTTTTTATAGTTGCCATATCATAGGAATAGCTAAACATAATAGCTAAATTTCCACTGATAAACATTTCTAAAGAATTGGGCAGTGATTCGTTCCAAGAATAAGATTCTTTAGCCGGGTTAGCAAAATCAGAATAGAAACGTAAAGCATCAATTCCTGGAAAATAAGTATTGCTATTATTAGGAGAAGTATGAAATAAGACTTGGTTTTTCTCGTTAGACATAATAGTCCCGCTTTGCATCATTAAAACTGACAAGATATCGCTAAAACGGTTAACATTGTTGCTGCCACCAAGAGCTGCGCCCGATTGAATTATTTCTTTTTCTTCATTTTGTCTAGTAAGGGCCTTAACTGTTTGAATAAAGTCTTGATTCCAATAAGCTGGGACTTCGCTTATTCCAGCATTATTAAATAAGTCTTTGTTATAATACATGGCTAAAGTATCAACTGATAAAGGTAGCCCATAGATTTTGCCATCACTTAAAATAACATCATTGCTAACTACATCTACAAAGGTGTCACGTAATTCTTGTATTGAAAGACTTCTGGTTGTTTGCATTTTTTGAACAATTTCTTTTTTGATAGTGCCTTCAGTTACTTGGTAGGCCATAGATATAGTTTCTGGCAAAGGAGCTAATTTGGTTTCATATTTTTTCATCCAAGTATTATGAACAGAAAAAATATCTGGACCACGATCTTCAGCTAAGGCATTTAAAAGCTCTGATTCATATTCTTCATAACGTAATTTTCGGTAATTTATTTTTATATTAGGATGGATAGCATTATATTTTTGGATTATTTCCGCAAAAGCATCTTGACCGTCAAAAACTCGCCAATAGTTTAAAGTAATTGGCTCTAAGGCCTTTTTGGTTACTTGGTTGTTTGTTTTGCAACCAAAACCAGAGCTTAAAATAAAAGCAAAAAGTAAAAAGAAAACAATTATTTTTTTTGGCATATTTTTATTATTCTTTGTGCTTTTATTATAACAAAAAAGCTGGATTAATCCAATCAAATTTTTTAGTAAAAATAAAAACGCTCCCAGATAGGAGCGATTTATTATTTTCTTCAGTTTAGTTAATTTTTCTTTTCTATAAAATCGTCTAACTTAACGCTTAAAAGTTTGCTGACTCCATTTTCTTCCATGGTCACACCATAAAGAATGCTAGCTCTTCTCATTGAGGCTCTGTTGTGAGTAATAACAATAAATTGAGTTTTGTCAGACAAATCATCAAGTATTTTAGCTAATCTTTCAGAATTGGCTTCATCTAAAGCGGCGTCTGCTTCATCTAAAACAACAAAAGGCGATGGATTAGCGCTAATAATGGCGCAAATTAAAGCAATGGCCGTTAAAGCTCTTTCTCCACCAGAAAGCATAGAAACTGCCTGGATCTTTTTTCCAGGAGGAACAGCTTGGATTTCTATACCAGCTAAACCAACTGCATTGTGCTTTTTTAAAAATTTAATTCTCTTTAACTTTTCATTATTTTCTTCTCTTAAAACATTTTCAGCAGTACTTAATCCTAAATTAGCTCCATTTTCAGAGGTATCCTTGTTTGCTTGACCTTGCTTATCTTCTTTTTCCAAATCTTCTAACATCACTTTATGCATTTTAGCCGAGCCACCATTGAAAAGAATTTTAAAATAATCATTAAACTTTTCTGAGATAACTTTGAATTCTTGATCAAAGCGTGTTTTTATATTTTCGTCTAGGGTTTGTATTATTTCCTCTAAAGAAGAAATTGTTTTATCTAAATCTTCTGTTTGTGCGCTTAAAAAATCATAGCGTTTTTTTGTTTCAGTAAATTCGTTTTCAGTTTCTGGGTCTATACCACCAATTTGTTCTAGTTGGGCTTTGTTGCTAGTTATAGATTTTTGCAGGTAGCCTAAATCATCTTCGTCTATCTTTACAGAATAATTTTTAATTTCATTAATAGTTAATTCGTCATTGAAAATATTATTTTCCAAGTCTTCCAATTTTGTTTCTTGACGAGCTGCTTCTATTTTTAACTTATTTAATTCCTCTAAAAGAGTATTAAAACTTTCTTGAGTTGACTGAATTGATTGTTGACAAGCAAACATTTGATTTTTTTCCTGCTCTTGCGCAGCATTTAATTCTCCTAATTTTTTTTCTATAATCTTTGTTTTTTCTTCCAGTAGTGTAAGTTTATCACTGATAGTCTTTTTTTCTTTTTCGATATTACTAGCATCAAACTTTATGCTGCTTTTAGTTATTTTAACTCTTATACCCTCAATTTCATTAGAAAGTTGATTTTTTTTGTTTTCTAGTAATTTTTGCTTCTCTACAGCAGAAGAGATTTTAAAATGGCAATCACTTAAAGCGTTGTTTATTTCTTGGCGTTTATCCAAAAGAGAACTTAAGTCATTTTGACTTGCTAGAGAACTTTGTTCTTTTTCTAAACCAATTATTTTTTTATACCAAGCTTCTTTTTCTCTTTCTATTTCACTAGCATCAAATTTAACTTGGGTTTTTTCTAGTTTTAACTTTAAGTCTTCAATTTCTTTGTTTATTTGATATTCTTTTTCTTTTAAAAGACGCAATCTTTCATTTAGACTTGATAGGCGCAGCTTTTCGGATGCCAGTTTTTCTTGTTTGTTTTGCCCTTCTTCATTTAAAATAATAATTTCTGTTTGGATTTCTTGTATTTGTTTTAGCTTATTATCATCTAAGCCACTGATTAAATATTTGGCCTTCTTTTTAAATTCTTCTTTTGTCTGACTTAACAATGTTTTTATTTTTTCTAGATTAACTTCTTTCTCTATATTTTCTAATTGGGTTAAAAATTCGTCTATTAAATTACTTATAGCTTCGTTTTGATTGTCGTTTTGAAAAGAAGTTTTAAGCTCAGCATTTAAACTTTCCAGCTTTTTATTTAAGGAAGCAGTTTTTTCTCTAATCGCGTTTATTTCAGCTAATTGTTTTTCTTCTTCAAAAATTTTATTTTCTTGTTCTAAGCGAGAGACTTCTTCTTTTATTTTTATTAAATCATTTTTTAGTTCTTCGTTTTTGTTATTTAACCAAGAAACATCAAATTGGCCCTGAACTTCAAGATTGGCCTCTAAAACGGCTTCAAGCTTAGTAATTTGTTTAAGACAAGAATTTTTTTCTATTTCTAGTTTATCAAAAGAGAGACGCTCGTCATTTATTTTTTTAATTTCAGAATTTACTGAGGATAAGTCCACCAACAGGCGTTCTTCAAGGTTTTTTAGGGTTTTGTTATTTTTTAGGTTATTTAATTCATTTTCTAAATTTTCTAATTCAGTTTTTAATTCTCCCTCTTTGTTATTTAACCAAGAAACGTCAAATTGACCCTGAGATTCTAATTGTAGCTCTAATTCAGCTTGCAGTTTGGCAAATTGTTTTTGTAGTTGATTTTTTTGTCCTTCAAGCGTTCTTAGTTCTACTTGTAGTTCATTTATTTCTGGAAAATTGTCAGTTGTTCTTATTTTGTTTAAATCTTCACTGAGTTTTGAAAGTCTTTTTTCTTGTTCTGATTTAGTTTTTTCAAGTGTCAAGAAAGATTCGTTTGTTTTGTTAAGTTTTTTATTAATATCTTGCCAAAGGAAACCATAATAGTTTAGTTGATTTTCTTTTAAGGCGATAACTATTTCATCTCGTTTTTTCAGTTTTTCTACTTGTCTAGTCAAACTTTTTAATCTTGGCCTTATCTCTGTTAAAAGCATTTCTACTTGTTGCAGATTTTCATAGCTTGATTCTAGTTTATTCAAAGCAGAATCACGCTTAATTTGAAATTGCTTAACGCCGGTTGCTTCATCAAAAAAATCTTTTCTTTCAGCTGCAGAAGTGTTGAGAAAATTTTCTACCATGCCTTGGCCAATAACACTGTAGGTTTTTTGTCCGAAATTGGCTTTAGCTAAGAGCATTTGAATATCTGATAAGCGGACGCGGTTGCCATTTAATAAATATTCGCTTTCGCCACTGCGATAAACCCTTCTGGTGATAACAATTTCTGGACAACTTAAAATAATCTGATTTAAATCTTCTTCTTTCTCAATTTTTTCAGGCGTAGGAACTTTATTTTTAGTTGCTTCTGAGTTGTTAAGACAAAGAGAAACTTCAGCCATTCCTAATTGTCCTTTTTTGTCAGAGCCGGAAAAAATAACATCTTCACTTTTTTTGCCACGTAATGTTTTTATACTTTGTTCTCCCAGGGCCCAACGAATAGAATCAGCGACATTAGATTTTCCGGAGCCATTTGGGCCGACTATAGCCGTCAGCCCTCTTTTTTTGTCATTTAGCATTCCCGAAAAAACCAACTTATTTTTATTGGCAAACGATTTGAATCCCTGTATTTCTAATCTTTCTAGATACATAAATAGAAGAATATTTTGATTTAATTTCTTTTCTGTATAATAATATAAATATAATAGAGTATAAAAAATAAAATGACAACTTTGATATGATTATTTCTCTAAGCGGTGCGCCTGGTTCTGGGAAAAGCACTGTTGCTAAAAAATTAGCTGAAGAACTTGGTTGGGAGCGTTATTATATGGGTGGTTTGCGTCGAGAAAAGGCTAAACAGCGCGGTCTAACATTAGCTGAATACAATCAACTTGGAGAAACAGATCCTGAAACAGATAAAGAGGTTGACCAATATCAAAGAGAACTTGGGAAAAAAAAAGATAATTTTATTATTGAGGGTAGAACCTCTTGGTATTTTATCCCTCATTCTTTTAAAATATATATAGATGTTGAAGCTCAAGAAGGAGCAAAGAGGATTTTTAAGAGTTTAAAGGCAAAAGACAATAGGAATGAAGATAAGGATTTAAACAACTGGGAGTCTGTTTTACAAAGTAATCAAGAAAGAGTGGCTAGTGATAGTCGTCGTTATCAAAAATATTATAATATTGACATTTGTGATTTAAAAAACTATGATTTCTATCTTGATACTAGTAAATTAACGATAGAAGAGGTTTTTTTAGCTGTTTATCAAAGGATAAAAGATGAGCTTGACAAGAGGAAAAAATAATTATAATATTAGACAAGATTTTTCTTATTAAATAAGCATTTTTAGGCGGGGCCATCCGGTCTCGTTTATATAATTTTTAACCATATGGTTGAGACAAAGCAAGAACTAAAACCAGGAATGACCGTTAGGGTTTATCAAAAAATTAAAGAGCTGAATTCTAAGGGAGAGGAAAAGGAAAGAATTCAATATTTTGAAGGGATGATTATTGCTCATAAGCACAATAAAGAGATAGGAGCAACTATTACTGTTCGTAAAACTTCTGAAGGAATTGGTGTTGAAAAGATTTTTCCTTTGAATTTACCAACTATTACTAAGATTGAAATTAAAAAGATAGCTAAGGTAAAAAGGGCGAAATTGTATTTCTTAAGAGACGGTTATAAAAAGAAGCTTAAAGAAAAGGTTGTTAAATAAACAGCTTTTTCGTTTTGGGCGGATGGTGGAATTGGTAGACACGCAAGCTTGAGGGGCTTGTGGCCGCAAGGCCGTGGAGGTTCAAATCCTCTTTCGCCCACCAATCCGTCATGAGGGCGCATAGCTCAGCTGGTTAGAGCACTTCGTTTACACCGAAGGGGTCCAGGGTTCGAATCCTTGTGCGCCCAC
>CAZFUP010000022.1:0-9981 GCA_964522055.1 uncultured Gammaproteobacteria bacterium
GGCTTTTGTTGTTTTATCTATATTACTTCTTATTTTTTATCGTAGTGGCAAACGTCTAAGTCGGATAGAGGGCGCGCTAATATTGTTAGTTTATATAGTTTTCATTATTTTACAATTAAGACTAGTTTAATTATTTAATATTTAATAATATGGATGTTTATCAAGCTTCGCTGGAGCTTCACAAAAAGCACGGCGGGAAATTAGAGACTATTTCCAAAGTCCCTTTAAATAATAAAGAAGACCTATCTTTAGCCTATACTCCTGGAGTGGCTGAGGTTTGTAGAGAGATAGTCCGTGACAAGTCACTGGTTTTCTCACACACCCTAAAGGGAAACACAATTGCTGTAATAAGCGATGGCAGTGCTATTTTGGGCTTAGGTAATTTGGGGCCAGAAGCTGCCTTGCCTGTTATGGAAGGGAAATGTGCTTTGTTTAAGGCTTTTGCTAAAGTAGACGCTTTTCCAATTTGTTTAGACACTCAAGACACAGAGGAAATAATAAAAACAATTAAATACTTGGCTCCAGTTTTTGGAGGTATTAACCTGGAAGACATTTCTGCGCCACGTTGTTTTGAAATTGAAAATCGTTTAAAGAAAGAATTAGATATTCCGGTAATGCATGATGACCAACATGGCACAGCAACCGTTGTCTTAGCTGCCTTGATTAATGCTCTTAAGCTTCGTAAAAGTGAAGATGAAAAAATGGTAAAAATTGTTGTAAACGGAGCTGGTGCGGCCGGTTTAGCTATTGTTGATCTACTTTTGAAATATGGTTTTAAAGATATAATAATTTGTGATAGCAAGGGGGCGATTTATGGCGGACGTGAAGATTTAAATGAAGAAAAGAAAAGATTTGCTAATTTAACTAATCTTGAAGAAAGAAAAGGTCTTTTAGGGGAAGTGATAAAAGAAAGAGATATTTTTATTGGTGTTTCTGCGCCTGGAGTTTTAAATGCAGAAATGATAAAAAGCATGAATAAGGAGGCAATTATTTTTGCTCTAGCTAATCCTGTTCCGGAGATAATGCCTGATGAAGCTAAAGCAGCCGGCGCTTTTGTTGTTGCTACTGGTCGTAGCGATTTTCCAAATCAGCTTAATAACGTTTTGGCTTTTCCTGGTATTTTTCGGGGGGCTTTAGATAATAAGATAAAGCAAATAACAGACAAGATGTTAATTCAAGCAGCGATAAACATTGCCTTATTGGTAACTGATTTAAATCCAGAGATGATTTTGCCAAATCCTTTTAATAAAGATATTTCTATAGCTGTTTCTCAAGCTATTAAAGATTAGAAGGGTATTTAAGAGAAAAAGATTTTTCTGCACTACGACAAGCTGTTAAAAGAGGTTTTAGCAGCTTGTTTTTTATAATTTTACTTCTATCTTTTTTAAATTTATCTATTTCTTTTTCTGCTTTTAAACATAATCTGCTTATTTCTTTTATCATTGTTAAAGCACAATGTTTTTCAAATAAAGTTTGCAATTTCTTTTTCTGAGAAAGATTTATTGTTTTTCCTTGGTAAATTTTTAAAAGAGGGTAATTGGCATTAGTTATAATGCCTTTTTTTAAATCTTCAAACCAATCATAACTATCATCGGCTAATTGTTTAGCACTTAGGAAATAGTTCCAAAATTTATCTAGGCTTAAAGCAGGTTTTTTTAAATAGAAAAACATGGCGTTGGTAAAGAGAGTTAGGACGGCCGATTTATCAGCTAGGTTTTGCTTGGAAATAATGGGTTTAGGATTTTTGGGAACTAAAATTTTTCCGTCTTTAATAGTTATTTTTGTAGTTTCTATTTCTTTTTTATTAATTTTTTCTAAGCGTGAAAAAGTTTTGTCTAGTTTTTGGTAATAATCTTTAGGCAAGTTTAAGCGATAATGGATAGCTAAAAAACGACGATAATAATTATTAGCCTTTAATAAATCTGTTTCTTTATTTTCTTTATCTAAAATATCGTCATAGATATTTAAAGCGCGCCAGAGAAACACTTGAGCTATTTTAAGGTCTGGTAATATTTTTTGAACCCTCTTTTGTTCTACTTTGTTTAAAACTAAACTTAAATAAGTTGGCCAGAAATAGCACTTTTCTATTTTCATATATTTTTATTTTCTTTTGGTAAAGTAATAATAAAGCAAGCGCCTTTATTTAATTCACTTTCTACTTTTATTTCACCTTTAAAATCTTTTTCAATAATATTTTTTGTCATAGCTAGTCCGATTCCAAAACCCTGATCAGTTAGCTTTTTTGTGCTAAAGAATGGTTTAAAGATATTTTCTTGATTTTTTAAACTAATGCCTTTACCACTATCTTTTATTTTTATAACAACATATTTTTCTTCTTCGTATAAGTTTATTTTTATTTCCCTTATTATGCTTTCACATAAAGCTTCAATAGCATTAGCCAGGATGTTAGTAATAATTTGTCCAAATTTCAAAGCATCTCCTTTTAAAAAAAATATTTTTTCGGGGGAGAAAAAAATTTCTGCTTTTGCCTGTCTAGCTTTATAGGCTAAAATCTCCAAACTCTGACTTATTTCTTGATTAATAGAAAAAAGACTTAGGCAATTCTTGCGGCTAATCTGATTTTTTATACCAGAAATTAAGCCTTGCATTCTATGAGTAGCGACAAGAGCTTGGCTTAGATGAGATTTAACACTTTTAATTTTTTCATCACCTTCGTTTTCTATTTGTTCTAGATTTAAAGAAATAGTGCTAAGTGGATTAATAAGGTCATGAAAAATACCAGAAGAAAGGCGTCCAAATTCAGCTAAACGATATAGCTGAGTTATTTTTTCTGCTTCAGCTGATAGTAATTCTTTGGTGCGTCGGTTAACAGTTATCTCTAAGTCATCTCTTTCCTTTTTTAGTATCGCTTCGCTGCGCCTAGCTCTATTTAGAGATTTTTTTATTTCTTGGCAGAAAAGCCAGCTAGCCGCAGCGATAATTATGATAAGCAGACTATGGGAAAGAGCGTCGGCTATTTGAACAGGGGCGCTTCGCCAATAGTTTTCTGTTTTTAAAAATCCATCTGATTGATAGGCGCTTATTATTATTAAAAAAGTTGCAATTATAATAGTACTTATAAACACGGATCTTTGCCCTAAAAGTATTCCACTTAAAATTATCAATAAAACGCTTAAAATAAGACCAGCGGGCAAATCAGCTCCCCAGGTAATAAGAGAATAAAATGTTGGAACAGAGAAAGCTAAAATAAGCAGAAAAGAAGCCGTCTTTATTTTTCCCTTACGACTTAAAAATAGAAGAAAAATAAAAAAGATTAAAAGAGATAAAGTAGCTAGAAGTGGTATTCCTCCAGAATTTTTATAAAAAAAGATATCAAATAACCGGATTACATTAATAATAAAAAATACAAAAATAGAAAAAAATAAAATAACATTTAAAAATTTTTCTGTTCTTCTTATCTCTTCGTCTTCTTGTTTTAAGGAAAATAGTTTTTTTATAAAATTTATTTTTTTAATATACTCCATATTATTTATGTTTATATTAATAAAATACTCCCGCTTGCCGCGGGAGTATCTGTTTAGCTGCGCCAGGGAATACCGGGATTAATAATTGCTTCAATTGGCTTTTTCCGGCTTATTGGTTTCTTTTTTTCTTTTTTCATAAAGAAGATGGGAGTTTTTTTAAAAAAGCAATATCGACCTTAGCTTGTAAGCTTATTGCCATTTAAGTTTAACAAGCAAAAGATAAGAAAAAGATAAAGAAGTTTTTATTTCAAAGTGTCTATTTTATAACCACGTCCAGTAGCGGTAAATATATAGTGTTCTTTTTTGGTTTCAATTTTTTTGCGTAAATTCATAATATGAACTTCAATAGTATTAGAAAATGGATCGGCGTTTTCATCCCAGATTTTTTCCATTATCTTCTGTCTAGAAAGATAGCGCCCTTGATTAATCATTAGATACTCAAGGAGTGAAAATTCTTTTACTGAAAGTGGAATAAATCGGCCTTTTTTAGTAAGACGAAATTTATCATGGTCAAGTTCTAGATTACCAATTTTTATAGATCCGCCTTGTAAATTACGAGGTCTTCTTAAAAGAGCACGAATACGTGCTAAGAGTTCAGCTAAGGCAAATGGTTTGGTAAGATAATCATCGCTGCCTAAATTGAATAATTCAATTTTATTATTAATCTCTCCTAAAACAGTCAAAATAATAATAGGAGTAAATATATAAAGATCTCTTAATTCTTTTACAATTTCAAAACCAGTGCGACCAGGTAGATTGCAATCTAAAAGAATGAGGTCATATTTTCCAGTCTTAGCTAGTTCAAGTCCTTTAAGACCATCGTTAGCTGAGTCAACTTCAAAACCGGCATTATTTAAAGCAATTGTAAGAGAAAGAATGATACTTTGATCATCCTCGATAAGAAGAAGGGCCATAGTTTTATTTTATAAAAATATTAATAAATTAACAATAATTTTATTATAAAAATAAGAAGATAAAGAAAATATAAAGATAATAAGAGATTTGTGGATAAGCTTTTTCAGTTTGCCTTTCTTCTTATTTCGCGATAAGATAAAAAGTGTTATGGATAGAAAAATATTTAAAAAATTCAACAAAAAGAAGGCAATTGACTCCTTTTCTGAGAAAAATGACGACCCATTTTTAGTAAAAGAGGGTGAGTTTAAATTTGGTCAATTAAAAGATTCTTTTTATTATACTGATTGGACAGAACAATCTTTTTTGTCTGATACTGGGGATAAAGAGATTTTAACGCGTACTTTTAATTTTCGTTCCCTGAAGCTTTTTTATTTTTTAATGTTTATAGTTTTTTTATTCATTATTGGGCGTGTTTTCTGGCTGCAGGTTATAAAAAATGATTATTATCGTCTTTTAGCGGAAGGTAATCGTTTGCGTTCTGAAGTGATAGAGTCAAAAAGAGGTATTATTTATGCAAGTCAGGGAGAGGCCTTGGTAAGAAATAAAGCTAATTTTGTCTTATATCTTAGGCCGATTGATTTGCCTAGAAATGAGCTGGAAAGAGATGAATTAATTAGAAAAATAAGTTTAATCTTAGATGATAATAACCAAGATAATTTAATATCTGATACGGCTGGTCCTTATCAGATAATAAGTGATAATTCTTATTTTTATCAAATCAAAGAATCTTTAAGTAAAGTTAAGATAGGATCTCTTGAATCGTATCAGCCTTTATTTGTTGCTGAAAATATAGATTATGAAAAAGCCTTAACTCTTATGATAGATTTGCCTAGTTGGCCGGGAGTTTTTTTGTCAAGCAAAATAAGGCGTGAATATCTTTTACCTTCTTCTTCTGGCGAAGTGAATATTTCAGAAGACAGTAGTTTGGCACATGTTCTAGGGTATACTGGAAAAATTAATGAAGGGGAATTGGCTAAATTAGGAGATGAGTATTCTCGCATTGATTATCTTGGAAAAATAGGATTGGAATATTCTTGGGAAAAAGAGTTGAAGGGAAGCGCTGGTTCAAAAAACATTGAAGTAGATGCTCTTGGTCGTCAAAAAAAGATTATTAACGAAGTACCAGCTCAAGATGGCTATAATCTTCTTCTTTCTCTTGATTTAAATTTACAGCAAAAAGCTGAAGAAATCACTAAAGAGTATTTAAAGAGAATTAGTTTATCAAGAGCGGCTATTATTGCTATTAATCCCAACAATGGCGAAATTTTAGCCCTTGTTTCTTTGCCAGCTTATAATAATAATTTATTTGCTGGCGGAATAAGCCAATCAGATTATGACAACTTTTTAAATGACTTAAATCAGCCTTTGTTTAATAGAGCAATTGCTGGAGAGTTTCCTTCTGGATCAACTATTAAGCCATTATTTGCCGCTGGTGCCCTGGAGGAAGGAGTAATTACCGAAAGAACGAGTTTTTTAAGTACGGGAGGATTAAGAATAAGTGAATGGTTTTTTCCAGACTGGAAAGCGGGCGGTCACGGGATGACAAATGTTAAAAAAGCGATTGCTGAATCCGTTAACACTTTCTTTTATTACATAGGAGGTGGTTATCAGGACTTTACCGGGTTAGGTCTTGATGGATTAATTAAATATTCTCACCTCTTTGGCCTGGGAGAAAAAACAGGCATTGATTTACCTGGTGAGCGTCAGGGTTTTGTCCCTAGTAGGGAGTGGAAAGAAACTGTTAAAGATGAGCCTTGGTATATAGGTGATACTTATCATTTTGCTATTGGTCAAGGGGATGTGATAGTAACTCCTTTGCAAGTAGCAAATTATACAGTTGCTCTAGCAAATGGTGGCACTCTTTATCGTCCGCATTTAGTTAAAGAAGTTTTAAATACAGATAATAAAGTAATTAAAACCATAGAGCCGGAGATTATAAGAAGTGATTTTATAAGTTCAGAAAACATAAAAATAGTGCGTGAGGGTATGCGGCAAACAGTTACTAGTGGTAGCGCCGCTTCTTTAAGCATGCTCCCGGTAAGTGCGGCTGGAAAAACTGGCACAGCTCAGTGGTCAAGTAAAAAAAGTCCGCATGCTTGGTTTATTGGTTTTGCTCCTTATGATAATCCTGAAATTGCTATTATGGTTTTAGTTGAAGAGGGTGTGGAGGGAAGTACTATGGCTGCCCCTATTGCCCGTGAAATTTTAAATTGGTATTTTAGTAGAGAAAAGATTATTCAAGATTAATGATTATTTTTTATGGACATTCCTTTACCTCTTCATTTGTTTATTCATTTTTCCATGGCTGTTTTGACTGGGTATTTTTGTGGAAAATATTTTAAGAATATTTTTTTAGGTATCGTCGCTGGCATTCTGGGTGGCTGTTTAATTGATTTTGATCATATTCTAGAGTATTTATTGGTTTATAATTGGCACTTTAATCTTGTTCATTTTTTTGAAGGACGACAGTTTTTGTATTCTGAAAAAATTCATCTTTGGTTTCATGCTTGGGAATATTTTCCATTATTAATTTTATTAGCTTGGTTTTTAAGAAGGTATAAGAAGTTAAAAATATTTTTAATTACCTTAGCTATTGCAGGAGCTGTTCATTTACTTAGTGATTCGGTTATAAATAGTGTTCCACTTAAATTTTATACTTTAAGTTATAGGGCTAGCCAAAATTTTTCTATGAAAAATTTAAGTTCAAAAGAAATTTATCAGCTAAACATGGAGTTGAAAGAAAATTTGGGTATTGAGTAAATTTCTTATTTTTTAGCCAAAAAATAAAGATAGACAATAATAATTAGCACTCTCTTGACTTGAGTGCTAATTTTGTTTATAATGTTTATTAGTGTTAAATAAATAACATCTCTATGATTTCAGAGCGTAAAAAATTAATTCTGGAAACACTGCTAAAAGAGTATTTAAAGACGGCTCAGCCGGTTTCTTCTGGCGTCTTAGTGAAAAAATATAAATTAGATATTTCTACCGCAACTGTTCGAAATGAGATGATAGAGCTTGAAGATGAAAATTATATTTATCAACCACATACCTCAGCTGGCAGAATACCAACTGAAAAGGCCTATCAATTGTTTTTAGAAGAGTGGAAAAAAACTGGAAAGGTAAAAGAATTGAAAAGCAATGAACAGGAGATATTAGACAAGGTTTTTAAAAATGAGGAGGCCGCTTATCGTCAAACTGCTAAGGTAGTGGCTGAGTTGTCTGGATCAGCAGTTTTTTGGGCTTTTCATAAAAACGATCTTTATTACACTGGACTGAGCAATCTCTTTTCTCAAGCTGAATTTAATAAACTTGATTTAATCTGTAATGTTTCTGCTGTCATTGATCGCTTAGAAGAAATAATAGATGATATTTTTGAAGATATCCCTGAGGACATTCAAGTTTTGATTGGCTCTGAAAATCCGTTTGGTAATTTCTTAAGTACTGTTTTAGTCAAATACAAAAAAGATAAGGCGAATGGAATTTTTGGCATACTGGGACCATTGCGTATGGATTATGCTCGAAATTTAGCTTTAGTAGAATTTATTAAAAATAAGTTTAAATAAATATGCAGGAAATAAAAAAAGGCATTTATCGTCATTATAAGGGTAGAAAATATCAAGTTCTAGAGATTGTTAAGAACGAAGAAGATAAGTCAGACATGGTTCTTTATCAAAATGTAGACGATGAAAGTAAGAAATGGGTTCGTTCTAAAAAAGTTTTTCAAGAAGAAGTTGAAGTAAAGGGAGAAAAAAAACCACGTTTTGAATTTGTAGAAGAGTTAGCTCTTGATTCTTGGGAGAATAAGTATTTGCGCGCTTTAGCCGATTATCAAAATCTTATAAAACAACAAGCGAAAGATCGTTTAGAGTTTGTAAAATATGCTTTGGGAGATTTTTTACATAGTATCCTGCCCGTTTTTGATCATTTAAAAATGTCTATGACTGGATTAAGTGATGAAGATTTAAAAAATCCTTGGGCACAAGGCGTTAGTCATGTCTTAAAACAATTTAAAGATGTTTTAAATACTCATGGCGTTGAAGAGATAAAAACAGTAGGTGAAAAATTTAATCATGAAACAATGGAAGCAGTTGATGGACAAGGCGAAAAGGTTAAACAAGAAGTTATGCCAGGATATAAATTAAACGGTAAAGTTATTAGACCAGCTAAAGTAATAGTAGAATAAAAATAATTTTAAAAATATTTAATTAATATTCTTTTGTCATCTACCAGCAAATAGTTGGTTTTGACAGAAGAATCATAAATTCTATGTCACTTATTAAATGGACCCCATTCTTATCAGACTTTGACGACATGGATAAAATAATGGAATCCATGTTGCCAAGCGTTCGCGGTAATCAATTTGGTTTTACACCAGCCGTGGATATGTATGAAGATAGGGATAACATTGTTATTGAAATGCAACTGGGCGGAGTTGATCCGGAAAAAGTTGATATTTCAATTGAAAACAATGTTTTATCAATCAAGGGAGAGAGTGAAAAGAAAAGTGAAGTTGAAGACAAGAATTATTATCGTAAAGAAATTCGTCGTGGTTCTTTTTACAGATCTATTCCTTTGCCAACAAAAGTTGATGGTGAAAACGCGGCTGCTTTAAACGAGGATGGTATTTTAAAGATTACTGTCCCCAAGGCACCGGAAGTTAAACCAAAAACAATTAAGATTCAAAGTAAGAAAAAATAAAGAAATGATTTTATTTCGGGCGCATCAAAGCGTGCGCCTCCTAATGAAATTATTATAATTAAGCTAATTTTAAAAGTATGGGAAAAATTTTAGGAATTGATTTAGGAACAACCAACTGCGCCATGGCTATCATGGAAGGTGGTCTTCCTAAAATCATTGAAAACATTGAAGGAAATAGGACAACGCCATCAGTTGTTGCGATTTCTAAAAGTAATGAACGCTTGGTGGGTCAAGCTGCTAAACGTCAAGCCGTTATTAATCCAGAAAATACGGTTTATGCGGTTAAACGTTTGATTGGCCGTCATTTTGGAGAAGAAGAAGTGCAAAAAGATACACAAACTGCTCCTTATAAAATCGTTCAATCAGGCGAAGGAATAAAAGTTACTTTGGGAGACAAAGATTATAGTCCGCAGGAAATTTCAGCTATGATTTTGTCTAAACTAAAGGCTGACGCCGAAGCTAAATTAGGAGAAAAGATAACTGAAGCTATTATTACCGTTCCCGCTTATTTCAACGACTCACAACGTCAAGCAACTAAAGATGCCGGTGCTATTGCTGGCTTGGATGTTAAACGTATTATCAATGAACCAACAGCAGCGGCCCTAGCTGCTTCATCCCTTGCCTATGGATTGGATAAAAAAGCGAATGAAGTTATCCTTGTCTTTGACTTGGGTGGTGGCACCTTTGATATTTCTATTCTAGATGTAGCTGAAGATACGGTTGAGGTAAAAGCAACTAATGGTGATACTCATTTAGGCGGCGAAGATTTTGATCAAAGAATTATTTCCTGGATTATTGAAGAATTTAAAAAAGATCAAGGTATAGATTTATCTAAAGACGCTTTAGCCCTGCAGAGAATAAAGGAAGCAGCGGAAAAGGC
>CAZFUP010000023.1:0-2599 GCA_964522055.1 uncultured Gammaproteobacteria bacterium
ACCTCTTTGACTTTGCCACGCAGTATTCATAATGCGATTATTGCTCGTGTAAAAGTTTTGGCTAAGTTAAAATTAGATGAAACGCGCGTACCGCAAGATGGTCGTATTCGTTTGATAATTAACAATAAAGAAGTCGATTTTCGTGTTTCTACTTTACCGCTTGTTAATCAAGAAAAAGTAGTTATGAGAATTTTAGACACCTCTAAAGGAGCTCCTTCTTTAGAGAATCTTGGTTTTAACAAGCTGGCTCTACGCCGCATGCAGGAGGGAATAAAAAAGACAAGTGGAATTTTCCTAGTTACCGGTCCAACTGGAAGTGGTAAGACCACGACTTTATACGCTGTTTTAAATATTTTAAATCAAGAGGGGGTAAACATTTCCACCTTAGAAGACCCGATTGAATATGAAATAAAAGGAATTAATCAATCTCAAGTTAAACCGAAGATAGGTTTTTCTTTTGCCAGTGGTCTTCGTTCGCTATTGCGTCAAGATCCAAACATTATCATGGTTGGAGAAATTCGTGATGAGGAAACTGCTGAACTTTCCATTCACGCTTCTTTGACTGGCCACTTAGTATTATCTACTCTACATACCAACGATGCCCTAGGGGCGGTTTTCCGTTTGATTGATATGAAAATTGAGCGCTTTTTGCTTTCTTCAACTTTAAAAACGGTAGTTGCTCAACGTCTAGCTCGTCGTTTATGTGAGCATTGCAAACAACCAGTTGAATTATCAAGTGATGCCAAAGAAGAAATAATAAAAGAACTTAAAAATGTCTCTAAAGAAGTATTAAATGAAGAATTGCCAGAGTTAAAAAATCCAGAGGAGGCTTTAAGTGTCTATAAAACATATAAAGCAGTTGGTTGTCCACGTTGTGAAAACACTGGGTATTCAAGTCGTGTGGCTATTTCAGAAGTTATTGATATAAATGATCGTTTAAAAGAAATGATAAACGTAGGTGATAAGGATTTAAATTTAGAAACAGTTAAAGAAACTGAGGATTTTGTGACCATCAAACAGGATGGAATTATTAAAGTTTTACAGGGGATGACTACTATGGAAGAAGTTTTAAGAGTTATTGAAAGTTAAAGAATTATATGCCTATTTTCAAATACGCTGCTGTAAGTGCAGATGGAAAAAATCAACGAGGAACTATAGTGGGATTAAGTGAAAACGAAGCCTTTACCCGTTTGCGTCGTCGTGATTTAACTCCTAGCGAAATAATAAATATAACTAATACTTTAGAAGGGAAGTTAAACCTTCTTCTTTCGCCTATAAAGATTAAGGACTTAGTTATTTTTTCTCGTCAATTTTCCGTTATGATTTCTGCCAGCGTTACTGTCAGCGAAGCGCTGTCTATTTTAGTTGATCAGACTAATAATTTGGCTTTAAAAAACATGGTTTCAGAAATAGCTTTTGAAGTTGATAGCGGTTCTTTTCTCTCAGACGCTTTAGCTAAAAGGCCAAAAGTTTTTTCTGATTTTTTTGTGAATATAGTAAAATCTGGTGAATCTTCTGGTAAATTAGATGAAGTTTTAAATTACTTAGCTGATGAGATGGAAAAAAGTTATGATATGTCTGCCAAGATAAAAGGAGCGATGATATATCCTGTTTTTATTTTAGTAGCCCTTGTTGGCGTAGCTATTGTTTTAATGATTTATGTTATTCCTAATTTGACTTCCATGTTGACAGAAAGCGGAGCCAAGTTGCCACTAGCCACTAGAGTGGTTATAGCTGCCTCTAATTTTATGAGGAGCTATATTCTGCTTATTATCTTATTTGTAATAGGAGTTGTATTTTTAGTTCGTCTTTATCTTAAAACTTATTCTGGTAAACGTAATATTGATATTTTTAAATTAAAGATGCCTATTTTTGGCCGTTTGTTTCAATATATTTATCTCATGCGCTTTACCCGTTCTTTATCTACTTTGTTAAAAGGTGGTGTTACCATTACCAGGTCTCTTGAAATAACCGCGGAAGTTGTTGGTAATACTATTTACAGAGAAATGATTTTAGAAACTTTAGAGGCGATAAATGATGGCAATCCTTTAGCTTCAGTCATGGAAAAAAATACCTATGTTCCCAGTATGGTGCCACAGATGATAGCCGTTGGTGAGAAGACGGGAAAGATAGATACAGTACTTGATAGAATAACCGGTTTCTATACTCGTGAATCTAGTAATATGTTAGATAATCTTAGCAAGCTAATGGAACCACTTATCATGGTTATCATGGGCATAGGTGTTGGTATTATGGTAGCGGCTGTTATTATGCCTATGTATAACATGGCTAGTCAATTTTAGTTTAAATAGCTAAAAGGTGTTGCAGGTTTTTTCTGGGTATGGTAAAATAAAATCAGTTAAGTTTTTATTTCATTTAGTATATAAGAAGTTAAAAAAGTTTTTTGTTAATTATATTATTAATTGATAAGAAAGACGCTTTTAAGCGAAATTTTAAAATTATGAAAAATAACAAACCCGGCTTTACTTTAATTGAGTTGTTAGTTGTCATTGCTATAATCGGCTTGCTTTCAACTCTTTCAATTATTGCCTTAAACTCAGCCCGTGCTCGTTCACGTGATGCTCGTCGCATTTCTGAT
>CAZFUP010000023.1:2699-9963 GCA_964522055.1 uncultured Gammaproteobacteria bacterium
CAAACTAATATATTTATTGACTAAAGATACTTTAAAAGAGCTCTTTTATAGGGCTCTTTTTTGTTTTATGCTATAATAGGCTATATGAAAATAATTAGATTAGATAATAATAATGATAAATATACCCTGCCTCTAAGCGGGGAATTTTTACAGTCTTTTGCTTGGTTTGATTTGTTAAAGCGTGAAGGTGAGGAGGTAGAAATTTGGGGACTTAAAGAAGAGGAAAAGATATTAGCCTCAGCTTTAATTATTAAGAAAAAATTATTTTTTTCTTATTACTACTATTATTTGCCTCGTGGCCCGATTGGAGAAAAAAAAGATGTTTTGTTGTTACTGGCAGAGTTAAAAAAGAATAAAAGAGAAGCAGTTTTTTTACGTCTAGAGCCATTAGTTGAAATTAATAGTGGGAATGATTTTTTATTTCAAAAAACTCTAAATTTACAACCACAACAAACCTTATTTTTAGATTTAAGTTTTAACGAGAGCGATCTTTTAAAGGCGATGCATCAAAAAACACGCTATAATATTCGTTTAGCTGAAAAAAAAGGTGTAAATATAATTTCAGCTGGTTTAGATAAATTTCCTGATTTTTGGCGTCTACTTGAGACAACTTCTTCTCGTGATGGTTTTCGTCTCCATGATCGCTGTCATTATGAGAACCTGTTAAAATCTGAGAAGGAAATTAAAATGTATTTAGCCTATTTTAACGGCCAGGTAATTGCTGGCGGACTTTTTTCTTTTTTTTCTGATCGTGTTACCTATCTTCATGGCGCATCTGATAATTCTTTTAGGAATTTAATGGCGCCATATCTTCTACAGTGGACAGTGATAAAAGAGGCGAAGAAAAATAATAATTATAGATATTATGATTTCTATGGAATTGATGAGAAAAAATGGCCGGGAGTGACGCGCTTTAAAATTGGTTTTGGCGGTTTCAGTGTTAAATATCCAGGAACATATGACTTGATTTTAAGAAAGAGGATATATAGTTTATATAATTTTTTGCGCCGTTTAAAACGCGCTTTAAAAGTTTAAATATGCTGGAGATAAATAATACTACTTATCAGAAGATTAACTTAACCAAAACAAAAAAAATTGTTGATGCCTGGCTTTTAGTTTATAAAAAATCAGATTGGTTTGTTTCCTTAGCTCTTATCGGAGCAAAAAGAATGAGGAAATTAAATAAATGTTATCGGGGGATAGATAAGGCAACTGATGTCTTATCTTTTCCAGGAGACAGTAAGGGAAAGTTTTTAGGAGAGGTAATTATTAATTTAGAGGAGATAAAAAAGCCAAATAAATATTTAGAAGTTTTTGGTGTTAAAAAAAGCTCAGATTATATTTTTAATTTTTTACTTGTCCATGGACTCCTACACCTTATTGGCTATAATGATGAAAGTGAAAAAGAAAGGCAAAAAATGATTTCTTTAGGAGAAAAATTTTTAGCCAAATTCTATTAAAAAATGCTATAATTATCTTAGTTTTAGTTTATATAATGATAGGAAAATTTTTAAAATTAAATTCTAAAAAAACTGCTTTTTTCTTAGCTAGCGGTGTTTTTGTTTGTTGTTTTTTTATTTTTTTTCCTTTTTTAGAAGTTGACGCCGCCGCTACTTCCACTTTACGCGGCAAAGCTTGGTGGGGAATTTATGGCGACCTGTATTTTAATTGTTTGGACTATGAGTCTGGTAGTCGTTTAGATATTGAAGGCAATTTAACTTATCCGCCCGGTTTTTCTTTTTATAATCCGCCTTGTAGTTTTGGTAATGATCACTATGTTGGCCTAGATACTAATAATAATTTTTTTGGCAAAGCTTGGAATTTTATAAACGGTTTTGTTGCTTTTTCTGGAACATCTACACCACCTGATAATTATGCTTCAACCAACGCTAATTGTGCTGGTACTTGTAACGCTAGCAACGGTTGTTATGCTTGTTACAATGAAGCAGAAAAAAAGATTTATGGTTTCGCGCAAATTGAATCAAGCGGTGAGTGGATAAATCTCAATCCAGCTTTTTCTAATCTTGGGGCTGACAGGCCGCTTTATTTAGAAAATTGCGCGGCTAATCCTTTGATTTATAAACAATATTCACCGCCAGTCCCAGCTTATGTTGCTCCTGGAGATTTTTATGGTATTGCTACCAGTTCTAGTGCTTATTTGTTTTTCAACTGTTTAAATGATCCAGGAAGCAATAATTGCGTGGAGAAAAATTATAAAGTATATAACAGTACTTTAACCATAGGAGCTTTAACTGCACCTGATTTTTCATATCTTCAAGCTTGTCAAAGTAGTACAGCCTTAGGGGCAACTCTTGGCTGGTGTGTGCGCAGTGGCCAGCAGACTGCTTATGAAATTTTAGTTCATACCAGTGATTTTGGGCCATCACCTAGCGAGGGTGATATTGCTAGTGCCGTTTGCTATTCTGGCAAAAAATATTCTGAATATGCCAATCAATATGTCTTGCCTAATTACGACACTTCTTGTGGTAATTTAGATTACGACAAGCATTATTATTGGTGGATAAGACTATATGATGAAAATAATGAGCCAACTATTTGGTATCAATATTATGGGAATACTGAAAGTGATACTGATTTAAACAGAGATGGTAATAACAAAACTTTCTCTACCTTTAAGCATAAGTTTCCTAGTCCTTATTTATTCTGGCCAGAAGATGTTTTTGTCGGTACTAGCACAGAATTTACCTCTATTGGTACAATGCCTGATGATTCTGTTTATTATACCAGCGCAGCGCCAACAACAGCGCAGAGTTGCAGTGGCGCGGCCTGTGTTTATCTCTGGGAAACTAGTGATGCTTTAGCAACGATAAGTAGCACGACGGCAGCAACAACTAGTATTATTTTCTATACTGCTACCAGTACCACTGTTTCGCTTAGTATAACTGATACGGATAATTATATGTGTAAAGCAACCCTACCGCTAAAGAAAATAAACTATGATTTACCAGTTTGGCATGAAGTTAAAGCTCGTTAATTATGATTATAAAAAAGAAAAACAGAATAAATTATTCCGCCTTTACTTTAGTAGAAATGATGACTAGTATTTTTATTATTGTCCTAATTACCGGTATTTTTACCGCTAATTATAAGGATAGTAATAAACGGACAGATTTAATAATGACATCGCAAAAAATGGTTTCAGATATTCGCTTGGCACAAAATAATACCATGGGACTTATTCGTTATGGTGATAATTTTCCTAGTGGCGGCTGGGCAGTTAACTTTAATGTTTCAAGTGATGAAAACCGTTCACGTTATATTATTTTTGCTGATTTAGATTCACCGGTTAGTTATGAACCGGGACATCAATCTTCTGGTGATTATAATTATCGCCGTTTTAATGAAGACGAGGGGATAGTTGACTATGGCGCCAGAATAGTGGATTTGCCACAAGGAATTATTATTGACTCCTTAAAGACTAGTACTAATTTTAATGCTCAAGAAGTTAATGTAAATTTTTTACCACCAGATCCTATTACCAGTATCTTTGATGGCACCAATGCAGCTTCTTGGTTAGAGGTAGTTTTAAAGGATGAAAAAGATGGGACAACTAGAACGATTTTTGTTAATTTTTTGGGGTTAATAGAAGTGGCTGACTAAGAGAAATATGTTAAATTATTTTTTTAAAAAAATAAAAAAAGATAGAAACAAAAATAATGTAAGCTTTAACTTGCCTGGTTTTTCAATTATAGAAGTGATAACTGTTTTGTTAGTTATTTCTATTGGCATGGCTGGGACTATTTCTTTAGTAACGCAGAGTATACGCGGACAAGCAATTAACAAGAATACATTAATAGCTTATCAATTAGCACAGGAAGGAATAGAGTTGATAAGGTTTGTACGTGACACTAATTGGAATCAAGGCGAACCATGGAATACAGATTTAGCAGAGGGAGATTATTATATGGATTATACTATGGATATTCCTGTTTCAATTCCAACTGGTTTATCTGGTCCTGGCGTTGGCAAACTAACATTAAATCCATCTTTAGGATTTTATGAAAGCGAACCGTCAACTTTTTTGCCAGAAGGATCTTTCGCTAGAATTATTAATATATCTCAACCAGAACCAGCTGTCCCTAAAATACTAGTTTCAGTAACTGTTTATTGGTTTGATCGTAGCGCCCCTTATTCATATTCTTTAGAAACAGAATTATATGATTGGCTATAAAAAATTTTTTAACAAATTAAAAAATATTTTTTTTCAAGCTAAAAAAAAGAATTTAGCGGCTTTTACTTTAATAGAGATATTAGTTTCAGTTACTCTTTTTTCTGGCATAATTTTGATATCCACCAGTTTGTTTAAACTATCAATTGATGCACAGAGAAATGCAATTGCTACTCAGAATGTTCAAGAAAGTCTTAGATATTTTTTAGAAATGATTGCTAAAGAAATGAGAATGGCTAAAAAAAATAATAATTCTTGCGCGGCTATTCCTTATGGGGAAGTCTTTTATTTATCTTCAGGCATAGATGGTGATGTTTTGTCATTTAAAAATTATTACAATGACTGTGTGGAATATTCTATTGGAATAGATGCAGAAGGAAGGCGACGTTTTAAGGTTAAGCGAATTTCACCAATTATGGCTGTAAATGAAGGCTATATTTCTCCAACAAAAATAGAAGTGCAGGATTTAAATTTTTCTTTAAACTCAGATGGCCCCGATGATCAAGCCATGCTAACTGTTAGCATAAAAGCCAAGGCGGTTCAAGATGATGATTTAGAATCAGAACTTATTTTACAAACTAGTATTACTTCACGGTATTACAAAGAGATATGATGAAAAATGAGAAGATAAAATTTAAAATATTTGGAGATAGTTTTAAAAAGGGAAGCGCTTTGGCTTTAACTATGTTTATTTTAGCGGGCATGATGATAGTGGCTCTAAGTGGTTCCTATATTGTTATGTCGGGAATTAAATCAGCTGGTGTTCAATCTCAATCTGTTAGAGCTTATTTCACTGCTGAATCTGGAGCAGAAAGAGCTTTGTATGAAATGCGATCTCAGAATTGGCTACTACCCGAGTCTGGATATTCTCAGACAGAAAGCGTTTTTTCTGGGAGTCTTGATTCCGGTGGAACTTATGAAGTCTATTATATTTATTTTAGTCCAACCGTTTTTAACGCTATTGGTGAATTTGAAAGAACAAAAAGGAACGTTGAACTGATAATTTAAAGTCCATTTTTTAAGTTTTTAAAAGAAACGCCAAGAGGCGTTTTTTTTCTTTTTATTTAAATAAAATTGCTTGGCAGGAAACTATAAAAATGATATAATCAAGGCATCAGAAAGTGGAGAAAAAAATACCTTAATGTTTCTTCAATTTAAAAGAAAAAAAAGATTTTCTCTAGGCGCTTTTGTTATTTGCGCGTCTTTTTTGTTTGTATTAGGAATTTCTTTTGATGCTTCAGCCACTACCACTCCTCAAAGTTTAAGTACATATCAGAAACCAGAATCTGGCACTCTTTTTCATACAGATTGGAATAATTTAATAGTTGATTTTGTTAAAACTTGGGGAGATTCAACTATTTCCGGAAATTTAGTTTTTCCAAGCACAACCAATGCTTCAAAAAACGGTATTATTTATAAAAACAGTGTTCCATTTATTCATGATTTTAATTATGGATACAATGGCGCCACAACTACTGCTGGGCAAAATATTTTTGTTGGTGCCGGTGCCGGTAATTTAACTATGGGAGCAAGCGCCACTAATCCTGGCAATGCTTCTTTAAATACAGCTGTTGGTTATGAAGCTTTGCACCTAAATACTTTAGGTGGAGGCAATTCTGCACTTGGTCGCTTTTCCCTATATTATAATACCTCAGGATCAGGTAATTCAGCTGTTGGCGTTAATTCTTTGTATAGCAATACTTATGGGGCAAATAATTCCGCTGTTGGCTATTCGGCTCTTTTTTCTAATACTGGTGGTTCATATAATTCTGCTCTTGGTTATAATGCTGGACGTTATATTTATGATGGAACTAATGGAAATACAACTGGATCATATTCTGTTTTTTTAGGACATGACTCTAGAGCTTTAGGAGATAATCAAAGTAATCAAATTGTTATTGGTTATAATGCTATTGGTGCTGGTACAAATTCAGTCGTTTTAGGAAATACCAGTATTACTAAAACTGTATTAAGGGGTTATGTCGGGATTAGTACTACTAGTCCGCAGGCAGCTTTAGATGTTTATGATGGTAATATTTTTATAAGAGATGCTGTTATTACTTCGCTTACCCCTAAAGCAGTTATTACCAAAGAATACTTAGATTCTTCTCTATCCTCTACTACTGCTTCTATTATTACGCAAGTTGCCACTAGTAGTTTCTGGCAAGGAGCAATGGATGATGATATTTGGAATAATAATGTTGGTAATGTGGGAATTGGAACTAGTGAACCAGCGGCGCTTTTTAATGTTAATGGTGAAGCTCTTATCGGTGGCAATACTTTAAGATATGATACTCAGTATAAACTTCAGGTTACAGGGACAGATAAAGGAATTTATATAGGCATGCCTTCTTTGCCTGCTGATGCAAATTCTGGAAATGCTTTTGGGGTAGGGGTTATTTCTGAGGGTTATACTCGTGGTCTTTTCTATAGCAATGGTACTTATGGAATCGGACCAGGGAATAATGTCAGAGATACTTTTATCGGGCGTTCATCTGCTAATACTTTAAGAATTGGTTCTAGTTATGATTTATCAGGAGCTGCTAATCTTTTAGTTAATGGAAAGATTGGAATAGGGACTTTAAGTCCTTCTGGTTTAGTAGATTTATATAATTCAGCTGGATCTAATTTAAGAGTAACAGGCTCTGTTAATTCGGAAAATGCAGGTTCTATTGATTTATTAGAGGGCACTTCTTTATTTAGTGCATCTGGTTCGTATGGAGTTAGATTGGTTTATGAAGGAGTAGCCAATAGATTTTATATACAAACTGCTAATAACACAACCACTAGCACTAGACTCACAATAGCTAGAGATACCGGAAATGTTGGTATAAATACAGGAGAGATTGATCCTTTAGACAAGCTTCATGTTGTTGGTGAAGCACGTGTAAGTGGGATAGCTGGCTGTTCTGGGTCAGATGCTGTTTTAAGAACAGACGCTTCAGGAAGACTGGTCTGTGGAACCGCCTTATCTGGCGCAGGAACAACTAATTATGTTGCTCGTTGGACAGGCACAAGTACTTTAGGAAAAGGAGTTTTATATGACAATGGAACTAATGTTGGGATTGGGACGAC
>CAZFUP010000024.1:0-9322 GCA_964522055.1 uncultured Gammaproteobacteria bacterium
TTAATGGAAAAAACTATTTCTGAAATATCACAAGACGTTTTTGATAATATGAAGTCATTTACAGAAAACTAAAAAAATGTTATAATTTCTATACATGAAAAAGAAAATAATCTCTACATTTTTTGTTATTTTAATTATCTTTGGTTTTTCAAGAGCTATTCCTTTTGTTTTTGGACAAAACGAGAGTATCGACTCTGAAATTGAAATTCTAAATCAACAAATTACTAATCAGAAAAAACAGATAGAAGCTTTGAAAAATAAACAAAAAGAATACGAAGAGCAAATAAAAATAAAACAAAATGATAAAATAAATCTTAGCAATCAGTTATCTTTATTAGAAGACAGATTGGCTAAAGCTCAATTAGATATAGATAGTGCTAATTTAGAAATTGATAAGATAAATTTAGAGATAAAAAAAGTTGAGGCAGACGGCGCTAAAATAGATCAAGATATAGAAAAGAGAAAAGATCATTTAGCAAATCTGTTACGTTTAGTATATAAACAAGATCAAGTCACAACTCTAGAAATGTTGTTACTTAACAATTCTTTAGCAGAATTTTTAAACCAGGCCAAAAACTTAGAAGATACTAACAAGGAAATAAGCTCTAGCGTTTCTGATTTACGCTTAGATAAAGAACGCTTAGATAAGAATAAATTAACTTTAAATGACAAAAATAATGAGTTAATTACTCTGCGTAACAAATTAGAAGAAAAGAAGGATAATTTAGCTTATGAACAAGCTAATAAAATCTATATTCTGGAAGAAACTAAGGCTTCTGAAAAAAGCTATCAACAACTTTTAGCTAAAGCACAAAGAGAACAAAATCAAGCGATGGCTGATATTGCTAATGCCGAGGTTTTAATTCGTAAAAAATTATCAGAAAAAGAAAAACAAAAATTAAATAGCGGAAACAGTACTATTAATTGGCCGGTTGCTAAAAATGTTATCACTGCGCTGTTTCATGATCCTGATTACCCATACCGCCGCTTAATAGGCGAGCATTCTGGTGTTGATATAAGAGCTAAGCAGGGAAGTACACTAATGGCAGCAGCTGATGGTTATGTTGCTAAAGTAAAATTTGATGGAACTAAAGCTTATGCTTATATCATGATTATTCACGGTGACGGGCTAGCTACCGTTTATGGCCACGTTTCTGCTGTCTATGTAAAAACAGACCAATATGTAAATCAAGGGGAGGTAATAGGCCGTACTGGCGGAATGCCAGGAGGAATAGGGTCTGGTTCTTTCTCTACTGGCCCTCATCTTCACTTTGAAGTTAGAAAAGATGGTCTACCAGTTGATCCACAAAAATACTTACCATAAACAAAAAGAATTTAAATATATAAAAAATAGGCTAACTTTAGCCTATTTTTTTATACAAAATTGATATTAAATATCTCTATTTTCGTGTATTTTTCTATGTATATCTCTTAATTGCTTATTGGTAACATGAGTATAAATCTGAGTAGTAGCAATATTACTATGGCCCAAAAATTCTTGAACAGTTCTAAGATCAACACCTTGGTTTAATAAATCAGTGGCAAAAGAATGCCTTAAGGTATGTGGAGTAGCCATAACTGGCAAGCCAGTGATGATAACATATTTTTTTACAATATCTTCAATGCTTTTTACCGTCAGGCGACGAGAAGCGTTACTTTTAGCTGAACCTCTTTTATAGTTAATAAATAAAGCATCATCTAAATCTTTTCTTTGTTCTAAATAAGAACGTAAAGCCTTTACCGCTCTAGTGGAAAAATAAATAGTTCTAATTTTTAAACCCTTGCCAACAACTGAAATCTCTAAATCACGAGTCTCATCTTTAATTCTAAGTTGATCACGATTTAAAGCGGCTAACTCAGCCACACGTAAGCCACTAGAAAATAAAGTTTCAAGAAGAGCTCTGTCCCTTAAGCCAATAATAGTTTTAATATCCGGTGCACTTAACAATCGCGAAAGCTGCTCTAAGCTTAAAAATTTTATTTCTTTATCTGCCTTGTCTTTAGCTAACTTTACCTTTGAAGACGGCAGGGAAGCAATATCCTTTTCTACAAAAAATTCCAATAAAGATCTAAGAGCAATTAAATAATAATTTTGAGTAGTTTTTTTTAAAGTCTTTTTACTCTTTGGATCAATATGTCGAGAAAGATATACTTTATATTTCCAAATATGATCTGGCGTTAATTTATCAGGTGACAGGGAAGACAGGTTATTGTCTTTTAGCCAAACAAAAAATTTACGTAAAAAACGAGTATAGTTTTCTTGTGTCTTTGATGATAGACCTTTTTCAATTTCACAATAATCTAAAAAGTCTATTAGATATCCGGGAATTGTCTTATTTTTTTCCATAACTTTATTATAACATTTTTCAAAGTAATAGAGTAAGGCTAAGGGGGAATAACAGAAAAGCGCCCAAAACAGACGCTATTTCTACTTATCAATACTTCGCATAATGTATATTAATACACCTATAATAACAAGAGTTTAGCTTATTAGAATAAACTATATACCAAGCACCTAGCTAACAATAAGGCCCATTATACTAATACTTGGCTGAAAAAATAAGATTATCTTTAAAACAATTAAAAAAATTCCTATTATAACGGCGCAAAAAACCAAAACCGCTAAAGCAAAAAAGAATTTAAAGGCATTCTCCATATAGTTATTTAATTAATAAATATTTTATCGCCGTAGCGTAGATCAATATACTTAGTGTTACTAAAATTATCCTTTATTTTTTCATTTTTGACAAGAATTAGACTATCTATTTGCTTTAAAGGATCGTCTTTAGTATTAAAATAAACCTCAGGGCCATCCTTTATCTTTACCTTCACCGTATTAAACTCCATATCAATAATATACTTCTCTACCCCCATCTCTTGACAAATATTAAAATAATCATTTAAAGCAAAAATGAAGGCTAGATAATCTTCCGCTATTTTTATTTTTTCTCTTTCACCAATTAAGTTTAAATCATTTTTATTTTCTAAAATTAAATACTTATCCTTATCTTCTTCTAAAACAGTTACTTCCGGGATAACATAAGCGTCACGTGAGGCATAAAAATAATCACTTCCCTGTTGGAAAATAAAAGAATAGGGACGTTCAAATATTTTTAATATCAATGTTCCTGGTAATTTTTTTATAATTTCTAAATCAGAAAAATTATAAAGAGATAAGATATTTTCCTTTAAAACCTCTTTATTTAATAAATACAAATTATTTTGTTTAAAAACAAGACCTGTCTTCTCTTCCATTTGTTTTAAAACACAATTTTCAAGTTCTGATTGGTTAAATCTAGTTAAACCTTCAACCCTTATTTCTTTTATCATTAAAGTTGGTGAAGCTAAGAAAAACCAGGTAATTGCAGCTATAACTATTAACGCGATAATAAACAAAATAAAATTAAGCTTTTTATTTGGCTCTTTTTTTGAACGACGAAAAAAAGGATTGCACAAATTTTTACTTTGATAATCTTTTCTAATTCTACTTATTTTTTTCTTTTTATTAAACATAAATAATTTACCAAACTATTTCTCTTCGAATACTAGGCTGTAGTTTTACTAAAACCTCATATGGAATAGTATCCATAAGTGAAGCTAAAGAAGAAATGGAATTAAAATCACTAGGATCGCTAGAAATTATTTCAACCTTATCATTTAGTTTTACTTCATTTTTTCCAACATCAAGACAAGTAATATTCATACAAACTTTACCGGCAATCTGAGCCCAAAAATTATTCTGCCAACTATAAACTAAAAACTTCCCTCTATTAGACAAGCGCCTATCAAGCCCTTCAAAATAACCAAAAGGGACAACAGCGATATTGGTTTTTTCTGTCGCTCTATAACTAGAGTTATAGGAAACTGGTTCATTAGCCTCTAAACTTTGTATAGAAATAACCGAGGAAAAAACACTAAGGGCTGGCTGTAATTTAGAGTCTATTCCATAGATAGCACCCTCTTCTAAAGGATTATAACCATACAGAGCTAATCCAGGCCTATAGGCAGTTAGAATTTTATTATTACTCTTTAAAGCAGCTGCTGAATTTCCTAAATGTATCCAAGTAGGAAAATAACCAGCCGATCTTAAGAAAAGTAAGGCGCGAAAAAACTTATCTTCTTGTTCTTGATTTAAAACTGTTCTTTCTTCAGCAGATGATAAATGAGAGCAAAAACCAGTCACGTCAACTTTATCTAAATATTTCTTGTTAACCTCTATGAATTTAGTTAAATCTTTTATCCCCTCACGATTCATGCCAGAATTATAAAACAAGTGTAATTTAAATTTTTTCCCATATCTGGCAACATGGCGCAAAGTTTTTTCATTATAAATAACAAATTCTGTTTTTCTTAAATTACAATAACTATAAGCTTTTTGCGGCATCTCGCTTAAAATCAACACCTTGCCTTTAAAATAGCGCCAAGCTATTTGAGCTTCTGGAAAAGAATCAACTGCCACCATCTTTGCTTCAGAGTGATTTAAGATTTGACACATTTCCGCCAGTCCATGACCATAGGCGTTAGCTTTTAAAACAGGAAATATCTCCGCGCCGCCTTGTAGTTTTTTAAGATAACTGAAATTTGCCAAAATTTTTGGTGCTTCAATTTTAATCTTATTTAAAGTTTCGTATTTCGGTTTTCTTAATTTCCGAAAAAATTTAATCATATATTTAAGGCTTTTATGGTAAAGCTACTTCCCCCTGCCCCTTATTTAATCTATCATTATCTAAATTTGTTGTAATATTAGGTAAATTATAATAAGTTTCATCATTTATTAAAACATCTCTTCCATAACAGATAATATCCGTTAAAAGATTAGGAATTTGCCCAACCTGATTTTCACTAGGAATAAATTGAACCTCAAAACCAACTCTATAACTATCACCTTGAGAGGCGACATCTTCAATCGTCCAAACAACTTGTCGCAATGATTCGTTATAATTGAAATTGCCTGCTAAAAGAGCGCGATTACCACTAAGCTCTACCCCTGGGGCTAATTTAGCGCTAAAAACAAGGTCGGTAAACTCTCCATTACTTTTTACATCAAAAAATATCCAATAACTGGTCGGCAAAGAAACAAGTGGTGGCAAGGGACCACTTCCTAATTGATCACCCTGAGAACTATGATAATAAGCGACAGCTGAAGTTTCAAGCTGAGCCGCTAAAATTATATCTTCTAAAAAAATACTTTCTTGAACCTTTTGGCCATCAACAAAATACATTAATAGTGCTTGCCATTTTACATTACTTGAGCTCCCTGCTCTTGATTTGAAATAAGCAGATAAAGAAAAATCTTTTTCTTGATGAGAATTAAATTCAGATATTTCTATTTTATTACCATCAATTTCTATATTATCTATGTCCCCTGTCTCTATTTTGGAAATTAAAAAATTACGATCAAGTAGGACAAATTCTATTGATATATCTTCTATCTTTACTCTGCTTTTATTATTTAAATGTATATTTAAATGAACTGGATCTTTTAAACTGCGCAAAAACCCTTCTCCGGTAGTTTTAATATCAATATCAATTGGTGGATTATTTAAATCTAGCTGATATTTTTGTGCCATAGGGCCAGTTTCAACATTAACAACTGGTTCTGGTTTTAAATAGAGGAAAAGGACTAAAGCAATTAAAATAAGAACTATAATACTTAAAGAAATATCAATTATTAAATTGAGCTTGCTTTTGAAATAAAAACGATTACGTCTTCTCTCAAAATACCGAGTAATTTTTTTTAATAGTCCTATCATATATTTTTAGTAGATATTCTTGATTCCAACTAAGATATCAGGAATATCGTCCATATTAATATCGCTAACACTTACCTTAACTCCACCATGATAATTTTTTTCATAAGCAAAAAAATTATTTATCACCTCGCCGTTTTTATTAAAAACACGAATATGAGGACCGCCACCAGCGCCTGGGCCGGTAACAATTTCTATCTTTCCATCGTTATTAACATCTCCTAGAGCAACACTCACTCCTCCTTTAAAATTCTTATCGTAAGCTAGAAAACTTTTTTCTAAAACTCCACTCATGTTAAAAATCTTAACAATTGGCTCTAATCCAGCCCCTGGTCCAGTAACTATTTCTAATTTACCATCATTATCTATATCTCCTAGCGCGACGCTAACTCCACTTCTATTATCTTTATTATAAGCAAAGAATCTTCCTAAAACTCGGCCATCAGCAGAAAAAATAGCTACTTGTGGGCCGCCTTTATATGGCCCAGTTACTACCTGCCCTATTTCTCCATCTTTAAAATCAATTGCTAAATTAATTCTATCTTTATATTTATCGGTATAAGGGAAAAATGATTTAAAAAGAGTCGCATTATTATAGATAGACACTTTTCCAAAACCAGCCGAGACTTCTATCTCATTACCATTTTCAAAGTTATTAAACAAAACGACCTCAGATTCTCCGGGAAAATTGTTTAGATAAGAAAAGAAACCGTTTCTAATTTGACTTCCATTGGTATTAAAAAGACGATAAAAATAACCATTTACAAAAGCAGCATTATTTATAATATTATTCTGCCTTAGCAGAACAGCACCGTCTTTAGCTGGTAATTTTAAATAACTAATTTTTAAACCAGTGTTAAACTTAGGATCCTGACTACCTTTAATTTTTTCTACTTCTTCTTTAGAAAACACATACAACTGTTCCTTGTTAGTAGAATTTACTATAACCGAACCATATTTAAAATCACGTCTCCATAAACCAGCTTTTAACTCCGTGCTCTTGTTGGCTAATAAATTATAAGGCGTTGACTGCGGCTTGCCTAAAACAACATTATATTCGTCATACCACCACAGTTGGCTATGATCAGTTAATCCATGATCAAAACTGTAAAATCCGTGACCAAGTAAAGTGCTAGTTAAGGTATAACGAAAGTGAGAATAATCAAACTGATTGCCACTAAAACTATTAATAATAGAAACATTAGGCTTGGTGTTTAATTGCGGTAATTTTAAATACGTTTCCATAGACCCAGTCCAAGTTCCGCCATTTTCCCAAGCTGAAGGAAAATCTTCAAGCATAACACCATTTAAAATACTCTGATAACCATAATAGACGCGACCATTACCAACGATAATAAAGTCATCGCCGGCTAAATTTCTTGTTTTCGCTAAAACTTTTTTAAAGCCATTTGCCCAAGCACCATCAAGAATACTTGCCTTATCTTTTATTCCATCATTATCAGCGTCTATATCACCACTATTAACCCAAGAAACATCACCCCAAGTATTATCATAGAAAACACCGTCAAATAGACCACTTCCCTTTATCTCCTTAACTACAAAATCTGCTAAATAATCATTAAATCTACGGCCTTCTTTGTCCATCGGAGCATAATCTGTTAAGTTAAGCATTGAACTTTGTGGCCAGTTACTAATTTTTTGTCCTTTTGAATTTTTTAACCACCAACCAGAAATAATACCATCAGAAAGAGTATTTCGCATGAAAGCCTTATTATAATTTTCCACATTATCCAGCAGTTCAACCGCATTAATATAAGCTAAAATAATAATATTGGGATTTAGCTCACGTATTTTTGCTAATTGTTTAGGACTATTTAACTGTACTTCCATATCTAAGGTTAACAAATCCCATTTAGCTAACTCATAAACTTCCGAATCAAGTATTTCCCATTTTAAAAAGTGATTAGCTAAGCGAGGATAAGAATCATCGAGAACAATAGCCTCAAGAGAAAAAGGAAATAATAATGACAACAATAAAAAAGCAACAACTAAAAATTTATATTCAATTCTCTTTAAAAAATTTACCATTTCTTCTTATTTCTTAGGTTTAATAATATCACATCCTTCTGGTAAATACTTCTTTAAAGCAGATGGCATTCTAACACTACCGTCGACCTCTTGATTATTTTCTAAAATTGCGATTAAACAACGAGTAATCGCAATAGCTGTGCCGTTTAAAGTATAAACATAATTTTTTTCACCTGCTTGATTTATAAACTTAATATTTAAAGCTCGCGCTTGATAATCAGTACAATTAGAAGTAGAAGTAACTTCTGCAAAATCACCCAAACTATCATCAGCAGCTGGCTTGCCCGGCATCCATGCTTCTAAATCATAGGTTCTAATCGCTGGCGTACCTAAATCAGCCGTACAGTGGTCAACAACTCTAAAAGGAATTTCTAAACCTTTAAAAATTTCCTTTTCTATATTAAGTAACTCTAAATGAGCTTCTTCAGCTTTTTCAGGTAAAACATACTGGAACATTTCAATCTTAGTAAACTGATGAACACGGAATATCCCTTTAGAGAATTTAGAATATGAACCAGCTTCGGTACGGAAACAATGAGAAACAGCTGCATATTTTTTCGGCAAATCACTTTCTGTAAAAAGCTCATCTTGATGATAACCGCCCATAGTTATCTCCGCTGTTCCTATTAAACTTAAATCGGAATTTTCAATGTTATAAATTTGTGTAGATTCTCCACGTGGGTTAAAACCTAAACCCTCTAAAACTTCCCTTTTCGCTAAATCTGGCGTAGTAAATGGAGTAAAACCGTGTTTTAATAAAATATCTAAAGAATATTGTATTAAAGCATACTCCATTAAAGCTAATTCATTTTTTAAATAATAAAACTTAGATCCAGCTACTTTAGTTGCCCTTTCAAAGTCAATTAAATCCAAATCAGCAGCTAATTCTACATGGTCTTTGGGTTCAAAAGAAAATCTAGTCGGCTCTCCACTTGTCTCTAAAACCGGATTATCGTCTTCATTATCACTAACTTTTACATCTTTATGAGTTAAATTAGGAACGGCTAAAAGAAGATTTTTTAATTCAAATTGAAGAGGAATTAATTTTTCTTCTTTTAATTTTAAATCTTCTCCTAATTTTTTCATTTCAGCGATTATCTCTGGAGTTGGTTTTGTTTTGGAAAATTTATTGCGCTGCGCTCTATCTGCTTCTATTTCTGTAAGTAAGTTTCTTAAATCTTGATCTAGCTTTAAGATAAGATCAATATCAACATTAACCAAGCGATTCTTAGAATTAGTTTTTACCATTTCTGGATTTTCTCTGATAATTTTAATATCTAACATATTTTTATAAATTAATTAATCTAACCAACAACTTCCCCGCCAAAAGTATTAAGCAAATTTTTAACAACTGATGGTGATTGGTTATTTAAAACATTTTCTTTTTCTATTTTTTCTTCCTCATTTGTTTTATTTAAGATTCTCTCAATTTCTAAATTTTCATCAAGACGGCAACAAAAACCAATGCTTGCTCCAAATACTTCCGTTAAAGTATCAGAAACTATTTGCTTAATTATCTCTTC
>CAZFUP010000025.1:0-9000 GCA_964522055.1 uncultured Gammaproteobacteria bacterium
GTTTAGCGCCTTATGGACAAAATAATCAACAACCGAAATTTGTTAGTTATAGTTTGCGCGTAGACGATGTTTTGACTATGGGGTTTGAGAATCAGCATGTGAAGATAAGGTTTTCTTCTTTTTCCGATCGGGATGGATCTAAGTCTTTTTGGGGTATATCTTTTGGTGGGGCAGAAAACTATAAAAATATAAAAGTAGGCAGTCGAGTTGACTTGGTTTATTATTTAGAAATAAATGATTTTAATGGTCGTCGTGATGTCCAATTAAAAATAATAGATATTAAAATATATGAATAAGATAATCATTTTTTCTGACGGAGGAGCGCGGGGTAATCCAGGCCCAGCCGGGATAGGGGCGGTTTTGTACGATGAAAATAAAAAAATTGTCTCCGAAATTTCTCAGTATTTAGGAGAAACAACCAATAATCAAGCCGAGTATAGAGCTTTAATAGCGGCTTTAAAAGAGGCAAAAAGATTAAAGGCAGAAGAATTAGCTTGTTATTTAGATAGTGAATTGGTGGTAAAACAGCTTAATCGCGAGTATAAAATAAAAAACAAAGACTTGGCGCCTTTGTTTTTAGAAGTTTATAATTTAAGTCTTTCTTTTAAAAAGATTTCTTTTACTCATATTCCAAGAGAAAAAAATACAGTTGCCGATAGCTTGGCTAATAAGGCGATGGATAAAGCTTGCTAAGGTGAGCAAGATTTTCCAGGATTTAATCCATATTGGAAATGCCACCATTCTCCACAATATCTTACCCAACCAGCTTCTTTCATTATTTGTTTTAACTTTTCAACATCACTATCAGAGTAGGTGGCGTTAGTGGCCGTGCCAGCTCCCATTTTTGTGCAAGAAGTTGTTCCTTTAATACAAACATCTATTGCTCTTCCTGAACAATGTCCGTAACATTGGTCTTTGCAATACTTAGGATCAGCTACATATTTATTAACTTCCGCTCCATATATTTCCTTAGCTTTATCATAAAGAGTTTTTTGGTCATCATAGGTTCTTAAAGCAGAGGTTACGTAAAGTGAGACACCTTCTCTTTGGGCAATCTCAACGGCTTTTTTTAGGCCGTTATAAGCATCGGCTACTAATTGGGGGCGACTAGCATTAGTTGAAACTATATCGTTTATTGGTTTTAGATCGTCGTTAATGTTTTTGCAGTAAGTAGTGGTGATATTTTCATTACTATCACTACCACTCGCAACTATTTTTGTTTCTTTAATACTTACTATTTTGATACTCTGTAAATTTACTAATTCAGGATTAATAATGGTAAGTATTATGTATGAAGCGGCCAAAATTATCATACCGCTTATACTGCCGATTATTAAATTTTTTGCTTTTCCTATTTGTGAAGCATCTCCTCTTGACAATAGCCATAAAACACCGCCGGCCATGAGCATAATTGCTGCTAGTATTCCAGCGATAGCAATAGCGTAGTTATAAAAGCCTTTGATATATTGTCCAAGCCAAGGAATATAACAAGCTTCGCCTTCTACGCATTGGATATCACTAAGTTTTTCCATGCCCGGTATCTCTATTTTTATATCAGGTGCTTTAAAAAGAGGTCCATTTTCTTTTGCCGTTTCTGCATTTTCAATTACCGCAGCGCAACAACATTCATGCGTGCCGCCATATCTACCAGCTGGTTTTGGTCCACATTTTTCTTCAGCTTCTTTGGACAAGGAATTAATTTCTGTTTCTCCATTTAGACAACCGCCACTTTCGGAAATTAATTCTCCGGTTTCAGGATGGTATGAGGCACTAACCTCTCTCCAAACACAACTATCAAGAGTCTCAGCACTAGTAATAAATGGAAATAAAAAAGAAGCAGCTATTATTAAAATAAATATTTTATAGAAGATTTTATTCATATTAAAGCTTATATTTTTTAATATTTTCTTCAGCTATTTTTTGAATTGTTGCAAGGTCAGAATCTTTTAAGTGTTTGAACCTTCCTTGTTTTTTTAAATATTCTTGAACCGGTTTAGCTTGAAAGTTGGTGGTAACGCTGGAAGAGGTAAGTTTTAAGTCAGTGTATTCTAAAAGGGGATAAAGGCCAGTTTGAACAGCTAATTTTCCCATCATTATTGCTTCGTCAGTATTTATTTTCCAACCAGGAATACAGGGAGAAAGAATTTGAATATAACTTGGTCCTTCAGTAGCTAAAGCTTTTTTTACTTTATTACTAATATCATCAGGAAAGCCGGCGGTAGCCTGGGCAACGTATTTTAACCCATGTGCCAAGGCAATCCCTATCATGTCTTTTTTTCTTTGAGTTGAACCAATAGAAGATTTTCCAGACGGAGATGTTGTTGTGTCAGCGCCATAAGGAGTAGCGCCAGATGCCTGAATACCGGTATTAGAATAGGATTCAGTGTCGTAGCAAATATATAAAATATTTTCATTTCTTTCCCACATGCCACTAATTAATCCTAGTCCGATATCGTAGGTACCACCATCACCTGCCTGGACTACTACTTTTGTTTTTTTGTCTTTTCTTTGTTTTAAGGCAGCAGATATTCCAGAAGCAACTGCCGCTGAATTTTCAAATAGAGAATGTATCCAAGGAAGACCCCAAGCACTTTGTGGATAGGCAGTAGTGGTTACTTCTAAACAACCAGTTGCATTAGCAATGATAGTATCTTTGGTAAGGCTTCTTATAACAGCTTGTACGGATACCATTTGTCCGCAACCAGCACAAGCATTATGTCCAGAAGAAATGAATTTATTGTTAGTCATATTTATTTTGTTTTACATTGTCCAGTAAAGCCAGCGTCGCAAGAATGTGTTTCTGCATTAAAGCCTTCGTAATAAATATCTCCTCTTATCCAATTACTTTCTTTTGCGCAGATTTCTTTACATTCCTCTATGCTTACTGGCGTTTTTACGCATTTATAAATAGTTTGAGTTTGGAGATTTTCCCAAGAATTAAAAGAACATTCGCAGCATACTCTGTTTGGAGAGCAAGAAAATAATTCAGTTTTGCCGTATTTTATGCAAACATTTCCATTTGAACACTCCGGTGATTTTATTGGACAAATAGCTTTTTCGCCAGTATTTTCTCCTTCAGTGATTATTTTCTTACCATTTTCTTCTTTGTATGGTATTTTTATTAACCCGTTACCAGGATCACAACAATTTAAATAACCCAAAACAACTGGTTCAGTTACCTTCATGCTTATTACTTGTAGCTTAGTTAGTTCCGGATTAATAGTGTTTAAAATAATCCAAGAGCAGGCTAAAATTATTATCCCAGTTATGCTACCAGCGATTAATTGTTTGGCTTTTGATACTTTTCCGGAATCACCGCCAGATGTTAGCCAAACAATGCCAGCCCCCATTAAAACTATTGTTGCTAAAATAGCAACAATTGCTAAAGCATAATTAAAAATAGCAATGATATAACGAGCTAAAAGATCACTTTCCATTTTTCCAGTTTCTTTATCTAACTGTCCAACGGAAGTAGAGGCTCCTTTTATAAATTCAGATCCTGGGATAGTAATTTGTGGAGTAAACTCAAGCGATGTACCTAAATCTTTTTTAGATTGCGCTAAGCTTATGTCTGCGAAAGAGAAAAGACAGGAAAGAACAATAGTGATAGCTAAAGTTATTTTTATTTTTTGAAACGAGATAGAAAGATTTTTTATCTTCATATTGTTCCTATAAATTGAGATTCTTTATAATTATTTTTTGCTTTTTTTATTATTTCTTTAATAGTTTTTTCGGTGATATCGCGTCCACCTAAACCAATAATAAAATTATTGATATTTAACTTATTATTTTCAAGTCCAGCTTTTATGTCTGAAAACAATGGTCCGCTTTGTCCTAGTCCTATAGCTTTTTCTAAAACAGCTATGTTTTTAGCTGATAGAATTATTTTATTAACTTCATCTTTTGGAAAAGGGCGATAGGTTTTTATTTTTAAAATACCAATTTTTTTAGATAAAAACTTGTCTTGGCTAATTGTTTCACGAATAGTTCCAATAACTGAGCCAAGAGAAATTAGAATAGTTTCAGGATTTTTTGGTCCATAATATTCAACTAAACCATTATCTTTATTTTTTCTGTCTAAGACAATTTTTAATTTTTTGTATTCGTCTTTAATGGTTTTTAAACTAGCTGTTAAATCGTGTTGTAAGCTAACTCTAGTTTGCCAATAGTCAGCTGGAGTAAAGAAAGCTCCCATAGTGATTGGAGATGAGGGGTCAAGAAAACTATTTTTTTCTGGTCTATATTTAGGAAGATATTTTCTGATAGTTTTTTTGTTAGGGATAATTACTGGTTCATAGGCGTGGGTTAGAATAAAACCATCAACGCTTACAAAAACTGGTAAATGCGAAATTTCGCCTAGTTTGTAGGCTAAAATATGAAGGTCAACCGCTTCTTGATTATCACTGGCAAACAATATTATCCAACCAGCATCACGAATTGCCATAATATCACTATGGTCATTCCAGATGTTAATAGGAGAGGAAATCGCACGATTGGCACAAGTCATTACTACTGGCAACCTAAGACCAGCAATATTATAAACAACTTCTGTCATCAGAAGTAATCCTTGAGAACTAGTAGCACTATAAGTACGAGCCCCGCTAGCGCTAGCACCTAAAACAATAGAAGCAGCCGCAAATTCACTTTCCGCTCTAACATATTCGTAATTAGTTACCCCGTCTGCTTTTAATTTTGCCAACTTTTCAACGATATGAGTTTGCGGAGTAATGGGATAGGCAGAAATTACATTTGGTTCTATGTTTTTTATCACTTCAGCAATTGCTTGCGATCCTTCTAGAATTTTTTTTCTATAATCCATATTATTTTAATAATCTTTTACCATTTTTATTGCCTTAACTGGGCATTCGTGGGCACACAACCCACAACCTTTACAGTAGTCATAATTGGTTTTTGGTTTTAACTTTTTATAACCTTTCATTTCTTCCATAACAATACAACCTTCTGGACAGGCTTTAGCACATAAGCCGCAGCTAATACAAAGATTTAAATCTGTTTCTGGTTTTTTTGTTCGCCATGAGCCGGTTTTATTTTTTAGACTACTATTTGGTTTAGTGATTATTTCTGTTTTTTTATTTGATGTTTTCATAACTTTTAGTAATAGCGATATTATTTTTATCAATTACTTCTTTTCCTTTTTCTTGAAATTTTTCAGCAATCGCTTTTTTTAAAGAAGTAAGCGATAAGAGCTTAGTATGCCTGGCAAAAGCACCTAAAATTACTGTATTTACAATATTTTTCCCAAAAATATCTAAAGCAATTTCTGTGGCTGGAGTTAAAAAAACTTTTTTAAATTTTTTTTCCAATTCTGGCCAAGATTTCTTAGAAGAATTAATAATTAATATCGTGTTTTTGTCACTACCAGCAAAAATTTCTTTATTTTCTAGTAAGCTCTCATCTTGAATTATTAAAATAGAAGGTTTATATATTTGTGAGCGGGTAATTATTGGATGACGACTTAAACGGACAAAAGATTGAATAGGGGCGCCACTTCTTTCTACTCCAAAATTTGGAAAAGCTTGCGCTTCTAGGCCTTCATAAAAAGCAGCTAAGGCAATTATTTCAGCGGCAGTGACAACACCTTGTCCGCCTCTTCCGTGAATACGGATTTGTTCCATATAATTATTTCTTATTTATAAATTATTCACCTTCTTCTATTTCCATGGTTTTTAGTATGTTGTCAAACATTTCACGAAATTTATCAGCCGAGTAATAGCCGGTTAGAGGGTAATTATTAATAAACCAAGTTGGTGTCCCTTCAATTTCTAAAAGTATTCCGTCATCATAATCTCGTTTTATAGAAGTTATATAACGACGTTCATCAAAGCAGGTTTCAAATTGGCCTATATTTAACCCTAGTATTTCTGCCCAAGCTAAAAGATCGGCTTTAAGTTGCGCTCCTGTGTCCAAAAGTATGTCTTGTTGACTAAAGGTTAGGGCATAAGCATCCCAATATTTACCTTGCTCACCAGCACAACGGACTGCTAGTGCTAAATCAATAGAATTTTCATGAACAGGAAAATCACGAATAGTTAGTTTAACTGAATCCTGGTATTCATTTACTAGTGGAATTATTTCTAAGGCAGCCTGGCGGCAATAAGGGCAGGAAAAATCAGAAAATTGAATTATGCTTATTTTTGGGTTATTGCTCCCCAGGGAATATCCACTAGGTCCAGACACAGCATCTAAATACGCTTGGCGCATTTCTTCGTTTTGCGTGCTAAAACCTTCTCTTTGTATTCTTTTTACTTCTTTAAAGACATAGATGGTTGATAAAATTATCATCATTGCTAAAAAAAATAGAAAGATGATTAGTATTTTTCCCCACAGCTTTTTATACCAAGGAATGGTTTTTCCTTTATGACGTGCCTTCATTTCGGCGTATTTTAAGCGTTCATCTAAACTCATATAAATTGAAAAATAAGCTTTTATCAAGTATAATTTTATTATAACATAATTTATGAAAATAATCTCTTGGAATGTTAATGGAATAAGAGCGATTGCTAAAAAAGGATTAGTAGATTTTTTAAATCAGGAAAAACCTGATATTTTTTGTGTTCAGGAGGTGAAAATTTCATCTTCTGCTCGCCTGTCTGCTGAATTAGACTTTCCTGGGTATAGAGAATACTGGAATTCGGCTGAGAGACCAGGTTATAGTGGAACAGCCGTGTTTATAAAGGACTCTTTAAATGAACCACTGACTGTTAATAGTGGTTTTAAAAATCCTCTTTATGATAATGAGGGGAGAGTACAAACGGTAGAGCTAAAAAATTATTTTCTTCTTAACATTTATTTTCCTAATGCTAATTCGGAGTTAACACGTTTGGATTATAAATTAAATTTTAATAAGGAGTTATTAAAGTATTTAAAAAAACTGGAAAAAAAGAAACCAGTTATTATTACCGGAGATTATAATGTTGCTCACCAGGAAATTGATTTAGCTAGACCTAAAGAAAATGTCGGCAGTCCCGGATTTACTAAAGAAGAGAGGGCTTGGATGGATAGTTTTATAGCCTTTGGTTTTATTGATACCTTTAGATTTTTAAACGGTGATAAAATTCAATATTCTTGGTGGAGTTATCGTTCTTTTGCTCGTGAACGCAATATCGGTTGGCGGATTGACTATTTTTGCGTATCAGCTAAACTTAAAAAAAGACTAAAAAAAGCTTATATATTAGATAAAATAAAGGGTTCGGATCATGCGCCCGTAGTACTAGAGATAGATTAAATTAAACCTTATATAATTATATGTATAATCATCAGGAAATTGAAAAAAAATGGCAGAAGATTTGGGAAGAATCTAATCTTTATAGAACAGAAAATGATTTTTCTAAACCAAAATATTATATTTTAGATATGTTTCCTTATCCCTCTGGCGTTGGCCTGCATGTTGGGCACCCTAAGGGTTATATTGCAACTGATGTTTTAACACGCTTTAAAATGATGCAAGGGGTAAATGTTTTACACCCCATGGGTTTTGATGCTTTTGGTTTGCCGGCAGAAAATTATGCCCTAAAAAATAAAGTTCATCCAAAAATTAATACTGAAGAAAATATAAAAACATATAAAAAACAATTGTCAATTTTGGGTTTAGCCTATGATTGGAGTAGGGAAATAAGTACCATAGATCCAGAATATTATAAATGGACACAATGGATTTTTTTGCAAATGTTTAAAAAGGGCTTAGCCTATGAATCAAACGAGCCAATTAATTGGTGTCCTTCTTGTAAAACCGGGCTAGCAAATGAAGATTTAGAAGGTGGTTTATGTGAGCGTTGTGGCACGCCAGTTGAACAAAGACCGCTAAGACAATGGGTTTTAAAAATTACTGATTATGCGGATCGTTTACTTGAAGATTTGGATAAGTTGCCTAATTGGGAAAACTCTATTAAAGAAATGCAACGTAATTGGATAGGACGTAGCAATGGAGCTGAGGTTGATTTTAAGTTGATAGAAGAAGGCTCAAAAGAAGGTGATAAATTATCAGCTCGAGTTTTTACCACTCGCTTGGACACTATTTTTGGATGTACTTACATAGTTTTAGCACCAGAACACACTCTTGTTAAAAGTCTTAAAGATAAAATAGAAAACAAAGAAGAAGTAGAAAACTACATTAATGAATGTAAGAATAAAACAGATTTACAAAGAACTGATTTAAATAAAGAAAAAACAGGGGTTTGTTTAAAGGGCTTAAAAGCAATTAATCCTTTTAGTGGTGAAGAGGTGCCAGTTTTTATCGCTGATTATGTTCTGTTTTCCTATGGCACAGGAGCAGTAATGGCTGTGCCAGCTCATGATGAACGTGATTTTGAATTTGCTCGCAAATTTGGTTTAAGAATAAAAGCGGTTGTTTTTCCAGATAATTTTAGTGAATATGAAGGCAAAAGTGCTTATACCGAAGAAGGTTATTTGCGTAATTCAGGCGATTTTAGCGGGCTTGAAACAGCTCTGGCTCGTCAAAAAATGGCAGACTGGCTTTTGGATAATAAATTAGGAGAAAAAAAGATTAATTTTAAAATAAAAGATTGGGTTTTTTCTCGTCAGCGTTATTGGGGAGAGCCAATTCCTTTAATTCATTGCCCTCATTGTGGAGTAGTGCCAGTTCCAGAGGAAGAATTACCATTATTATTACCAGAAGTAGAAAGCTATGAACCAACCGATACAGGAGAATCTCCTTTGGCAAAGATTAAAGACTGGGTAGAAACAACTTGTCCTAAATGTGGCTTACCGGCAAAAAGAGAAACAAATACTATGCCACAATGGGCTGGTTCTTGTTGGTACTATTTGCGTTATATGGATCCACATAATAGTGAAAAATTAATTTCACCTGAGCTAGAAAAATATTGGTCACCGGTTGATTTCTATGTTGGCGGAGCTGAGCATGCTACTCGTCATTTAATTTATGCTCGTTTTTGGCATAAATTTTTATTTGACATTGGCGTTGTTAGTCAAGAAGAACCTTTTATAAAATTAAAGCATGTT
>CAZFUP010000026.1:0-8901 GCA_964522055.1 uncultured Gammaproteobacteria bacterium
AATTATAACAGAACTTTTTCTGGGATAAGGGTTTTTTTGACCTTTTTCTCGGATTAAGCCAAAGAATTTATGTTGGACAAAAAAGCAAAAGAAAAAGTAATTAAAAAATTTCGTGTTCACGAAACAGACACAGGCTCTCCTCAAGTACAAATTGCTATTTTAACAGAGGAAATAAAAGAATTGACCGAACACTTAAAAAATCATAAACATGATTTCTCTTCTCGCCGCGGTTTATTAAAAAAGGTTGGCGAAAGACGTAAATTGTTAAAATACTTACAAAAAGAAAATGCTGAACAATTTTTAGAGTTAGCTGAAAAATTAAAACTAAAAATTGCTCAAAGATTAAGAGAAGAAGAGGAAGAAGAAAAGAAAAAGGAAAAAAATTATATCGATCCTGAGGATGAAAACGGTGAACCAAAGGAAGAAGAAATAGAAGAAGAAAAATAAAATGATAAAACACAAAGAACAAAGAGTTGGAATTTTGGTAGATATTTCCAACATGTACCATTCAGCCAAGAACTTATACAACAGAAAAGTTAACTTCAAAGAAATACTCAATAAAGCAGTCGCGGGAAGAAAGTTAATCAGAGCAACTGCCTACGCCATTAGAACAGAAAATAAGGAAGAGTTGCCTTTTGTTGAAGCTTTAGACCAACAAGGCTTTGAGGTAAAGATGAAAGACTTGCAAATTTTTGCAGGTGGATCAAAAAAAGCTGATTGGGATGTTGGCATCGCTATTGATGCTATTAAATTAGCTGATAAGTTAGACGTCATTGTTTTAGTATCAGGAGACGGCGATTACTTGCCACTTGTTTCCTACTTGCAAAATAATAAGGGCTGCTTAGTAGAAATAATGGCGTTTAGAAAAACTTGTTCTTCGCGTTTAATCGAAGAAGCGGATGATTATACAGATTTAGGTGCTAATAAAAAATATTTAATTTTCAATAAATAGGTAAGGGCCGGTTATGCGCCGGCCTTTACTTTAATATAATTTATTTAATAAAAGTTTGACCGTTAAATAGATAGCGCTGTATTAAATACAGTTCTGTAATTTAACGGCCAAGCTATCAAAAAAAATGAAAAATGAAAAAGTGTTTAAAACAAAATGGCTTGGACAAGAGCTTATTATAAAAACTGGTCGGCTAGCCCTACAGGCCGATGCTTCAGTTCTTGTACAATATGGCGAAACAGTTGTAATGGCTAACGTTGTTCAAGCAAAAACAGAACGTGAAGGAATAGATTTTTTTCCGCTCATGGTTGATTTTGAAGAAAAGCTTTATGCTGCTGGCATCATTAAAGGTTCTCAATGGATTAAGCGCGAAGGAAGACCTAGTGACCAATCAGTTTTAACAGGCAGAATGATAGATCGTTCTATTCGTCCTCTTTTTGATCAAAATGACAGACGAGATATCCAGGTTATTATATCTGTTTTAGCTGTAGACGGTGAAAACGATTATGATATTGTCTCTTTGCTAGCCGCTTCAGCCGCTCTATCAATTTCTGGAGTAAAATGGGCTGGCCCTATTTCTGGTGTTCGCGTTGGTTTAATAAATAATGAGTTTGTTTTTAACCCAAACTACAAACAACAAGCTGAGAGTAGTTTAGACTTAATTGTTGCTGGTACTAGTGAACGTGTTTTAATGTTAGAAGCTGGTGCAAACGAAGTTCCTGAAAGTATAATTGCCGATGCTATCATTGCCGGACAAAAAGCTTTAAAAGAATCTATTGATTTAATTAATCAATTAAAAAAAGAGGTTCTTCCTAAAGAAAAAACTGAAAAGAAAGAATTAAAAAACTTAGAAGAGCTAAAAAAAGAAGAAGAAAAGAAAGAATTGTTAAAAAAAGGAGAAGAGTGGTTAAAGAAGAATGTTTCTAGTATTTTATTTGATTCTATATACTACACAAAAACTGAAAGAAAAGCGGCTGTTTCTGCTATTAAAACAAAACTAGATGAACATTTGTTTGCTGACGGTGTAGAAAAAGACTCTCGTTCTTTTGTTATAAAAAAATTAGTAGAAAAATTTGTTGATGAAGAAATTACTAAATCAATCTTAGAAAACAAACGCCGTGTTGATGGCCGATCTTTAAATGAAATTCGCCTTCTTTCTTCAGACGTATCAATTTTACCAAGAGTACACGGATCTTCTTTGTTTTCACGTGGAGAAACTCAAGTTATGTCTATTGTAACTTTAGGCGCTCCTGGATTAGAACAATCACTAGAAGGAATTGAGGGTGCTAGCAAAAAAAGATACATGCATCATTACAATTTTCCACCATATTCTGTTGGGGAAGTGTCTCCTTTAAGAGGAACTGGACGACGTGAAATTGGGCATGGTGCTCTAGCTGAAAAAGCTTTGATGCCTCTTGTCCCTTCTAAAGAAGATTTCCCTTATACTATACGCGTTGTTTCTGAAACCTTAGGCTCAAACGGTTCATCTTCTATGGCTTCTACCTGTGCTTCAAGTTTAGCCTTAATGGATGCTGGTGTTCCAATTAAGAGACCAGTGGCTGGCATTGCCATGGGGCTAGCTTCTCTGCCTGATATGAGCAAATGGGAAGTTTTAACTGATATTCAAGACCTTGAAGATGGTGAAGGTGGTATGGACTTTAAAATAACTGGAACAGACCAAGGATTAACTGCTATTCAACTTGATACCAAAACAATTGGCTTAGACGAGGCTATTATTCGCAAAACTCTAATTCAGGGACGCGAAGCTTTAAACAAAGTGCTATCTGTATTAACAAAAGCTATTATTGCTCCACGAGAAGAATTATCCCCTTATGCCCCTCGCATTACTAGTTTCCACGTTGACCCAGAAAAAATTGGAGCAATTATTGGTCCAGGCGGTAAAGTTATTAACCGTATTATTGATGAAACCGGAGTTAGTATTGATATTGAAGATGACGGCTTGGTTATGATATGCGGAACAGACGCTTTAAAGGTAAAAGAGGCAGTCAATCAAGTCAAAGAAATTGTCCACGTTTTTGAAGCGGGCGAGATAATAAAGGGCAAAGTGGTAAGAATTTTAGATTTTGGTGCCTTTGTTTCTTTAAATGCTAATCAAGACGGAATGGTTCATGTTAGTGAATTAGCTCCATATAGAATAGAAAAACCTAGCGATTTTCTAAATGTAGGTGACGAAGTGACTGTAAAGATAAAAGAGATTGACGATCAGGGTAGAATTAATTTAACTATGAAAAATCTAGAAGAAAATGCTGCTTTTTGGAAAGACGAAAAAGGAAAATCAAATGGAACAAGCCGTCCTGATTTTAATAGAAGTCCAAGACCTGGTTTTGCAAGAGGCGGACAAAACAATCGCCCTAATTTTGACAGAAGAAATCAGGAACGTCATAATTAATTTCGAAAAATAAGTCAAGCATTGACTTTTAACTATTATTAAGCTATTATTTCACAAGATAAAATAGAACTGAAAAATAAAATTATGTTAGCAATTAAATTATCCCAAACTGGAAAAACTAATAAAAAAATGTTTCGCTTGGTTATTTCCGAAAAGAGCCGTGATCCTTACGGAAGAGTTTTAGAAATTCTTGGTTCATATAACCCTCACTCAAAAGAATTAAACGCCAAATCAGAAAGAATTAACTACTGGTTATCAAAGGGTGCACAGATGACTGCTTCTGTTAATAATCTTTTAATAGAAAAAAAGATTGTTGATGGTAAAAAGGTAACCGCTTCTAAACCAGGAAAACCTAGCGAAAAGCGCTTAGGCCAAATTAAAGCTAAGGAGGAAAAGAAAAAAGCGTCTACTCCTGCTCCTGAAATTAATAATGCACCAGAAACAGAAGAAGTAGCCGTAGAAGAAACAAAGGAAGAAGTAACTACAGAAGAAGAAAAAGCTGAATAGATTGACAAATTATCCTCTTCTGTCATAATAAAATTATAAAATCTGCTAAATAGCAGTTATTTAATAACATTAAAACGAAACGTATGGTAGAACAAGACAAGCAGTTTTTGGAAACTGTTGTAAAACAAATCGTTGGAAACCCTGACGACGTAGTTGTCGACAGAACGATTGATGAGAGAGGCGTATTGCTAACTCTTAAAATCAACCCTGCTGACATGGGCTATGTTATTGGCCGCAAGGGTCAAACAGCGCAAGCAATTCGCACTTTATTAAAAATTGTCGGCGCCAAAAACAATTCCCGCGTTAATCTGAAGATTTATGACCCAGAGGGTGGTAATCGTCACCAATCTCAAGATCGCCGCGAAGACATTGATACTTCAGCGATTGATGATCTAAACATCTAAAAACAAACAAAACTAAATAAAACAAAAAGGCGCCGTGTAATAATAGCGCTTTTTTGTTATAATAAAGCAATAAACATTATTATCTTTTTATGAAATTTAATTTAATAACAATTTTCCCACAAATCTTTGACTCCTATTTAAATGAGGGTATTTTAAAAAGAGCTGCTTTAAAAAAAATAGTTAAATATAAAATTCATAACTTACGAGATTATACAAATGATAAACACAAAACAGTAGACGATACTCCTTATGGCGGTGGGGCTGGTATGCTTATGAAAATAGAACCTTTATATAAAGCTTTAAATACTATAAAAAAATTAAGCGGTAAAAATAAAATAAAAAAAAGAAAGGTGCTGCTAATGTCAGCTGCTGGTAAAAACTGGAATCAATCTTTAGCTAAAAAATATTCCAAACTAGAGGAGATAGTTATAATTTGTGGACGTTATGAAGGAGTGGATGCAAGAATTAAACATTTTATTGATGAAGAAATCTCGGTTGGTGATTATGTTTTAACTGGTGGAGAATTGCCAGCCTTAACTATTATTGATTCAATTACTCGCCTTATTCCTGGAGTACTTGGCAACAAAGAAAGTATTATTGAAGAGTCTCATTCTGAAGAAGGTATCACGGAATACCCACAATACACCAGGCCAGAGATATTTAAAGTTGGTAATAAAAAATATCCTATTCCTAAGATACTTTTAAGTGGCGATCATAAAAAAATTAAACAATGGCGCGAAGATAAAAAACAAACAAAGAAATAGATATTATTAATTCTGTTTTATTATCTTAAATCCATTTTTAGTTGCCTTTAATCTGCCGCGGACAGCAAATCCAGCGGCTTTTTTGTGGCCACCTCCACCCCAATTAGCAGCCAAAAGAGAAACATCTATCTCTGGATCATTACTACGCAAACTACCCTTAACAATACCCTCCTCTTCTCTTAAAAGAAGGGCTACACGAACCTTGGATAAATAACTCATAAAAGAGACTATCTCCCCAAAAAGGTCCGCATTGGCCTCTTTTTCGGCTGGCGTTAACAATTCATTCATTTCTTCTTCTAGTAAAGCGGCAGTTGCCAATCCCGTATCAGGATTAAATTTTATTCTCTCTAAAATTCGCCCCCAAACTTTAAGAGACACAAAACTTTTATTATGCGCCGTCTTATTTATTATCTTGGGAAGAGAGGCTCCATACAAAAGCATCTCTGAGGCAATCGCTAAAGCTTCTCGTGAAGAATTAGCATGCAGAAAATGACCAGTATCTGTCATTAAACCAATTAGAATACAGTCCGCTAAAGTTTTAGTTATTTCTAAATGATTTACAATTAAAAAATGATAAATTATTTCTGTAGTGGCAGCCTTATCTGCTTCTTTTATCTCTAAATCAGCATATGATTCCTGCTTTTCGTGATGATCAAATTCAATAATATAAGGGGATGAAATTAGTCTACCATTTTGTCTGGCATTTATGAGATTACGCAAACGTTTTTCTATCCCTGTTCGAGCAATAGAACCACAATCTAAAATTATTATTAAATCATAATTTTTTAAATCTACTGGTTCAATAGAGAAAACAAAAGCTTCGTTGTTTATAAAATCATAAGCTCCTTCTGGTTTTTTATCAGCAAAAGCATAAAAAGAAATTTTTAATCTCTGGGCTATCTCCATTATTGCTCCCATAGAAGCAATTGCATCTGCATCAGGAGAAATATGCCCAATGATTAAAATATTCTGAGCAGATTCTATTTTTTTATAAGCTAATTGTAGCTTTTCTGTGAAATTCATAATTAAATACCTCTTATAATAACCCTCCATTCTATACAATAATTAACAAAAAGTCCAGGCTATAAAGCCTAGACTTTTTATCTTTTTTTAAAATCTATTTGTCTATTTAAACATCTTTAATATCAGAAATAAGTCTTTCAATTTTAGCAGCCTCTTTTTCTGTAACATCAAACTCCCAAATTAAATGAGGCATTTTTCTTAATTTTAATCGTTTCCTTAAAATAGCAACTATTTCTCCTGTAGCTGAGTTTAATTTTCTTAAGGCTGTTCCAACCATATTGTCTGGTAAAACCGAAAAACCTATCTTCGCCTGGCTTAAATCAGGCGAGCAATCAACATAGGTAATTGTTATTAGAATATTTCCCAAAGAAACCTCCCTGTTAACCGCCTGAGCTAGTTCAAACATTAAAAGACCATTTAGTTTTTCTGCTTTAGCCATATTAAATCTTGTTAACTACACGCTCTTCTTTATAAACAACTAAGATATCTCCTTCTTCAATAACCGGCTTTCCTTCAAATTTAATGCCAGCTTCTTGATCTTTTTCAACCGAGTTAACATCTTGTTTACCCGATTGCAAACGAACAAGTTTGCCAGAAGCAATAAAATCATCTCCGCGTTTTATTTCAATTATTGCATTATTTTCTATTTCTCCATCCAAAACTTTACCACCAACTATCTGGCTATCATTTTCTGTTCTAAAAATTGCTAAAACTTTAAGACGACCCAAATCAATGCGCTTTATTTCTGGTTTTACCAAAAGTTGCATTTCTTCTTTAACATATTTAATTAAATCGTAAATAATAGAAAAAATCTTTACAGTTATTTGTCTTTCTCTAATTAAAGTTTCAACAGCTGGAGAAATACGAACATTAAAACCTAAAATAACAGCCCCTGAATCCTCCGCCCTTTTAACATCCCCTTCGGTAATATAACCCAGCCCCTTGCTAATAACTTTAACTTTAACTTTTTCATTATTTAATTTCATTAAAGATTCGTCAACCGCTTCTGCTGAACCCAAAAAATCAGCTTTTATAAGAACATTCATTTTTGGAGTTTTGTCATCATTATTATTTTCATTTTCAGATAAAACATTCTCTGATGTTTGAGAATTACTTCTAATTTTTTTAACCCTCACCTTTTCACCTTCACCAACATTTAAAATATCACCAACTGCTGGAGAAATTTTCAGACCAAGGATTTTAACCGGAGCAGATGGTCCAGCGCTTTCAACTTCTTCTCCTTTATAATTCCGCAAGGACTTAACTTTTCCATAAATAACCTCATTAAAACAAAGCTGGTCTCCAACTCTTAATGTGCCATTTTGAACTAAAATAGTAGCCAAAGGTCCGGCTGCCTTATCAACGTTTGACTCAATTACTGTCCCGGCAGCAGCTGATTCTGGGTTTGCTTTTAAATTATTAGATTCTGTATCAGCTAATAATAAAACCATATCTAATAAATCTTCTATACCCGTTCCTTCTTTAGCAGAAACTGGAGCGCAAATTATTTTTCCACCCCAATCTTCGGGGGTAATGTTAAGCTGAGAAGATAATTCTTGTTTAGTTTTATTAATATCAGCCGTTGGTTTATCAATTTTATTAATAGCAACAATATATGGAATCTTAGCTGCTTCAATAATACGAAAAGCTTCAACCGTCTGTGGTTTCACGCCATCATCAGCTGCCACTACTAAGATAGCAATATCAGCCACCTTAGCTCCGCGACTACGCATGGCGGTAAAGGCTTCATGACCAGGAGTATCAATAAAAGTAATAGTTCTTTTTTGTCTTATAATCTGATAAGCACCTATATGTTGAGTAATTCCACCAGCTTCACCAGCCACAACATCAGTACTACGAATAGAATCAAGCAGTTTAGTTTTACCATGATCAACATGACCCATAACAACAATCACGGGAGCTCTATCAATCAAATTTTCATCTTTTTCTTTAGCTAAAATAGCTTCTAATTTTTTATCTTCTTGTTCATTTTCTTCAATTTCAATTTTTGCTTCTTGAACATCAAGGTTAAGATTTTCCCCAACTATCATTGCGGTGTCAAAATCTATTTTTTCATTAATAGAGGTAAATATTCCATTTTTCATTAATTCTGCCAAAACTCTATTAACCGGAATACCGGCTAACTCAGCATAGGCACGAACAGTTATAACTTTAGGAACAGCAATAGTCTTTTTTTCCTTTGGCAAAACTTCATCTTGTTTTTTCAGTTCAGCCGCTGCCTTTCTTTCCTCCCACTCTCGGCGCAAATAATTCCACTCCTTCATGATCTTTTTGGCCGTATTATTGTCTACTTTTATCGCTTTTTGGCCAATAGCAAAACCGAGTTGCGGCAATAAATCACGCAATTCCTGGGGAGAAATTCTTAAAATTCTGGCCAATTCGCTGATATTCATAAGCTTTTATTTTATATTACTAAAAAGGCCCTGGCCCTTTTGTTTTTTATTCATCTATTGTTTAATATTACTTCACTTTATTGCTTTAGTCAACGTTAAATTATAAAAAACCCCAAATTTTTCTATATAGATTTGGGGCATTAGCTTTTAAAAACGTTTCCTTTTCGGTTGTTTTGTAACCGGAATAAAAACCTTCCTCTTTTCCGGCAATATAGCAGCCAATTTGGTAATTGACTCTTTGGCTTCTTTTTTCGGGAATGGATCAAGCGGAAACGACAAATTGGTATTTTGGAGGGTTAAAAAACCCATTTGAAGCCCTAAAAGAAGGAAAAAAAATGTTTTCATGATATTATGCGATTGTTGGTTAAAAAGGACAATAATATAACTAACTAAAACTACAACTAAAATTATTAAATGTCAATAGAGAAAG
>CAZFUP010000027.1:0-7505 GCA_964522055.1 uncultured Gammaproteobacteria bacterium
AACTTCTTTCCTTTTATTGGATTAACCGTTAAATCGTTGCCTTTGGAAACATTGCCAATAACCATACCTTCATAAACATCAATATTGGGACGTATATATAAAACGCCTCTTTCTTGCAAATTCCACAATGAAAAGGCTAGGGCCTTACCGCTCATCATTGAAACCATAGAGCCTAAAGCGCTTCTCTCTATATCTCCTGCCAATGGTTTAAAACCAATAAAACGAGAACAAAGAATCCCTTCACCCTTAGTATCAACTATAAATTCGCTGCGATAACCTAAAATTCCTCTAGTTGGTATCTCAAAAATAAGTCTAGTTTGTCCATTAGTGTTTTTTAAATCTATCATTTGACCACGACGACGAGATAATTTTTCAATAATTACTCCAGCTGAAGATTCAGGAACATCAATAGTGATTTCTTCAAATGGTTCTGTTTTCACGCCATTTTCTTCTTTGATAATAACTTGAGGTTGCGATACTTGAACTTCATAACCTTCACGACGCATATTCTCAAGTAAAACAGCAATATGTAATTCGCCACGGCCAAAAACTTTATAATAATTAGTGTCAGAAAAATCTATCTTTAAACCAACATTAATCTCTAATTCTTTTTCTAGTCTCTCTTTAAGTTGGCGATTGGTAACAAACTTCCCTTCGCGACCGGCAAAAGGAGAATTATTAATCAAAAAATTTAAAGAAATAGTTGGCTCATCAATAGAAATAGCCGGTAAAGCTAATTGATCATTTTTTTCAGATATGGTTTCACCAATATAAATGTTAGGTAGCCCAGCAATTAAAACTATATCTCCAGCTGATGCTTCAGATACTTCTTGACGAGACAAACCTTTAAAAGTAAATAACTTGCTAACTCGACCAGACCTAACTTTACCACTTAGATCTCTTATAAAAACATTTTGTCCGTTTTTTATACTACCTTGATAAATCCTGGCTACTGCACAGCGTCCTAAAAAATTATCATAAGCTAAATTAAAAGGCTGGGCTGAAAGTGACAAGTTAAGTTTTTCAGCATCAGCTGCTGGAGCGACATGACTTACTATTAGATCAAGTAACGGCTCTAAGTTATCCTTTATATCATCCAACTTTAAACCAGCTTTTCCTTGTTTACTAATTGCATAAACCAAAGGAAAATCTAATTGTTCATCGCTAGCTCCTAAATCTAAAAATAGTTCATAAACCATCTCTGAAACTATTTCTGGACGAGCAGCTGGTTTATCAATTTTATTTATAACTACCAGCGGCTTTAGCCCTAATTCTAAAGACTTCTTTAAAACAAACTTAGTTTGAGGCATGGGACCTTCCTGGGCATCAACCACTAAAATAACTGAGTCAATTGATCTCAAAACACGTTCCACTTCTGAACTAAAATCAGCGTGTCCCGGAGTATCCACAATATTTATTTTATAATCCTTATAAAACAAACTGCAATTTTTAGCATAGATAGTAATACCTCTTTCTTGTTCCAAGGAATTACTGTCCATACTAACATTTTCTTCAAGCATACCTGCCTGTTTTAATAAAGAATCAGTTAAAGTTGTTTTGCCGTGATCAACGTGAGCGATAATGGCGATGTTACGAATTTCCATATTTTATTTTTTATCTATTTATTTATTTTAAACAAAACAAAACGCGACATCTAAAGTCGCGTCACAAGCGAAAAGATAGTTTTTATACTACAAGAAAAGAGAAAAAGTGTCAAATAGATTAAATCTTTCTACTTTTCTCTTCACCACTTATCATGTCTTTTATCTTATATTCCCCCTTAGCTAGTTCTTCTGAGCCGATAATAATAACCTTATTAATTTTTTTCTTATTAGCAAAATCTAAAGCTTTGGCAATTTTTTGTTCTTCTAATCCTGTTAAAACATTAAAGCCCCGACTGCGCCATTCCTTAGCCAAACGATTAACCGCTGTCTGTAAATTAATATCAAGTAAAGGAAGATAATATTTTTCCTCTACCGGTAAGTCAAATTTAGTTAAGAGATTCCAAGATTCTAAAAATAATTTAAAAGTTTCATCACCAGGTGCGAAACCAACGGCTGGAAAATTTTCTACGCCAAATATCTCGGCTAAGCCATTATAACGACCACCACCAAACATAGCTCTGTTATTTTCTGGACTATTATCAAAAACCTCAAAGACTAAGCCATCGTAATAATCAAGTCCACGAATAATTGTTGGTCTAAACTCTACTAAATCTCCATAACCAAGATCGTCTAAACTCTCTATCATTTTAGCAATGTCTATAAACCCAGGATTCGTTTTTAAAACAGGCAACTCTTGAGAAATTTCTTCTAGACTAGTGCTATTCATAAATATCTCTAAAATTTCAATAGACTCATCATTTAAACCGACTAAGCGAAGTCTGTCTCTTATTTCTGTTTTCTCTAATTTTAACCACTTATCCAGTATTCTTAAAACTTGCATTTTAGTTTCTTTTTCTAAAACACCAGCGCCACTTAAATCTAAAACTGCATTTATTAACTGTCTATTGTTTATTGCTAGGGTAAAGGAATTCTGCGGTGGATCAAATTCTAAAACTAAATCAAGTGCCATTTGTAATATCTCCAAGTCAGCTAAAAATGATTCACTGCCAAAAATATCGCAGTTAAGCTGCCAAAATTCACGATTACGTCCTCGTTGCGGTTTTTCATTGCGCATGAAATTGGCAATGGAAAAATATTTAATCGGTTTAGAACTAGAAGCATAGTTTTTGGTCAACATTCTTACCACTGACGGAGTCATTTCTGGACGAATTGATAATTCTCGACCACCTAAATCAGTGAAAGTTACCAGTTCTTTTCCGCCAACATCTTCACCAGACTTAGCTCTATATATTTCAGCGCTTTCCACTAAAGGAGTTAGGTATTCTTCAAACCCATAACGCAAACAAACTCGACGCCAAGTATCAAAAATATATTTTCTAAGCAAAAATTCCTCCGGAAGCCAATCCTGAGTACCTTTTGGTTCTTGATTTGATAAAGCTTTTTTCATGTCTTTATATTACTATTTTCCTCATACTTTGGCAAATTTATCAACAAGCTTCAGTATGTTTTTAAAAAATGTTTAAGCAAATATTAACTTCTTATCTTTAAACTATTTAATATAATAAATTAAATAAAAAATTATGAAAATTCTCATCATTGAAGATGAAAAGCCGATAATAGAGCTTTTACGCCAGGGACTGGAAGCAGAAATGTTTAGCGTTGAAAGCGCTAGCGATGGAGAAAGGGGCTCTTTTTTAGCCCGCACCGGGAGCTATGATCTTATCATCTTAGACTATTGCCTTCCTAAATTATCAGGCCCAGAAGTTTTAAAAGAAATTCGTCAAGAAAAAAATCATGTTCCAATTATTATGCTAACAGTTAAATCTGAGCTAGAAAGCAAAAAAGAAGTTTTTTCTCTGGGCGCAGATGATTACTTAACTAAACCTTTTTTATTTGCCGAATTATTAATAAGAATTAGGGCAATTTTAAAAAGACCAAATAAAATTGAAGAAGAAATATATCAAGTTGATAATTTAATTTTTAACACCAAGACTAAAACTGTCAAACGAGGTGAAAAAGAAATATATTTTACCAGGAGAGAATTTTCTCTTTTAGAATATCTCCTGCGCCATAAAGATATGGTGGTTTCACGTCAACAAATTTTAGAAAATGTCTGGGATTATAATGCCGACCCTTTTTCTAACTCCATAGAATCACATATCGCCAGCCTTCGTCGCAAATTAAATAAAAATAAAAACCGCAACCTGATCCATACCTTCAGCGGTCGCGGTTACAAGCTATCAACTACTAAACTTAATTAATTGTGAAGACTGTTAAAAAGGAATATAATTAAAGAGGAATATAACATAATTTTATGAAAAAATTTTTAATTATTTTTAGCCTTCTTGTTTTAATAATTCCTCTAACAACCAATGCTTTTTGGCCTTTTAGTAGAAATAAAAATAACAATACTCCAGAGGTTAAAAAAGCTATCCTTGAAAATTATACAAATCAAGCATCTGAACTATCACCCGATAATCAATTACTAGCTGAATTGAAATATCAAATATTTGAGAATGGGTTTGAAAAGAAGGATACAAATACTATAATGGCCAATAAAAGCAACTTCCAGTTTACTAGTTCAGAAATAAATTATCTTTTTAATAAAGAAAGCTCTAAAGTCAAAAATCCACTTTTAACTAATTTCAAATTAATTATTTCTGACGATATTTTTAAAATAACAGCTGATTTTAAAAAATTTATCAAAGGACGCGCCTCCTTTAATGCAAAATTAAAAAATGAAGATAATAAGATAAAGTTAAAAGTAGAAAAACTAAAAATATACGGAATACCTATGCCTTCTTTTTTAGCAAACAAGCCTTTTAACAAGGCTTTAGATGATTATTTTAACTTTCTCTATCAAGATGATCGCTATCGGGGATTTGATATTTCTATAGATAAAGATACTGTAAAAATTAATTTACAATTCACCGAGTAAATATCTTTTTAATTTATACAAACTTTTTCCCTTTTAATTTATCTGGCAAATATTCTTGACTACTATCATCTTCAGTCGGCGTATATTTATAATCTTTGCCATAGCCAATCTCCTTCATAAACTTTGTTGGAGCATTGCGCAAGTGAAATGGAATGGGTAAATTACCGCTTTTTTCTACTTCAGCCATTGCTTTATTAAAAGCAAAATAAGCCGCAACATTTTTTGGCGATTTAGCTAAATAAATAACACAATGCGCTAGATTAACTGCGCATTCTGGCAGACCAGTGTTTTTGCAAGCATCATAGGTTGAACTAGCCAGCATTAGAGCACTATTATTAGCCAGACCTATATCTTCACTGGCAAAACGTATTAGACGACGAGCAATATAAAGCGGGTCTTCTCCAGCGGACACCATACGCGCTAGATAATAAACAGCTGCATCAGGATTAGAACCACGCATTGATTTATGAAGAGCAGAAATAAGATTATAATGCTCTTCTCCTTTTTTATCATGTAGCAAACCTGGCTTATTAACAATATTTTTTATAAGCTTAGCGTCTATCTTCCCTTTTTCACCAATTGATTCAATCGCACTTTCTAGGATATTAAGAGATTTCCTAGCATCACCATTGGCTAAACGAGCGATAAGAGTTCTCTCTCCTTTATTTAATTTTACTGTTAATTTTTTAGCTGCTCGCCCAATAATTTCTTCTAAATCTTCTGACTCTAAAGATTCTAAAATAATAACTTTAAGACGTGACAAAAGAGCGCCGTTTAAAGCAAAGCTAGGATTTTCAGTAGTAGCCCCAATTAAGATTATTGTTCCATTTTCTACTTGTGGCAGGAGTGCGTCTTGCTGCGCTTTATTCCATCTATGAATTTCGTCAATAAACAAAATAGTTTTTGTACCCAAGCGACGACTCAAGCGAGCTTTTTCAACTATCTCTTTTAAATCTTTAACCCCGCTACTAGTCGCACTGAGCTCATAAAATTCTGCCTTTGTCTCTTTGGCAATAATAAAAGCTAAAGTTGTCTTACCGCTTCCCGGTGGCCCCCAAAGAATTAAAGAAGGCACTCTATCGTTTTTTATCGCTTGATAAAGCCAAGTTCCCTCACCAATATTTTTCTTTTGACCAACAAATTCCGTCAAAGATTTTGGACGAAAAAAAGCAGCCAAAGGCAAATCTTTTATCATACTTTATTACTTCTCATTTTTCTGAACTTTCTTCGTTTCCTGATAATAAAAGAAATATGAAGCAGCTGGAATTACAAGAGCAGTTAGAAAAATAGCCAAAACAAAAAGAATAATCTTTCCTTTGTCTTTAAATAAAACAGTCGCCGCCATTAAAATTCCACTGAGAATAAAAAGATAAGAACCAAAACGACTAGTTTTTTCCCAAACTACTTCAGATGACATAGTCCATGGTGTCCTTATCCCCATAAACCAATTAGTTTTAAGACGTTTCATCATAAAACCAATGGCAATAAATAAAATACCTATCATTATTGGAACATAGAAACCAATATCCATCTTATAACCCAAACCATTTAGTCCTGTTAGAAAATATAAAATAAAGAAAAAAGCAACTATTGCATTCTTAAAGAAGTGGTAAGTAGGAGTAAATTTTGCATACTGTTCCTTTTTAGGATCAAGATACGGTAGGAATAAAAACATTAGATACATGCCAAGGGTCATAAGAGGAATAAGGATAGAGGCACCAAGACGACTGCTATAACCGTCAACCTCTCCTCTAATATTCCAATGACTAGGCACTTGATCAGGAAAATGTAAATAAAAATAAAAACTGGAGATAAAAATAATTAACAATAAAAGAACGGAAAACCATTCACTTTTAAAGCTTAACTTTATTGGATTCTTCATAATAACTTAATTTAACTGCCAAATAAAATAATTTAAAACACTAGCGAAAGACACCCAAGCTAAATATGGAACATACAAATAAGCAGCTGATTTTCTAATCTGATAAAAATAATAAATATTTACTATTATCATAGACACAAGAGAAATGATGGCCCAGAAAGCTAAAGACGGCATCTTGGTGTAGAAGAAAAGAAAAGACCAATAAAGATTTAAAAAAAGCTGAGCCCCAAAGCTTAAATAGGCCTGACGACGATATTTACTCTCTTTACCCTTTTTAATAACTAAAAACAAAGCTACTCCCATAAGAATATATAGAAGAGTCCAAACTGGAGCGAATAACCAATTTGGCGGATTAAAAGATGGCTTATTAATAAGCGGATACCAAGTGCTGACCCCAGTAGCGGTTAACATTGAACCTAGATAACCAATAAAAAGAGGAATAGCTAAACAAAGTAAAAATAAACCAACATTTTTTAACTTGTTATTCATATTATTTAAAATTAATTTCTTCTTTATAAATAATAGCATTTCTGGGTAAATAAAAAAAGCAAAGATGGAAATATCTATGCTTTTTTAAAAAATTATCTATTCACTACGTAAGGCGTCAACCGGATCAAGCCGACTAGCTTTATAAGCAGGGTAAAACCCAAAAAATATTCCAACCAGCACAGAGAAAGTAAACCCTATTATCGGTCCTTGCCAGGAAGAAGTAACTGCCAACAAATTAAAATGGAAGGTACCCCAAACACTAGACACTTTCTCCATGTGTTACTAAACTAGAAACATATGAAAAAAGCGTTTAAAATCTAAATCATCGTCACTTATACTTGTTAATCTTTTTATATAAATAGATAATTTTAATCTATAACGCTCAATCAAATAAGCAAAATTATCTGGATTTTCCAAGCTTAAAGCCACTAATTTTTCATCAGATAAATCACTGGGCGAGATATTGTCTTCCTTTAAATAATCCATTATTTTATTATAACACCAGAAAAGATATTTTTCAGCTATATTTTCATAATACGCAAAATAAAAACATTTCTTCACTCTTATTCTTTCAACTTGTTGAATTATATTTTTATTGTTATTATAATTACTTTCTAAGACTAATAATTAA
>CAZFUP010000028.1:0-7478 GCA_964522055.1 uncultured Gammaproteobacteria bacterium
CCGCTAATAAATAATTTTAATTTATTAACTATGAATAATTTTTCTTCTATTACTCTAAGTAAAAACAAAATAACTTATTTAACTTTGTTTGTTTCTTTGTTTGTTGTTGCTTATTTCGCGCCTTTTTTAAAACAACAACTTATAACAGGAATTTTAGTGAACGCTACTCTTTTTGTTACCGTTTCATTATTAGGAACAAGGGCTGGTACCATAATAGCTATGGTTCCCAGTCTAATAGCACTTGCTGTTGGAACTCTGCCTACCCCACTGGCACCCATGCTACCCTTTATTATACTAAGTAATATTCTGCTTATTATTGTCTTTAAAAATTTAGAAAAAAAATATTTTTTAGCAATAATAATGGCTAGCGCTTTTAAATTTGCTTTTCTTTTTTTATCAAGTTCGATTATCATAAACTTACTATTAAAAAAAGAGCTAGCCCAAAATATAATTATAATGATGAGTTGGCCACAACTTATCACTGCTCTTCTGGGAGGACTGTTAGCATATCTAACACTGAAATATCTTCCTAAGAAATAATTTAAAGTATCAAAAAAGGGACTCAAAAGAGTCTCTTTTTATTTTTATTAGTGATAATTAAGATTGTTCCTCTTTTTTCACCTCTTTAATTACTTTTTTGGCAGATTTATAAAATCCCAGTAAAATAAAAATAGCTAAACTGCCGATTATAATTCCTGAAACATTAAGACTATAAATAGCTAAAGCATCCCTAAAAATTGCTTTCTCTCCAGAAGAAATAGCCAGTCCCATCGCTGCAAGCGGTGGTAGTAAGGTAACCGTTACCGCCACTCCTGACAAAGAACTGGCTAAATCTTTTTTAGCCCAAGTAAAGCTAGCAGCAGCACCAGCGGCAACTGGAATTAATAAAGTGGCAAAATCAAATTGACTCATTAAACTAATAGCCCCAATAGCCTGTAAACTAATTTCCGTTGTCAGTCCAATTAAAGCCGCCACAATTAATGAAGTTATAGCTGAAAGGAAAAAAACTACAAGCGAGCGCAAAAAAACCTTAAAATTTAAAATTGTTAAAGCTAAAGAAACTGACAGAATAGGTGATAAGAGAGGGGCAACCATCATACCGCCAATTAATAAAATTACATTATCCTTTATTAAACCAAAGGTAACAATAAAAGTTGAAAGAAGTAATAATAAATAAAAACCAAAACTAGGAGAAGAAGAGCTAATAATAGAAGAGCAGAATTCATCACGTTCTTCCTTGTTTGTTTTAAGAGAATATCTTTGTAATCCAGTTTTTGTCCAAGAAATGTTTTGAAAAATTTTCATAATATAGGCTTTTTATAATTTACAAGGGCTATTTTAATTAATAACACATTTAAGAAAATACAGGAAGCTTTTTCTTTTAAAAAAGCCCGGGTAACCCGGGCTTATCTTGGCGGAATGGACGGGACTCGAACCCGCGACCTCCTGCGTGACAGGCAGGCGTTCTAACCAACTGAACTACCACTCCAAAACAACAGGAAAATCATAGCAAAAACTTTTCTACTTGTCAAAATTTATTCACTTTAAAAAACTCCAAAAAATCCCCCAAAAAACTTGCTAAAAATTAGATTATGGGCTATAATAACCTTATAAAAAACTACTAATTTTTCTAGTTTTTTTAATTTATGCCAATCTATGAAAAACGAATTAAACGAAGCAACAATTGCTGAAATTGAAAAAAATCTCTTAGCGCGTAAAAAACTTTTAGAAAATGACTTAAAAGAATTGACGCGATTAGATCATCATGAAAGCGATAATACAAGCGCTAAATTTCCTGAATATGGAAATAAGCCAGATGAGAACGCTCAAGAAATAGTTGATTACTCAACTAATGTTGCCACAGAAAAAGTCTTGGAAAAAAGCTTAGAAGATGTAAAATCAGCTTTAGAACGTATAAAAAAAGGGACTTATGGAACCTGTAAATATTGTGGTAAACCAATTCCAGAAAAAAGATTAATTGCTCGTCCAACTGCAAGTTCTTGTGTTGCTTGTAAAACAGAATTACAAGAAAATGAATAAAACTATTCTAAAAATAAACCGATACAATATAGCTATAGCTTTGCTTATAGCTATATTTTTTAGCACTGACCGTTATCTTAAAATACTATCACAAAATTTAGGCTCTACTTCCAATTTTAAATTAATAAAAGATTTTTTTAGCTTTACTTTTATACCAAATTATAATATTGCCTTTTCTCTCCCTTTTTCTGGGATAATATTAAATTTTTTAATTGGAGTAATAATTATCGCTTTATTTTTCTTTCTATTCTTTTTAAACAAAGAAAAGATTAACATCTTTCTTTCTTTTTCCTTATTAATGATACTACTGGGAGCAATTAGCAATTTTATAGACCGCCTAAGCTATGGGTATGTCATTGATTATTTCTACTTACAGTATTTTACAGTCTTTAATTTAGCTGACGTTGGTATCTCTCTTGGCGCTTTATTAACCCTTATCGCTATAAACAAAAAACCGAGCTGTTAGGCTCGATTTTTTTATCTTATTTTCTGATGTAATCAGAATTCTCGTTATCTTCTTCTATTATTCTCTCTAGTTCTTTCTGATTCTCAGCAAAAGCAACTGTTCCATCTCTTAATTGTACTCTTTTAGGAAAACCTTCTTCTCTTACAAACTCTTCTTTTTTTTCATCAGAGGCGTTTGGCATTGTTTCAAAATTCATAATTTTATTGATTATCTATAGAATTAAAAACTTAAATCTATAAATAACTTAATTAATAACTATTGACAAACATTAACTATTTTGTTATTATACCTTATCGAGTTAATTTTGTCAAGCACATTAAAAACCCCAATATAAACCAAAAAAAGAAAAAATGAAAAAAGAAAAACTGGATTTAAAACCAGAAAGGTCCCTTTACTTAAGCAGATCTTTTTCAGAAAAAGAAGCTGACAACTTAATTGGACAGCTTTTTGAACTGAATAAGAGTGAGGGGCCTATATTTCTGTTTTTTAACAGTCACGGAGGAAGTTTTCCGGGAGCCAGAAAGCTTTATGACAACATATCCCTTAGTCCCAACCCGGTTATTGGTATTGTTATCGGAGATGCTTTCTCGGCCGCTGCAATGGTCCTTCAGGCCTGCGAAACCCGTTACGCAAGTGAAGGGTCACGGATTCTAATCCACCACGTCTTTCTGCCTGTTCAGGATATGATCCTGCACCACGATGACACCGCAGAAAGTGTGTGGAAAGGATTGGAAAAGGACCTGGGAAAAATCAAAAAAAACGACAAAGTCTTTATAAAGGCTATGTCGAAAAAAATGATTGTTCCTCAGGAAGAAATCATTAAACTGATGGACAAAGACCAGGCCATCTCAGCAAAAAAAGCGCTGAAATTTGGTCTGATTGATGAAATTATAAACATTTTCTAAAGAATGTTTTTACAAAAGCACAGCCCTACACGATTAGGGCTGTTTTTTTATACTTAATTTTCTTTTATTCTCCGAAATAAAACTCAATTTTATAATCCAAGAACTCTTTGGTAATATTTTTTCTATTTTTTCCGCCCATTCAATAGCCACAACAATTTCCGGATCAGCTAAATACTCTTCTATTCCTAAAGATATAAGATCTTTTTCTGAATTTAAACGATAGGCGTCAACATGACAAAACTGTTTTATCTTTTTATGCCCACAGACTCTATAAATCTTTAAAATATTAAATGTAGGACTATTTACAGTTTCCTTTACTCCTAAACCGTTGGCTAATCCTTGAAGAAATTTAGTTTTTCCAGCTCCCAAATTACCATATAAAGCTAAATTTTCTCCCTTTTCTAATTTAAGAGCAAAAGAAGAGCCCTGTTTATAGGTTTCGTTTTCATTGTTTACTATTATATCTTTATTCATAAAAAATCTATTAAAACCAAGGTGTTATACCCTTAGGCCAAAATTTAATTTCTAAAAGCATCCCTTTTACTAAACAAGTCTCTCCAATATCTTGATAATTTATATTAAAAATATAAAGAAAGAAAAGAGCAAGAAACACCCAAAAGGCAATTTTAAGTTTTTTAGCAATTTTCTTTTTACGTCGGCTAAAGAACATAGGGAAATCTTTCTGGCGAACTAAATACAAAGAAACACAAACTAGTGCAAAAATAAAGCCAAGAACATTAATCTGGCCAGTCCATTGAATTTCACAAGGAGGCTCACAAACAGGACACTCTGAATAATTATTTACAGCCTGCATTACACCAGCCCCAGGATTGTTAGTTATATACATAAAAATGTTAATAAATTATATTTTAATTTTAACATATATTAACTAAAGTTTTTATCTTTAAAGAGAAAGAGATAGCCAGCGATATAAACTATTAATTGTTAAAAAATCATCATTGATGTTCTTTTTAGCATTTAAACTAAGCTTTTTATAAAGCTTTTTGTCGTCTAATAATAGCAATATTTTTTCAGCAACTTCTTTTGTTTTTCCTTTTTGAATTAAATAACCAGTTTTTCCATCTAAAATTTGCAATGGGATTCCCCCTGTCTTATAGGCTATAACCGGAACACCTTTCATCAGCGCTTCGGTTACCTTTATTTCAAAACCTTCGCGATGAGAAAGCTGTAAAGCAATTTTTGCTCCACCTAATAAAACATTTAACAATTGATCGTTATGAGGAAGACAAGCTACTTTTATGTCATCTTTTATATGTTTAAAGCTATCAGTATTTATATGTTGAATAAGCTCCTGATATATTGGCACGCTTTCTGGATCATCAGTCGCCCCATTTCCAGCTATCACTAACTGTGGAATGTTCTTTAACTTTACTCCCTTTTCAATCATTATTTTTCTTAATTTCCAATATGATTCAACCACATCTAATATGCCTTTTGAAGGATCAAACCTAGCTACTTGAATAATATATGGCCTTTTTAAGTTTAAATACTTAAAACCTGATTTTTCCAAAATACTATTAAATAATTGAAAATAATATTTTTTATTTTCATGAGTTATATTTTTATTCAATCCATCTAATCTATCTGTAGTGGCTGGAAAATAGAGCACTTTTTTTCTGTCTACATCCTTAGGAACAAATTCTTTAACCGGATGTGCAATGAACAAATCTGCCTCTTTTGCGTTATTCCAAACAAAATTCCAAGTATTTTTGTTTTGTTTTACATTATTATTAATTAATTTAGAATATATCTGAATATGTGATCTATATAACACTTTTATACCGGGATATTCTTTTTTTATTAAAGGTATTAGTCCTGACGGCTGAGGATCATCAACTACCACAACGTTTATATCTTTCAATAAATCTTTTATATTTTTAAAGCATTCTTTTATCCATTTATTATATTTAGCTTTATCTAAATCAGTTAAAAATACGTCTGGTTTAGCTATCCCGTGCAAAACATTATGTATCTTTTTTTTAGTAATATTAAATATCTCTGTGCTCCCTTTTAAAACATGCCACTTTAAATCAATTTTAAGCAGAGAGCTAAGCCTAATAAGCGCGTGTCTCATCAAAGACACTCCGCCCCCAGCAGCAGTTGAATTAATAAACAGAATTTTTATATTTTTTTCTTTTATTTCTTTTGCTATTTTAATAATTTTTTCCCAATCTTTAGGTTTGGCAATTTTTTTATAAGAACTTAAATCACTTAAAAATCTTTCTTTAACTAAATTATATTTATTAAATGTATGATTAGGGCTTAAATCTTTATTAAAAATTGCTCTTGCTTCCAAACTGGCCAATTTTACTCTATCTTCAAAACTCCCATTTGATTTATTTATTAAAACCGGGACAACGTCTAATTTAAGCCAAAATTTTGTAGCTATTTTTTCAAAATCAGGAAAATTAATAAAGCCAGCAGAATAAATTTTTACTTTATTTTCTTTGGCTATTTTTTTAACAAAATCTAATAATTCTTTGTGATAATTTTTTTTATTAAACTTAACACTGCCTTTAATTTTATTATTAAACAAAAGAGAATAATCTATTTCATTATCCTTATAGCTTAAGCCCAAAAAAGCGGCTTGCATAATATTCTTTGTATTCATAGTTAAAAATATATTTTTAAATATTATTATATTATAACGTTGTAATTTTAAAGAAAAATGGACCAAATATAGCTTGGCCCATTTTAAAATAAACAAACATTTAATTTACTTTTTCACCTTAAACCAGTCTCTTTTTCCGACCTTGATTAAATCTCCGTCAAACACAGCCGTTTTTATGTCAGTAATTTTGTTTCCGTTTTGAGATACAGCATTTTGACTAAATAAACGTCTAATATCAGAATTTGTTTTTTCGTTTTTAAAATATAAAAGCATTGCATCAAAGACGGTGGCCAAACTAGAATCTTCAATTACTTTAATATCATCCGGTACGTTTTTAGAAGAAAAGGTGTCTTCAAACCATTTTCTTTCCTGGCTTGCAACTTCACTACCATGATATCTTTCAACTATTTTTTCGGCTAAATATTTTTTAGCACTCATTGGATCTTTGCTAAGATTTTTCTTTAAAATTTTAATCTCATCCAGAGGAACAGTTGTGTAAACCTCAAGATATGGAATAATTAAATTATCAGGAATACTCATTGCTCTCCCAAATTTATCTTTTGGAGAATGAGCTAAACCAATATAATTTCCAATACTTTTGCTTTGTTTTTCTTTGCCGTCAATACCGGGCGTTAGTTTGGTAGTGATAACAACCTGAGGTGATTGCCCAAACTTTTCTTGATAAATCCTGCCGAGCATTTCGTTAAATAGCTGATCTGTGCCGACAATGGTAAGGTCTGATTCCAGCATTACAGAATCATAACCCTGTAGTACAGGATACAACATTTCATGCATGTAAATATCTTGAGATTCTTTAATTCTTTTTTTAAACATGTCTCGGGAAATCAGCTTAGAATGAGTTACCAGCGATAATAACTTCAAAAATTCAGCAACACCGATTTTATCATACCATTCTGAATTCCTACGAATTTCAATTAAACTCGGATCGTCAAATCTTAAAACACTTTTTACAGAATTAATAAAAGTCTCAGTATTAGAATCAATTTCTTCTTTACTTATCATTGGCCTTGTTTTGCTTTTGCCAGTCGGATCTCCAATTTGAGTAGTAAAATCACCAATTAAGAACTGAATCTTATGCCCCATGTCTTGCATTGCTCTCAACATCCAAAGGTTTACTGCATGCCCAATATGCAAAGTAGGCGCAGTTACGTCCACCCCATACTTAATCTTTAGTTGTTTTCCTGACTCAAGTTTTTTCTTGAATTCTTCCATTGAAAAAACCTCCTCAATTGTTCGAGAAAAAAATTCAAGTAATTCCTTATTTTTATTTTTCATATTTTTATTCTCAATATGTTTATATTTAATAATATTACAATTAAAATCAAGATTAATCAAACTATTTAACTAATTTATCAAGATATTAAACCACTAAATAACAAAAAACACTCTATCGAGTGTTTCTTGTAATGGTGGG
>CAZFUP010000029.1:0-7465 GCA_964522055.1 uncultured Gammaproteobacteria bacterium
AATAAAAGCGCTTTTATTTGGCAAGCATTTAAACATGCTTACTTTAGCTGATGATAGTGGTTTGTGCGTTGACGCCTTAGGCGGACGACCAGGAATTCATTCAGCTCGTTATCATGCAAAAGGAGATGATAAGGCAAACTACGAGAAATTATTAAAAGAACTAGAGAATATTTTAGAGGAAAAGCGCGGAGCTCATTATCATTGTAGTGTTGCTATTTATAATCCAATTGATAATTTTATTGCTACAACCGATGGTTATTGGGAGGGAAGAATAGCTTCTCAGCCTAAAGGTGATAAAAGTTTTGGTTATGCACCTATTTTTTTGCCTAAAGATTTTTTATATCAAAAAAGTGCAGCTGAATTTAATCACGAAGACTTAATAGGTATAAATCACAGAGGAAAAGCATTTAGGAAAGCTATTAATATCTTAGAGACTCTATAAATTACCCATCTTTACTTTTTCTAAAGAAATTGATATATTTAATAATCAATTGTACATTTTTTAATTTAAAAAAGCCCTAAAGGAGAGGGTGGTATTATGAAAGAACAGTATTTAATCCCGGGTGTGGATGTAAAAATCTTTCGGGGAGAAGATGAAGAGGATACCGGGAAAATTTTAGAAGTGAGTGCTCGGGATGGCAAGCATTTCTTAAAGTTTCAAAGCAATGATCCTAAAATTGGCGGGCCGATAGAGTTTATCTCTTTCTCTAACGTCAATTCTGCTGACAATGATTGGTTTTATCTTTTTCAAGACCCGTTTAATTGTTTGAAAAAGTGGTATTCTAATCGTGGGCCAATTTATCGTTTCAAGAAAGATTGAAATGGTACTGGTTTATTGCCCAATTTGTCGGCGGATAAAAATCAATGCCGATGATGTTCGCAAAATGGCTATTGAGTTTGACGAGATTGAGGAGGCAGAGACCCAAGAAATCCGAGAGCTTATAAGCCAGGCTAAAAGCGAAGAGGAATTGATTGAAATAAAAAAGATGGTAGAGTTAAGGACAAGAGGAAAGGCTGGTGTTTCTGATGAGCTTAAAGGTGACCAATGGGTTTCCTTAAGTGATCAGGAATGGATCGTCATCCAATCTATCCTTAAATCAACTTATCTTCTTTATTTGGTGGAAAATTTTGCCGACTATACGGAAAAATGTCCGGAATGCTTGGCAAAAGAAGCGGAGCTTGAAAAAGCGGTGCTTAACTGAAAGTAGAAGGTCAAAAAATGACCTTCTTTTTATTTATTTTTAAATAAGCTAAAATATAAAGGAAATAATATATAAAATAATTTATGAAAGCAAAAAATCCACTTATTCTAATAATTCGTGATGGCTGGGGGCATAATCTAAAAACTGCTGGTAATTTTATTAAAGCGGCCAAAACACCGAATAATGATTTTTATCAAAAGAATTATCCGCACGGTCTTTTATTAACTAGTGGTGAAGCAGTTGGCTTAGAACATGGTTATCAAGGTAATTCAGAAGTTGGGCATTTAACCATGGGGTCTGGTCGGGTTATTTTCCAATCACTGACAAGGATTAATAAAGCAATAAAAGATGGATCTTTTTTTAAGAATCAAGTTTTTTTGGAAGCAATAAAAAAATGTCGTCAAAATAAAACTAGTCTTCACTTACTTGGCTTATTACAAACCGAAGGTGTTCATGCTCATTTAAATCATCTTCTATCTTTTTTAGATCTTTGTCAGAAAGAAAAATTTCATGATGTTTATCTTCATGTTATAACTGATGGCCGAGATGCGCCACCAACTTCTAGCTTGAAACATCTTAATGTTTTAGAGAAAAAGCTAAAAGATATTGGTTTTGGGAAAATTATGACTATTTCCGGCCGTTATTTTGCTATGGACAGAGATAAACGTTGGGCACGTACTAAAAAAGCTTATCAAGCGATAGCTTTGGGAGTAGGGAAAGAGTTTATAAGTCCCAAAGAAGCAATAAAAGATTGTCACAAAAGAGGTGAAACAGATGAATTTATTGAACCATTAAAACATCGGGATTATCCAGGAATAAAACCTGGCGACACTCTTGTTTTCCTTAACTTTAGAACTGACAGAACTCGTCAATTAACACAGGCTTTGGTTGAAAAGAATTTTTCTGGATTTAAAAGAAAATATTTTTCTTTAAATTTTGTTGCCATGACAGAATACTATTCTTCTTTGAAAACGCCAATTGCTTTTCCAAGTATTAGTTTAAATAATTTATTAGGGGAGGTTGTAAGTAAGGCAGGGTTTAAACAATTAAGGATTAGCGAAACAGAGAAATATGCTCATGTTACTTTTTTCTTCAATGGTCAAAAAGAAAAGGCTAATCCTGGTGAAGACAGAATTTTAATTCCTTCTCCAAAAGTAGCGACATATGATAAAAAACCAGAAATGAGCGCTTTTAAAATCGCTGATAGATTAGTGAAAGAGATAAATAAAAGTATTTATGATTTCATCGTTGTCAATTTAGTAAATTGTGATATGGTTGGTCATACTGCCGTAAAGAAAGCAATTATACAAGCAGTTAATGCTGTCGATATTGCTCAAGGGAAAATTATTAAAGCGGCTTTAGAAAATAATTATACTTGTCTTGTTTTAGCTGATCATGGTAATGCAGAAGATAAGACTGCCCTTACTTCAACTAGTCATACCACTAATTCCGTTCCAGTTATTTTAGTTTCTAATGATTCTAAATTAAAAGAAGCAAAAATAAAGCTAGGGGCTGGATTGAAAGATGTAGCGCCGACAATTTTACAGATTTTAGGATTAAAAAAGCCTAAAGAAATGACTGGCCAATCATTTATTATTAAAAAATAAAAATACTTCCATGAAAAAAACAGCCATCAAAAAATATTGTATTTTTGGAGGGCTGTTTTTTCTTTTCTTTTTATTTTTCTTTTTTCTTTCTCGTCCCCTTTCTGATAATACAGAAGAGTTTAATTATTCTTCTTTTGACAACTCAACTGTTGATTTTTCTGTTATAGAAAAAGAGATAATTTTAGAAAAAGAGGAAGTAATAAAAGAAGAGAAGGAAATACCAATTGTTCTAGAGAAAAACAAAGAAGAAAAATCAATTCTTATTAACATTTCCGTTCCTTTTACTCCTCAGGCGCCTTTAGCTAAATGGGATGATGCCCGGCAACAGGATGGTTGCGAAGAAGCCGTGTCTGTTATGGCTATGGCCTGGGTTAGCGGAGAGGGAAAGACAGAAAAAATCTTACCATCGGAATTTGAGAGAAGAATCTTGGCTTTATCTGATTTTCAACAGGAAAAATATGGTGAGTTTAGAGATACAGGTTTAGAAGATATGTTAGCTTGGATTTTTAATGACTATTTTGATTATGAAAAAGTGGAGATAAAAGATGTTTTTAGTGATAAAGATATTTTAGATGAGCTTAAAGAAGGGAAAATAGTATTACTACCAATGGCGGGCAGAGAACTTAAAAACCCTAATTTCAAAGCTCCAGGTCCGCCAACTCATATGGTTTTGGTAAAGGGATATGATTATGAAAGTGAAGAGTTTATCACTAATGATCCCGGCACTCGTCTAGGCGCTGACTATCGTTATCCAAAAGATATAGTTTATCAAGCAATTCAAGTTTATCCAACTGGTTATCATCAAGAAGTTATAAATAGAATTAGGAAGATGCTGGTTGTTTGGCGGTAATTGTTTTTACTTGAAAAATTTTTAAAAAGGGAATACAATTGTTTAACAAATATAGTTATTTAAAAAACCCCCTGTTATGGGGTAAAAACCATAGGTCTAATTTTAAAAAAAAATTATCATGAAAAAAATTTTTTTTCAAAAAGATGGTTGCTGGTATGATAAAAACGGAGTCTGTTTTCCGTTTATCGCCAGAATCAAACCTGATTACTGCCTGAGCATTGAAGAAATCAGACAGGAATTTCCGCCGCACTCTTTTGTTTACTACTGTTTGAATGAAATAACGGTAGAAAAGATTGAGGATACTAAAATTTATTTTGCTTGTGTCCGGGCGCTTGAAGGCTACAAATGTCACAAATTGCCTTTGGCAATGTTGGAGTTTACCGACAAGCAAAAAGAGGAAATTCTAAGGGTAAAGAAATTCCCAAAATCCGTCTTTGAGAAAAGATGTTTTGCCCCACTGAATTCTGTTCATTCTCACGAAGTTGAGAACTGGGATAGCGATGTGGATTTTTTTGAAGATTTTCTTTAATTAAAAAAGGGAAGGTTTTAAACCTCCCCTTTTTCATATTCTTTTTATTTTTAAGAATGATTTTCTATTTTTTCTTTAATTTCTTTAATAAAATCATCTTGTGAGATTTCTCTAGTTTCAATTAAACCGCGGTCACGAACATTTAACATTTTAGAGTCCGCTTCTTTATCGCCAATTACTAAAGTATATGGTATTTTTTCAGCCGCTACTTTTCTAATTTTATTACCAACAGTTTCGCTTGCATCATCAATTTCAACTCGCAGATTAAATTTTCTAAATTGTTCAGCTATTTTTTGGCAAGCTTCAATATGTTTTTCTGCTACGGACAGTATCTTTACTTGGACAGGGGATAGCCAAACAGGCAAAGCACCGGCATAGTGTTCTATTAAAAGACCGATAAATCTTTCAAAAGAACCAAATAGAGCGCGATGTAGTACATAGGGGCGCTCTTTTTCACCTTGATTGTTGGTAAAGTCCATTTGAAATCTTTCTGGTAAGTTAAAATCAAATTGCAAAGTTGAACATTGCCATTCGCGACCTAAAGAATCTTTGATTTTAAAATCTAATTTTGGTCCATAGAAAGCCGCTCCGCCAATATCAATTTTAAAGTTAAGGCCTTTGTCTTTAGCAACTTTTTCTAAAACTTTTTCGGTAAAGGCCCAACCTTCTTCACTGCCGATATTTTTTTTCTTATTTTCATCACGGGTAGAAAGATAAACAGAAACTTTTTCTGGATCAAAACCAAAAGATTTATAGATAAAAAGAATAAAATCAACGACTGCTCCTAGCTCAGCTTCAACTTGATCAGCTCGGCAGAAGATATGAGCATCATCTTGGGTAAATCCTCGAACGCGAGTTAGTCCAGATAGTTCACCTTTTTTTTCAAAACGATAGACAGTGCCGCATTCGGCCCAGCGTAAAGGAAATTCGCGATAAGAATGAAGGTTGTTTTTATATATTTGAACATGAAAAGGGCAGTTCATCGGTTTTAGAAGATATGATTCTGTTTCTTTAACAGCTTCTTTGTTTTGGCTTTCTTGTAGGCTTTGTCCAGCTTCAAGTGGCGGATACATACTGTCGTTATAAAATCCCCAATGGCCAGAAGTTTCCCATAAAGCTTTATTGCCAATATGAGGACTGCGGACTAAGTCATAGCCAGCTTTTTCATGCTCTTGATACCAAAAATCTTCAATAATGCGCCATAGTTTTGCTCCCTTAGGATGCCAAAGTGGCAAACCTAAACCAACCATTTCATCAATATGAAACAAGTTTAAATCTTTTCCTAATTTACGGTGATCTCTTTTTTCTGCTTCTGCCATTAATTTCAAGTGTTCATCAAGTTCTTCTTTGCTATTGAAAGCTAAGGCATAAATACGAGTGAGCATTTTATTCTTTTCATTACCACGCCAATAGGCGCCAGCTATCTTATGCAGTTTATATGATCCTGGTTTTATCTGATTAGTATTTTCAATGTGTGGTCCACGACAAAGGTCGGTAAAGTTGGCAACAGAGTAGAAGCTAACCTTTGTTTCTCCTTGGTCTTTTAAATCTGAGATTAACTCTGCTTTATATACTTCGCCGGCTGTTTTAGCCGCTTTTAAAGCTTCATTAATTTCATTTTCTGTTCTTTCAAACTTTAAGTTCTGTTTGATTTTAAAGGCCATCTTTTTTTCTATATTTTTTAAATCAGCTTCAGTTATTTTAACGTCATAAAAATCAACGTCATAATAGAAACCGTTATCAATAGCTGGGCCAATAGCTAATTGAGCTTTTGGGTATAGTTCTTTTATTGCGCTAGCCATAATATGGGCTAGACTGTGGCGTTTTATCTCCACATTTATTTCTTCTGGCATATATTTTTTATTAATTAATATTAAAAAAATCCCCTCCTCGCAAAAACATAAAAATGTTTTTGCCGGGACGGGACTTTATTTTTTAGCCTCGCGGTTCCACCCAGCTTTTAAACAATGAAAATCGTTTAACGCTTAATTCTATAGTCTTAGGATTACTCTTGAAAACGGAAAAATGTTTTCAACCAAGTTTGGTAGGCTTGGCAATTGACTAAATATATAATAGCAGTGTTTTTATAAAAAGTAAAGATAAAATTAGCCCTTTGCTAAAACTAAAGCTTCAACTCTTTTTGCTCCAGCTTTCTTTAGAATAATAGCGGCTTCGTTCAAAGTTGCTCCGGTAGTAGTAACATCATCAATTAAAAGAATATTTTTTTCTTCTAATCTTTTATCTTTGAAAGCAAAAACACTTTGTAGATTTTTTTCTCTTTCTTTTTCATTTAAACTAACTTGCGGTGGACGGTTTTTAATTTTTTTAAGATTTAAAGAAAGAGAATAATTAAAATAGGAACAAAAGTTTATAGCTAATAACTCTGCCTGATTAAAACCGCGCCATTTTAAACGCTTTTTAGAAAGAGGAATGGGTATAATTAAAAAATTATTTTTATCTATTATTTGAGAAGAAGAGAGTAAATAATTTTTCCAGAAGTTTTTTAAAAATAGAGACAAGGGTTTGTGAAGTGGTTCTAAAAAATTATATTTATATTTAATAATTAATTTTTTAAGTAACAGGTCTTCATAGTTTCCCGCAATCCAAACAGCATCAAGGTTAGGTGTTTTTAAATTAGCACTAAGAATTTTAGAATCTTCAGGGTTGTTTATTTTTAGTTTTTCAAAACATGCGTCACAGAGATAGACGCCTTCGGTTTGGCAATTTACACATTCAATTGGTAAAAACAAATCAAGCAGTTTTAGCCCGATTTTTTTAAGGAATTTAAACATGAATAGTTTTTACTGTAATTTTATTTCGTACAAGCGGCCACTAAATTTATCGGTAAAGTATAAAAAATCCTGGTCTTCGCTAACTATAATTTGAGATATGTTATAAAAGCTTTCTGGAATGGCAATTAATTTTTTGCTACCTGTTGTTAGATCTATTTTATATAAATCATCTTTAGTTCTATCAGCTAATTCCGGGAAAAGACCAGCTCCTTTTTCTAACTCTTCAGGTACAGCACAATATACTTCAGTGTTGGAAGCGAAGGTACATTTATTTGCCCATGTTTGTAGATTTAAGGCAGTGCGGTTTTGCCCGATATTATCTCCGCTGGCATCAACTATCCATAGGCTGGGGTTATAATTGGTGTTACTGCTATAGACGCTATAAAGAAGACGATCGCCTTCTTTTGACCATTCAAATTGTAGCCCGCGTCCTTCCATAATAGTTGATTTAAAATTTTCGCCGTTTAAGCCAACAAAGAAAAGTT
>CAZFUP010000030.1:0-7381 GCA_964522055.1 uncultured Gammaproteobacteria bacterium
GGCGATAAGTTTGCCCGGACTATGTTTGTAATTAGTTATCCACGCTATATTTCTGTTGGCTGGTTTGCTCCAATTATTAACTTAAATATCACTTTTGATGTTTCCATGTTTTTCTATCCAGTTAAAAGTGCCATTATTTTAAAGCAACTTAAAAATAAAGTTGGCGCCCTGGAAGCTCAAATAATTGCTGATTCTGAAAAAGGAGCAGCGCGTGATCCTTTAAGAGAAACAGCGTTAAGAGATATTGAGTATTTACGCGATGCCCTAACCCAGGGAACTGAAAAGTTTTTTCAATTTTCACTATATGTAACAATATATGCTGATAATTTAGAGAATCTAGATCGTCTATCTGATCAGGTAGAAGATATTTTTGGTTCTCGTCTGGTTTATTCTCGTCGTGTTTATTATCAATCTGAACAAGGATTTAACTCGACCTTGCCCCTTGGAAATGATGAATTGTTTATTACCTTTAACATGAATTCTTCGCCGATTGCCTCTTCTTTTCCTTTTATTTCTAGTGAACTTACCAGTGACCAAGGTATTTTATATGGTATTAACCGTCATAATAATAGTTTGATATTATTTGATAGATTTTCTTTGCAGAATGCTAATTCGGTTGTTTTTGCTACTTCTGGTGCTGGAAAAAGTTATGCGATTAAATTGGAAATTTTAAGGTCTTTAATGTTAGGAACAGATGTGATAGTTATTGACCCTGAATATGAGTATAAGCATTTATCAGAAGCAGTTGGTGGAACTTATATCAATATTTCCTTAGCTTCTGAAAATAAAATTAATCCCTTTGATCTACCTCGTTCTATTGGCAAAGAAATGCGTCCCAAAGATATAATTAGAAGTGCTGTTATTACCTTAAAAGGTTTGGTTCGCTTAATGCTTGGAAATTTAAGTTATGATGAAGATTCTTTGGTTGACAGAGCCTTGCTTGAAACCTATGCTAAAAAAGATATTACACCTGATTCTGATTTGTCTAAAGTTGAATCGCCGGTGATGTCTGATTTTGAGCAAGTGCTAGATGGTATGGAGGGCGGTAATGATTTAGCCCTAAGGCTACGTAAATATACCGAAGGTACTTTTTCTGGGCTTTTAAACAACCAAACAAATGTAGAAATGAATAATCAATTAGTATGTTTTTCTGTTAGAGATTTAGAAGATGAACTTCGTCCGATAGCTATTTACACCATTGTTAATTATATTTGGAATATAGTTCGCAGTGAAATGAAAAAAAGAGTTTTGGTTATTGATGAGGCTTGGTGGATGATGCAACATGAGGATTCAGCTAAATTTATTTTTGCACTTGTAAAACGCTGTCGTAAGTATTATTTAGGGGTAACAACTATCACTCAGGATGTAAATGATTTTTTAACTTCTCCTTATGGTCAAGCAATCGTTACTAACTCTTCTTTGCAAATTCTTCTTAAACAATCGCCGGCTGCTATTGATTTGATTCAAAAAACATTTTTATTAACAGAAGGAGAAAAATACTTATTACTAGAATGCGGTTTAGGAGAAGGTATTTTCTTTGCGGGGAGTAAACATGTTGCCATGAAAGTTGTAGCTTCTTATACCGAAGATCAGCTCATTACCTCTGACCCTCGTCAGCTTTTAGAAATTGAGGAAGCTAAAAAAGATTTTGCTGCTAGTTTAGAAGAAGAAAATAGCTAAATTTGGTTATAAATAATATAAATATATGCAAAACGATAGAAAAAAAATAGGTTTATTTTTAATTATAGCTGGTCTGGCCGTTATTATTGTTATAGTTTATTTTTTCTTTATTAAACCAGGAGTAGAAATAGATAGAGAGGTAGAAGAAGTGGTAAGTCCTCTTAATGAAGGAAGCCTGACGCCTGCTTTGGAAACTAATCCTGGCAATGTCCCTGTTAATTATCAGCGCTATGATATAAGTCAAGAAGAGCCTAGAGCTTATACTGGAGAAGATTTGGGTAAATTAGCGATGTCTATTGCTGAACGTTTTGGTTCTTTTTCTAATCAATCTAATTATGGTAATTTTACCGATTTAAAGATATTAATGACCGAAGATATGAAAGATTGGGTTGATTCTTATGTAGATAATTTACGTAGTCAACAAAAAGATCCAAATGAAAGTTATTATGGAATAACAACCAAGGCGCTTAATTATGAAGTTAAAAAGTTTGATGATAACTTAGGGGAAGCGGAAGTAATAATTTCAACTAGTCGCCGTGAAAGCACGGGGGCTATTAATGAAGGAGACGCTTATCTACAAGGTTTGCGCCTAATTTTTCTAAAAGATAATGGTAATTGGTTGATTGATGCTGCCTATTGGAGCAAATAATAAGCCTTGAAGAAATATAAATAAAAGTTCTATGTCCGGTTTGAAAAAAATCTACGTCTGCAGTAATTGCGACGCCCAACATCCAAAATGGAGTGGGCGTTGTTTGGAATGTGGCGCCTGGGGTACCTTGCACGAAGAGATAAGTGATGACAGGGATGTTAAAAAAAATCTTGTTAAAAAAATTAGTGGCGCGGAAATTATTAGCCTTGATAGTTTAAAGGATAACTCTTTATCTCGTTTAAAAATTGAAATTGATGAAATAGATAGAGTTTTAGGAGGTGGTTTGGTACCAGGCTCACTAATTCTTTTAAGCGGAGAGCCGGGTATAGGGAAATCTACCTTAGTTGCTCAAATGGCTGATGCAGTTGGTAAAAATTATCAAGTTATTTATGCTAGTGGCGAGGAGTCAGCTGGACAAGTTAAAGCCCGTCTTAATAGGTTACAATGCAACTTGGAAAATATCCGGTTTATGTCGGAAATTAATATTGAAAAGATAATAGCTAGTGTTAGTCAGGCTAAGCCAGATATTTTAATAATAGATTCTATTCAAACTGTTTATTCTTCTCTTGTGCCAGCTGAAGCCGGTAGTATTTCACAGATAAGAGCAGCGGCCATTAAGTTTTTAGAATTAGCTAAGGGTAGTAATATCACAGTTTTGTTAATAGGGCATATTACTAAAGATGGTCAAATTGCTGGACCAAAGTCGTTAGAGCACATTGTTGATACCGTTTTATATTTAGAAAATGAAACTAACCAAAATTATTGTCTGCTTCGAGCAACTAAAAATCGCTTTGGTTCTGTTAATGAACTTGGTGTTTTAGAAATGACAGGAAGGGGCTTTAAAGAGGTAAAGAACCCTAGTTCTGTGTTTATTGCTAATCACTTAAAAACAGTTTCGGGATCAGTTATCTCTTGTGTTATAGAAGGAACTAGGCCATTTCTAATTGATATGCAGGCGCTGGTTAGTAAAACAGTTTTTGGTTATCCGCAAAGAAAAACAAGTGGTTTTGATTCCGGAAGACTGCAAGTTCTAAGCGCTGTTATTTCCAAAAGAACTAAGATAAATTTAATTAGCTCTGATATAATTTTAAATGTTGTTGGTGGACTAAAAATTTCTGATCCGGCCTTAGATTTAGCTGCTTGTGCGGCTATTATTTCTTCCCATTTTAATAAAAATTTTGATTTTTCAACTTTAGTACTTGGCGAGGTTGGTTTAGGAGGAGAAGTACGTAATATTTTTAGATTAGAAGAGAGATTAAAAGAGGCAGAGAGACTTGGTTACAAGCAAGCGCTTATTCCAGACGTAGAGGTAAAGACAGGAAAGATAAAATTAATAAAGGTGAAAGATTTAAATGAATTAGCTGAGATTATAAAATAAATTGTTAATTTAGACAAAATAAAAAACGGAATGATATTCATTCCGTTTTGTTTTTATCTGGTTTTCCTTTTTCTTGGTTTTTTTTCAGCCGCTTTCAGTTTGAAAATTTTTTCCATTTCTTCTTTGTCTTTGGGATCAAAGCGAAGGTGGTGGTAGTTTTCATACTTTGGTTCGCGGTTACCCATACCCAGGTCTTTTTCGTGGTAGCAGGCTACTGTCATATTTGTTCTGGCCGGATTGACTTTTACGTCATTGGGGTCAACAAAAATTTCTTCTCCACAGGAGTTGGTCGCGTTTAAGAAGCTCTTCATGATAATTTTTTTAAATGGTTATTTACTAGAGAAAACTTCTCAGTTTTCTCGAATTTTTAAAGAAAGGATTTTATAAGGTTATCATTTGTTTCTATAATTGTCAACTGCGTTGACATTTCAGTAGTTCTAAGTGGAGATGTTCATCCCAATGACAACTCTTTACTTAGTCAATTGGCAAGATTTGTTTTTAGAGAGCCTATTGTCCTCCTTTATTGGTGGGATGATATATCTAAATGAGAATGAAGAAGATCGTCAGCCAAGTAGGTTAGGAAAAGCCCTAAATTGGTTTTGCGCCAAATTGATGGGAGAATAAAAAATATAGACTCGGGATACAATTTCCGAGTCTTTTTTATTCTAAATGAACTGTTTTTTCAAAGTTACCCAATTGTTCTTTTATTAAAGGATGGTTTTTTAGACTATGGTCCTTTAATACAATGTTTGCCGCTTCATCTTTTGCCTTTTTTATCATTTCATAATCAAAAAGAGAGGCTATTTGTAGTTCTGGGAAACCACTTTGCCCTAAGCCGTATAATTGGCCGGCGCCGCGTAATTTAAGGTCTATTTTGGCTAAAGACAGGCCGTCTTCATGCTTTGTCATAGCCTCTAGTCTTGCTATTGTTTTTTGATTGCTTGTTTCTTCATTTGAGGGGAATAGAAGGCAATATGATTGGTGTTCACTGCGTCCAACTCTTCCGCGAAATTGATGCAAGGTAGCCAGTCCAAAGCGCTCAGCCCCTTCAATTATCATTAGACTGGCGTTTGGCACATCTATTCCGACTTCAATAACAGAAGTGGAAACAAGAATATTAATTTCATTTTTTAGAAAATCTGACATTATTTTTTCTTTTTCTTTTGTTTTTAATTTTCCATGTAGAAGGCTAATTTTAAATTCAGGAAATATTTCTTTACTTAATCTCTCATATTCTTGTTTAACTGATTTAACGCCAAGTTTGTCTGATTCGTCTATAAGGGGGCAAACGATGAAAGCTTGCCGACCTGAATTTATTTGTGTGCGAACAAATTCATAGGCGGCTGTTCTTTTCTCAGTATTTACAATTTTAGTAATTATTTTTTTACGATTAGCGGGTAATTCATTAATAATTGAAATATCTAAATCACCATAGATTGCTAGAGCTAAAGAGCGGGGGATTGGCGTGGCTGTCATTGAAAGAAAATGTGGGGTTTTGTTATTTTTTGAATTTAATAATTTTTGTCTTTGTTTTACCCCAAAACGATGTTGTTCGTCTATAACAACTAGGGCGAGATTTTCCAAGTTAATTTTATCCTGGATTAAAGCTTGCGTACCGATTATAATATCAGCTTCCTCTATTTCTTTATTATCTTTTATCCTATGACCGCTAGTTAGAAGAAGAATTTTAAAGGGGTAGTTTTTAAACAGCTTAGAAAAGGAATCAAAGTGTTGTTTTGCTAAAATCTCGCTAGGCGCCATTAAGACGGATTGTTTTTTATTTAAAGCAGTATTTAACATAGCCATAGCGGCAACAATTGTTTTTCCACTACCCACATCGCCTTCTAGTAATCTGCTCATAGGAGTTGTTTTGCCTATGTCTTGCAAAATTTCCCAGGCAGACTTTTTTTGTGCATTAGTTAATTTAAAATTTAAAGAGTTAACAAATTTTTGGGTATCTTTTTCTTTAAATACTATGTTATCTGCCTGTCTTGATTTTATCTCTTGTTTTAGTAGTTCAGATTTTAATTGTCTGAGAAAGAGTTCGGTAAAAGAAAGACGTTTTTGCGCTTCGTGAGCTTCGTTTGTATTTTTAGGAAAATGTATTTTATTTAAAGCAGTTTCTAAGTTTAATAATTTTAAGCGTTTTCTGATGTCGTCTGGCAACCAATCAGTTATTTTTTTGCTTAAATCAATCACTTGTCCGATTAAGGCGCGTATTTGTTTTTGGCTTAAATCAGAAGTTAGGTGATAGATAGGGACAAGTCCATGGGTATGAATTAGTTTTCCTGAAAAGACTTTTTCATATTGAGGCGAAACCAAAACTAGTTGTCCGTAGTTTTCACTGACTTTTCCAGACAAAGAAACTAAATCACCTGGTTTTAGATTTTTGGTTAAAAAAGATTGATTAAACCAGATAACCTTAATAGTATCACTTTGATCGCTTATTAAAGCTTCGGTTAGATAGACACGTCGACGATGGCTACGTTTGTTTTGGATAAGTTCTATTGTTCCGATAATGTTAGTATTTTCCCCGGCTTTTAAATCAGAAATTTGGCTGGTTTGGCTAAAATCCTCATAACGAAAAGGGAAATAGAAAAGAAGATCTTGGACTGTTTTTAATCCAAGTTTGGCAAGTATTTTAGAACGAGTTTGTCCAATTCGACTAAGTTCGCTTATTTTTGAATCAAGGGATATCATGATAAAATTTTAACAAATATGAAGAAAGAAGGGAAATAAAAAAAGAGCTATAAGCTCTTTTAAAAATGTGCACCCACCAGGAATCGAACCTGGATTTCAAGCTCCGCAAGCTTGCGTCCTATCCGTTGAACGATGGATGCTTTAAATCTCTTTCAGTTTATTACAATTTTAGTATCTTCGTCAACTGTTCGGACAAAGGAGCATTTTCTCGTTCAAAATCTTCTTCTAAATAACGAGCCAAAAAATTACGAACACTCAAGGCATCAAGGCTTCTTAAGGGGAGAGATATCCGCATTTTGGCTGAATTCTTAAATTCTAAATATAATCTTTTTAAGCTTTGTTTTGGGCGATATAGAACACAGAAATTTTTAAATTCACTGTAATCATAGAATTTTTGGCCGACAGTTATGCCCTCTTGATCAAGTTTTATATTAATCATTAGTGGTGGCTTCTTTTCATATATATACATAATTACCGCTGACATAAGCAGGATTATTATAAACAAGAAGTTCGAATCTTTTCCTAAAAAAACTAATTTCCAACCAGTAATCTCAAATAAAGAGAAGAAAATCGCTAGTGTTAAAAAAATTAGAGCAGTGATATACCAATTTTTACTTCTTTGAGGAGCGCGATATTCTGGGATTTGCCATTTTATTCTTTGTGATTTATTATTTTTTTCTTCGTTCATATGTTTATTTTTTGTTTGACAATACAACTAGGATTTTATATAGTAATTATAACATAAAACATAAAAAAAGTGATACCCCGTAAGGGGTGTTTTGGAGAGGTGGCTGAGTGGTTGAAAGCGGCACACTGCTAATGTGTTATACGGGCTTATACCCGTATCCGGGGTTCGAATCCCCGCCTCTCCGCGTTAATAAAAATAAGCTAGTAATAGCTTATTTTTTGTTTGGTAGAGTATGAAAAATAATGCTAAATACTAGTATATTTTAGCTAATATTTATATAAATAAT
>CAZFUP010000031.1:0-6085 GCA_964522055.1 uncultured Gammaproteobacteria bacterium
GACCACTGACAACAACACGGTGCGGATCACACATAACGATATTGGCACCCATTTGTGAAAGCATATCAGTCCAAAGCAGGCGGCGATCATAAATAGTTTCTTGAATTAGAGAAACACCTTTAGCTTGGGTCATTAAAACAACGTAGGGAGATTGCAAGTCAGTTGAAAAGCCAGGATATTCATGAGTTTTAATATCATAGGCGCGAATATCTTTTGATTTTTTCATTAAAAGGTAGTTTTCACCTTTTTCATAATTAACCCCTATCTTATCAAAGATAGCTAAAAGATGAAGGATGTTTTCTGGCTGACAGTTTGTTATTTTTAACTCTGAATTGGTAGCGGCTGCCATAAGGGCAAAAGAACCGGTTTCAATTCTATCAGGAATTATTTCACAAACTCCAGCTCTTAATTCTTTTACCCCGATTACAGTGATAGTGGGAGTACCGGCTCCACTTATCTGGGCTCCTTGGGAGTTTAGATAATCAGCTAAGGCAACTACTTCTGGTTCTAGAGCACAATTTCTAAGCGTGCTTACCCCGTCAGCTAAACAAGCAGTCATCATTAGGCTTTGTGTCCCGGTAACGGCCATGGTGGTAAAGAAAAAATCACCACCTTTTAACTTCTTGGCGCTTATTTCATAATACTTATCCTTTACCTCTACTTTGGCGCCTAGCGCTTTAAATCCTTCTAAAAACAAATCTATAGGTCGGCTGGCAGTACCGATAACGCAACCGCCAGGATGAGGGAATTTAACTTTACCAAGCCGAGCTAAAATAGGGCCAACGAACATAACAGAAGTGCGGAATTTATCAGCTATTTGTTTATCAAGCTCATAATTTTTTATTTTAGCAGTATTAATTTGTAGTTCATGATCGCCTTCTATAATTTCTGCTCCTAAGCTGCGTAATAATTCCAAGGATTTTTCTACCCCGTCTATTAAGGGGACGTTTTTAATTGTCATTGTCTTATCAGAAAGCAGAGCAGCAGGGATCATTATTTGGGCATTGTTTTTAGCGCCACCGACAGCAATTTCGCCGCTTAAGGGCTTGCCACCGGTGATTATGAATTTAGACATAATTTGTGTATAATAATTATCTTACTATATGTAACTATAACCTATTTATTGACATTTTTCAAATATCTGGTATTATTTAGAAATGTTAAGGAAAATTGTTAATTTTATTAAATTTTATGGCAAAGATTGCAGTAATTAAGACTGGCGGCAAACAGTATAAAGTCGCTGTCGGCGACCAGATTAAAGTTGAAAAACTGGAAGCAGAAAAAGGCACAAAAGTTAAACTAGACACCCTTCTTATCGCCAGTGGTGCTGATTTAGAATTAGGTCAGCCATCTTTAGGTGAAAAAGTAGAGGCTGAAGTAATAGATACCGCTAAAGGCGACAAAGTCACTGTTGTTAAGTATAAGAACAAAACTAGATACAAGAGAACAGTCGGACATCGTCAAATCAAAACTACTTTAAAAGTTGTAGCGATTGCTTAAATTACCTTTTAAAACTTTTAGAAAAACCCGCTTTTATTTAGCGGGTTTTTTGATGGTGGCGGTGATAATTTGCTAAGACTTTTGTCTTAAAGAAAATAAAACCGCGTTTTTTTCTCAAGATGGGCCAGATTTTCCGAGCAGTTCTTGGAAACTTTTTTAAATTCCGCCGGTTTATTCTGATATTTTTCAGATAAAATCTGAAAACGCGCATCCATCGTCTTATTCTTTTATTAAATGGCTCCAGAAAGGAGAAGATAATGAAAAGAACAAGTAGCAGGCTTACAACGGTTATTGTTCCCATTTCTTTTCCTTTTTTTTGTTTTTATTTTTATTTTATCTCATTTCTATACTTTAAAGCGCTGGCTAAAGTTGTTTCATCAGCATATTCCAAATCTGATCCAGCTGGCAGCCCTTTGGCTAAACGGCTAATTTTTACCTTTCCAGCTAAAATTTTAGATAGATAAAGGGAAGTGGTTTCACCTTCTAAATTAAAATTCAAAGCTAAAATAACTTCTTTTATCTTTTCTTTATCTATTCTTTTTAAAAGCAGTTCAATATTTAAATCGCTGGGTTTTACATCTTCTATAGTGTTTATCAGCCCGCCTAAAACAAAATACTGACCATGATATTGTTTAGTTGCTTCTAAACTTAAAAGATCTTGAGTATTTTCCACTACACAAATAATTTCTTTTAAGCGATTTAAGTCAGAGCAGATAGAGCAAGGATTTTTTTCAGAAATAGCTAGACAAGAGGAACAAACTAAGGTTTTTTCTTTTAGCTCTCTTATCGCTTCTGCTAAATTTTTTAGTTTTTCATTGCTTTGGCGCAGGAGATAAAAAGCATAGCGTTCAGCTGTTTTAGGGCCGACGCTAGGTAAAACGGATAGCTTGGAAATTAAATTTTCAATTGCTTCCGGATAGCGCATAATTTTAGCTTAAGCCAGGAATGCCGCCCATGTCTTGTAGTTTTTTAGCCATTAATTTCTGAGTCTTTTTTAAGGCATTGTTTAAACAGTCTTTTAAAGCGTCTTCTTGAGCACTTTTATTTAGTGATTCATTTAAAGACAAGCTAATTATTTCCATATTACCATTTAAAACAACCTTAACGCCATTTTTTTCTTCACTAACAGTTTCTTGCGAAAGGGCGCTTTGCATTGTTTTTGCCTGGTGACGTAAATCTTGAAATTGTTTTAGTTTGTTGAACATAGAAGTATTTTAATAATGTTAATAATTTTAAAATTCTGGGGGAGCATCTTGAGTGCTCATTTTATTTAAACTCTTGAAACTGACAGTTGTTTCATCAAAGAAGAGATCAACTCTGCCAGTTGGGCCATTTCGGTGTTTAGCAATATGAATCTCTGCCTTATATCTTTCGTCACTTGGTAAATCAGCGGGATTAAAATTACGATCAGCCGCTTTGCGGTAAATGAACATAACAATATCGGCGTCTTGTTCTATGGAACCAGAATCACGCAAATGAGACAGTTTAGGAATGGCCGGATTAGTGGCTTCAACAGCACGGGATAATTGAGCTAAGGCTAAAATAGGGATATTAAGTTCACGGGCAATTGATTTTAGTCCACGACTAATTTCGGCAATTTCTTGAACGCGATTATCGCCATATTTGCCACGACCTTCCATTAACTGCAAATAGTCAATAACGATAAGGCCAAGGCCTTTTTCCATCTGCAGGCGACGGGCTTTAGCGCGTATTTCCATAATAGACAAAGTGCCTGAATCGTCAATATAAATTGGCGCTTCGGCTAATTTACCCATTGCCTCGCCTATTTTTGCAAAGTCATTATTATCTTCTTTATCTGATAAATTACCGGTACGCATTTTCCAAAGACTAACATTGGCTTGAGCGCAAAGCATTCTATCAACTAGTTGTTCTTTACTCATTTCAAGAGAAAAGATACCAACACCCTCCTTGTTTTTAATAGCCGCTTGGCGAGCAATATCTAAAGCAAAGGATGTTTTGCCAACTGATGGTCTGGCGGCTAAAATAATTAAATCAGATTTTTGTAGACCGGCTAAAAGATTATCTAAATCAGGAAAGCCAGTAGAAAGACCCCTTAACTTCCCGCTATATTTATGTAGATCGTCAATACGATCAAAGGCGGAGGTTAAAAGAGTATCAATGGGGATAAAAGCATTCTTTAAATACTTACGGCTTACACCAAAAACTTTTTTTTCAGTTTCATCTAAAATTTCATCTATTTCTCTTTCTTCGTTAAAACTTAGGGAAGATATTTCAGCAGCAGCTTGTTGCAGGCGGCGCAGGGTAGCTTTACGTTGGATGATAGTAGCATATTGACTGATATTTCCAGAAGTAGCCACTAAGTTGGAAAGATGAGCTAAATAGGAACGTCCGCCTATAGTCTCTAAACGCTTTTTTTCCTCCAAGCGATTAGATAAAGTGATAATATCAATTGGCTCTTGATTAGCATACAACTCTTTTATCGCTTCAAAGATTATTTTATGAGCGTCTTTATAGAAATCTTGAGGGATTAAGCTATCAGCTACTTTGATAATGGCGTCTTTATCAATTAAAAGAGAACCAAGCAGTGATTCTTCTGCTTCTAAGCTGTGCGGTGGTATTTTTTCTAGTATTTGTTCTGTGGCCATATATTTAAATCTGAGTAACTTGTCTTGTTAGCTTATTTTAACTGATAAAAAGCGATTATTCAAGGTTTTGTTTTCCCCTGTTTATCAACTAGTTATTAAGAACTAAAAAACCCCTTGAAAGGGGTTTTAAACTGAGCCGACTGTCGGGCTTGAACCGACGACCTGCTGTTTACAAGACAGCTGCTCTACCAGCTGAGCTAAGTCGGCTTGATTTTAAAGGAAAACCGCTGGGTGCGGTTTCTATAGTGCGCCGTGCAGGATTCGAACCTGCGACCATCTCCTTAAAAGGGAGCTGCTCTACCAACTGAGCTAACAGCGCTTGAACATTTTTGATGATAACAAATGTAAAAAAGTTTGACAAGAGCTAGTCTTCTTTTATTGACTTTTCTATATTGACTTTTACTCTTTTAAATGCTAAAGTTTCGTGTTAACAAACCAGTTCTTTAACTTAAAATTCAACACCATGAGAAAGAGAACAAAGGAAGAGAAGCGTCAGATAACACGCTTGCCTCTTTTCATCACGTTGTTCTTCGCCTTTATTTATTTGGCGATGTTTCTGTGTAATGGGCATTTTTTTCTGCCTGAATCTGTGGTTGATTTCGTCGACTACAAAGAAGTATCCAGGTTGTTTGATTTGCCTGCCTTGTACTTGTCCGTGGTTCTTTTGATTTTTTTCATTCAAAAGAATAAAGACGATGAAGTTTTTTTTCCCATCCTGCTAACCTTAATAGAAATATTTTTTTCGGCGATTATTATTGCCGTTCTTTCCTATTTCACCGGGATAAATGGATGGATACTAATGGCTATTTTTATGGCGATGTTTTGGATAATCTTTTTCTATGAATCCAAGACAATTCCGATAAGTGCTTTATTGTTCTTTATAATCCTTCTGTTTTTAAAAGGGTTTATCAATGCGCTTGTCGTTGTCGCTATTTCCGGGGTTACTTTGGCTATTTTTCTGCCGACCCTTTGTTTTATCAGCAAAAAAAAGTTAGGTTATCTCCTTTTTTGGCTGGGACTTAGGGAAACGGAAGATGGTGAAAAGAAAAACTAACAAAACAAGGTCTGGATGTTTCCAGGCCTTTTTTATTATGTTATAATAATTCTGTTTTTAATAATAAATTAATTAAATAAATCTATGAGACTGGAAAATAAAACAGCGATTGTCACCGGCGCCGCTTCTGGCATTGGCTTGGCAATTGCTAAAATGTTTTTGCAAGAAGGAGCAAGTGTAGTTTTCTCTGATGTAAACGGCGACGAAACACTTGTTTCTGAATTTGGCCCTAAAGCTGCTTTCTTTAAATGTGATGTTTCTAAATCAGCTGAGGTTGATAATTTAATTAAAGAAGCCGTTAGTAAATTCGGTTCTTTAGATATTATGGTTAATAATGCTGGTATCGGTGGTTTGGGTGGAATATTGGAAGTAACTGATGAAGATTGGAATAGAACGATTAACATTAATTTGTCTGGTACTATGTATGGCCTAAGAGCAGCGGCTAATTATATGAAAGAGAAGGGAATTAAGGGCTCAATAATTAATATGAGCTCTATTTTAGGTAAAGTTGGTTTTGCCGGTTCTGTCGCCTATTGCGCCTCAAAAGGCGGAGTTGTTCAGTTAACTAAAACAGCTGCTTTAGATCTTGCTCCTTTTGGCATCAAGGTTAATGCTATTGCCCCTGGCTTTATTGAAACAGCTATGACTAAAGATGTTTTAAAAATGGAAGAGTTTAACAAACTAATTATCTCTTCTACTCCCTTAGGACACGTGGGAGAGGTAAATGACATTGCCTATGCCGCTACTTATTTAGCCTCAGATGAAGCTAAATATGTCAGTGGTGAAATTCTATACGTTGACGGCGGTTGGACAGCGAAATAAGAAAATAATTACTATTTTTAAGAAGCCATCTCTTTTAAGATGGCTTCTTTTAATAAATAAATTTGTTTATTTTTTCTTCATA
>CAZFUP010000032.1:0-422 GCA_964522055.1 uncultured Gammaproteobacteria bacterium
TCAGCCACGTCTCCGATAAAAAGTGGCGCAGCTAAAGAATTGTTTCTTAATCTTCTTTCCTTTTTCCAATAAAGCCAACTGGATAATAAAAATTGACGGCGACGACTATCAGCTAAAATTAAATTTGGATAATCAGCTGCAACTGACTGAACTATTTTGAAAATATGTGAAGGAAGTGCTTTGAAATTAGGGTAACTTTCAATTATATTATCAAGGTGTTTTAAAATACTTTTATTAAAAACGTCATTCCTACCAGAAATATTGTTAATTAATTCTAAGGCTATAAAATCATTATCAATTTCATCTATTAACGTCAATGCATGCTCCATGTTTTCAATAATGTCTTCTCGCATTAACGACAATAATTTAATAGCTTCATTTTCTAAAAAATTTCCCCAATAACTATGATCAGGGGATATCCC
>CAZFUP010000032.1:485-6064 GCA_964522055.1 uncultured Gammaproteobacteria bacterium
TTTTATTGTACAAAGTTTCTAAAAAACGACTAGCGTTAAAATCGAGATTGCTTCCTTTTGAACCACCATCCCAATAACCAGCTTTAATGGTTTTTAAAAAATTATTAATTTCTTCTTTGGAAACTGATTCAATATTATTCTCCAATCTTTTAGTTAGCGATTTGGATTTCTTCTCAATATAAGAACTACGCAGCTTAATCATCAAAAAATTGTTTTTCAAAAATCTAGCAGTTTCTGCTGACAATGTTTTTAAAGCGTTTTCTCCAAGTGCACCTAAATTTTTTAATGATTCAAGTCCAATAGAAAATAGTTCAGAACTATTTTTAGCATAAGAATCATTACTTAAATCTTCCGATAATTTTTCTTGCTCTTTTAAAGAAGAATCTAGCTCTTTTTCATAAGAATTGGCCAGCTCAGACTCAAGAACAGCCTCGCTATCTAACGGCGTTTGTTCTTGAAAATCGCTTTTCTCATCAATTTTTTCGTCTTCTAAAGAAGAACGATTTTTATTTATATTATTTTCGGCTGAATTGCCTAATAATTTTGACATATTTAGCTAGTTTATAATAAATTTATAACTATTTATATAATAACACAAAATATCAAATAACTGTGCATTTTACCATAAAAATGGAAAAAAGTAAAGAGGAGAGTAATGGTTCAATAACTTAAAAATAGTATTTCTATTTCTCATGAAATTAAAGAAAAATTAAAACAAAACCCCTTGTAAGGAGTTTTGTTTTTCATTTATTTATTTACCAGTAAACTATTTCAATTCACCAATAGTAATTTTTCGTAGATTTTCGTTGGTAATTCCCAAACTTAGATTACGGAAATTCTCCATTAAGTTAACAGCATTTATATCATGACGATAACCTTCTTGATCAACATAGGAAATTTGCCCCTTAGCTTCAACCCTTAACAACAACTTCCCTTTTAGACGATTACGTAGTGCTGTATTACCTTTATTAGAATTTCCTTTACCAGGAATCTGATTTAAATTTTCTTCAGTAATGCCAAGTGCTAATTTCCTAAATATCTCTAAAGCGTTTTCCTGACTAACAAAATATCTTTTATTGTCACTTGGATTGACATACCAGATAAAGCCAAGACGCTCAACTTGAAGCAATAATTTACCTGACAACCTAGCCGCTAATTTAGCATCCGCCTTACCAGCTAATTTCTTTTCATCTGCAATAATATCTGAAGCTGGCACTCCTGTCCTTACAACCGTTAAAACGCTTTCAGTACTAGCTGCTCCTAAATTATCTTTAGCCACAATGGCAAATTTATTAGCCCCCATCTTTAAAGAAGTAGTGTAATTCCAGGTGGTAGTATTGTCGATATTAGTGATTAAAACACCGTTTAAGAAAAGTCCAGAACCGGCTGGTTTAGTGCCGCTTAGAACAATAGAGTCTAAAGAAGTGGAAGTGGCGATACTTGTACTAAAAGTTGGTGCGGAAAAAAGATTTAAACGAGTAATAGTGATATTTTTATTAGCACTTTCCTGTCCATTTAAATTACGATAAGTGATATTTAAAACATTTTCACCTAAATTTAAATTAACTTCCCTTAACCATTCTGATTCATTACTGAAATCAACTACGCGGGTATCATTTAGATAAACAGCTGCTCCAATCGGTTTTATACCTTTTATCTCCTGCTTAGAGAAAACAGTTGTAGTTGATATTTCTGTGATAATAATCGGTGTAAACATATCACTTAAAGACGCCTCAGAGACCAAAAATGGCTCAAATTTAACTGGATAAGTCATAACTGATGTTCCTGTCGCTGTTTGATCTTTGAGATTAAAACGAGCAGAAATTAAGGCCTTATCATCTGTTCCCCAATAATTATCTAAAGCACTTAAATTATAGACACGGTTATCTAAATTATACTTTTGATTGTTATAGATATTATTTAAAGATAATATCGCTGGCTTAGCATCTATAGCTAAACCCGTTTCAAAATTATTTTTGATATTATTCTGCAAAAACAAAGAATCAGTAGAGGAATTAATAACACCAACGTTGTTATTGTTAATAGTATTTTTAGAAATTAAGTTACCACGGCTTTCTGGATTTAAAACAATACCATTGGCAAAGTTATAGCGGATATTATTGTTTATAACAGTATTGTTATCACCGTTTAATATCTCCAAACCATTACCATTGCTATTTATAGTATTTCCGGAAATATAGGAAGTCATCTTTCTTTCACCAAGATATGAATAACCAGCTGGAGTGGCAATATAATTTCGGCCATTATTGCGCGCTATTCTAATACCAACACTATTATCACTAAAAGTATTGTTTATCACATAAACAGGTAGAAGAGAGCTATTTAAACTAGCTGAAGCAACATCAACAACCAAGCCGCCAGCTGAATAATTATCACCTAAAATAGTTAAAGCAACTGTATTTAAAGAGAATTGATTATTAGCAAGATAAGGGCTAGAATCATTTAGCTTTATTCCAGAGCTAAATTTAATAATTGCATTTCTAATAATACTACCAGAAATATATTCTCCGTCTTCTACTACAGCTGAAACAGACTCATCGCTAAATTCTATTCCATCCCAATCGCCTGCCTTAGGAGAAGTTGAAGAAGCGGTTAAAACAACTGGATTTTCGGCTGTTCCTAAAACAAGTAATTCTCCTTTAACTAAAATTTTAGCACCAGGATTAAACTTAACCTCAGTCCCCGCCTCTATTCTTAAGGTCGCGCCTTTGGTAACTTCAATAGTCCCACTAACAATATAAGGGCTATTGGATTCAGTCCAAACAGGACTAGTGATACTAGTTGAGACATTAGTTCCAACCGCTCTGACGCCAAGTGGCACAAGGAAAAGCGTCAAAAATAACAAATAGTAAAGTTTGTTTTTAAACATATTTTTGTTTATTAATTTGAGGCCGAATATTTTTCTAGCCTATGGAATAATAATAGCATTTTTATGCTTAGAGAACAAATAACTGGGGGTATTTTTATATCAGATTCTTGATAAGATCTTTTATTTTGTAAAAATCCATATTACTCATATCACCCATTCTTCGTATTAGCCTCTTGCTGCTGATAATTCTTATTTGCGATATAATCGCAGAGCCAGATTGATTATTCAAAAAACATTTAAAATAATATTTGTTATTTTCTTTTATTTTACTAGTCAGTGGAATTACTAGCATTAAATGCTTATTAAACTTTCTTAAAATTAAAACTGGACGTTCAAATTTTTTGTTTTTACCATCTTCTTCGTGCCCGAGATTAGCCCCCAAGCTTGCCCACCAAACCTCTTTCTCTCGAAAATACAAACTGCTTTTATTGGTCGTTAATTGAATTTCAATTTTTATTTTATTCCACTGGGAAATAAACTGAGCCTTTTTATCGCCTGATACCATAAGAAATATTGTTAATAATTTAGAAGGCTATTATAAACTATGGGCAATAAAGTTAATTTAAAGAAAAAATAAAGAGCAAATATACTAACAAAGTCTATTTATTCTTGCTTTTAGAAAAATAATATGCTACTATAAAGATACAAATGGCCTCTTCGTTTACGGAGTTGGCTCCGAGGACTCCCGTAAGGGGGTCCGTTTTTATTCAAAAAACTGAGACACTCTTCTTTGTATTTCTAAAAAATCCCGATTAACAATAATTCCCATCTTTCTGAATAATCGCTCGCTGCTCAGCGATTTTAACCAATATTATCAGCGCTACAATCAAACAGCTAAAACCAGATTATATTTTCCTCACCGCCCGCCTAATTCGTTCTTCACTCGGAAGCTTTGTTTTATAAATAGAGATAAATATCTTTTCTTCTAAACCATCTAAAGCATAAACAACCTCTTCTCTGCCCGCTTCTTTGCAAATAATTAAGCCAATAGTATCTTTCTCATAAACATATTGCCTATTATAGCGGTAATAGCTGATATATTTATTCATTTGCCCAATGTCGCGGCTATCAAGCTTATTATTCTTCAGATCAACTAAAACGACGCAAGGAATGCCACGATGATATAAAACTAAATCAATATAATGCTTTTCATTATCAATTAAAATTGGCACTTGCCGACCCAAAAACATAAAATCGCTACCTAATTCTTTAAGAAAATTTTCAATATTTAACAATATTTTATCTTCCGATTCTTTTTCAAAATAATCAGACGTTATTTCCAAAAAATTAAAATCATAACCTGGTTTAAATATTTTCTGTAAATCAATTACAGCCGGAAGTTTGGTTTTTGATATTTCATCAATCTCTTTCTCGCTAGTTTTTTGATATAAATGGTTTTTAATACTTTCTCTCAATTCTCGGATAGACCAAGAATTATTAATAATTCTATTCTCATAAAATATTCTTTCTTTCTCATCACTTAACTCAATTAATTCAACATAATGAGACCAACTCAATTGTGCAGACAGTGTCTGCACAATTGGATAAACTTTATAAAACCCATATATTTGATAAAGTAATCGTCGGCTAATTTCCAAATCACCTGCCAAGTTATCAATTAGATACTTACCGTATTCTGCCCTATCTTTATTTTTTAATTCTTCCCGGACAATTCTTTCTCCTATTTGCCAATATGTCTGGACTTTAATATTATCCACGGCTTTATAGGCTCGATTTTCCCCTCTAATAATAATTTCTTTTAACTCATGCAACACATTTTGGTAATCACTTTGTTTTATTGCGTCTTTGTTAATTCTTCTTTTTTTCACTTTCTCCATAAATTTATAAATTAATAATTATGCTTTTATTCTAACAAGCTGAAAATAAAGAGAGCTTAAATAAAAAAATAAAAAACACCCCGCATGTTTTTATTTATTAATTCAAAATTAAACATTTTTTTAGCCTATTTTTAAAAAAACAGAACAATATTTTTTGCTAATAAAAAAGGTCACTTTAAAATAAGCAACCTATTTTTCATTTTTTTTCTAAAATCATCTTCACGACGTTCTCTTTGATTTTTGAAGAATCTTCATCAAACATTTTGAGATATTCGTTTAAATGATTTATATCATTCTCCGTTTTCTTTGTTTCTGCTTTTAAATCAAGCGTTTTGTTCCCTCTTCTCTGCAAAACAGTTAACTTGTTTTTGTTTTCGTAAAGGAACAAACAAATTTCCATCCTGTAATCTTTCATCGCCTCGTCAACTGAAGCAATAACTTCTCCCTGTCTTGTTTTTAGTAAGAATTTTTTCATTGTAAAAATAAATATAATTCCAACAAACAAGAAAAAAACCAGAGTTATAATTGACAAAACAACAACCCAATTATCACCTTCTTGTACAAATTTAAAGCACAAAGGTGGGATAATAAAGATTAGACCAACAAGAGAAATAAAGACAATAGCAACAAGAAGAATTTTTACCTTCTTTCTGCTAACTAATTTTTCGGCCAGAGATATAATAATCTCTTCCCGAGTTTCATTTTCTTCCATATATTAAGCCCCTCCGTGGCTTTTTATTTTTAAAGAATTAAGTAAAGAAAAACAATACTATTTTAAAAAAGAAATGTCAATAACAGTTTTAAATTCTTTTCTCTTTAAAGGCGTAGTTATTATCATAAAGAAGCTGCTT
>CAZFUP010000033.1:0-5941 GCA_964522055.1 uncultured Gammaproteobacteria bacterium
AAATTTCGGTACAGAAGAGGCGGCTGAGTCTTTAGCAATGAATCCTTCTTCAAGCCAGTATGGTACAGTCAGTAATTCTGGGGCAACGACTAAGGCCGGTGAGTTAGATGTTTTTTTGAAGTTCATTATTGCCATTGGTATGCTTATTGGTGGACTTAAAGTATCCAGTGAGATTGGTGGAGCTGCCGGTGGTTTAGCTGGAAAAGGGATGGCTAAATTACAGAAAGGCGTAGCTCTTACCGGTAAAATAGCTAAAACTGGAGCAAAGAATTTGGGAATGGCGGCGGTTAACCAAAAGGGAGTTAGAAATGCTCTAGACTATGTTGGTTCTCGTACAGGAGTTGCCGGAGCTTTGTTAAAGGCAACTGGAATTAAAGGATTAGCTCAAAGCGGGGTTATTACTTTAGGAAAACATAAAATGGCAGTAGAAGAAAAGGCCAAGAAGAAGGTAGATGCTCTTAAAAAAGCTGGCGGTTCTAGAACTATTTCCAGCATGGCAGATAGCAAGGCGTATACCATGGGGCAAAAAGCGGCCCAAAAAGAAGCTAAAAAGATTTTTGTTGTTCCGCAAACTCGTTTTAACAATACTTCTGGACAAGTTGGTTTATCCGGAAAAGACGTAAAAGAAGCAGAAAGTCGTTTAAAGGGATTTGATTTTAAAAAAGACACTCCATCTTTAAATCAGGTTGCTCAATTAGGTAAATCGGGTATAAATCTAACAAATGTTCCAAAATTCCAAGAATATCTAGAAAAGAATGCTGATGCTAGAGGGGCCTATAATTCTGGTCAAATTGATGCAGGGCTAACAGGGTTTGTTACTGGAAAAGACAGAAATGGTAATTATCTACAAGGAGCAGGAAGACACGGCCATTTAATAGTTGGAGATGATTTAGATAAAGCATTAAATCGTAAAAAAGGAGATTCTGCTTACGTTTTCAGAGAAGATAAATTGGTTTCGCAAAATGAATCTGGGGTGGTGGATATAAATGAAGCAGGTGATTATTCTCTTCGCGTGTCTGATGAGGAAAAAAAGAAAACAGTTAAGACTGAAACAGAAGAAAAAAAAGTTGAATCGCCTGAAGTTTTGCAACAAAAGAAAAGAATAAAAGATATAACCGGGAATCAAGATGATGATTTAGCGGAGAGAACTAGAAATAAAATTCATGAATGGAATACAGCTGATAGCCAGGATTATTTTCAAAGTGAAAATCAAATTAAAGAAGCTTATTCTCAGGCTAGTGCTGAAAAGAAAGAAGAAGAAAGCAGAATAGAAAAAGAAAAGAAAGTTGCTTTAGATAAAAAAATGGCTGAGCCAGGATCAGGCAGTCTTTCAGTTAATGGTTTTGCCAGGGGGCAACAAAATTATATTGGCGTTGATTTTTCCAAACTAAGCGATGAAATTCAAAATAAACTTAAAGCGCAGTCTGTGTCTAAGGATTTAAGTAATATAAAAGGATTAAATGTTTCCAGTCCAGATGAAGCAAAAAAGATTTCCGAAAGCCTTATTAAAATTATCGATGATGAGATTAAATCTTTGGAAGAAAAAAATAGTGGTAAAAAAATGCCTGAAACCGACAAGATGCGCATGGACAAGTTAAATACAGCTAAAAAGAAATTAAAAAATCCTAAAAACACAAAAAATTTAGAGTTAGTAAATTCTAGTGCGAAAGGATATAATGTCGCCTCTGATGTTAAAAGAACCATTCTTCATGAAGATGTTCATGGCAAGTTGGGAATGAAGAACGAAGAAGCGACTGAATTTGTGACAGACCACGCTAAATCTCAAGAAATTAATAAAGTTAGAAAAGGCGGTAGGGAATATAAAGAGTTGCTTGAAGGCTATATAGATGAGAAACAAAGAATTACTCCTAGCAGAAAGAATCCAAAAAAGATTTTAGCGCAAGAAGAAGATGATGAAGAGTTGAAGGAATATAATTTAAGAGAGGGAGATAATAGTGGCGATGTTACCAATATTACCAATGTCACTAATGTTATAAATAAAGGTACAGATGGTATAAAAAATAATTTTAAACCCAATAACAATCTTTCTTTCTTAACATTTTATTTTACCAGTCTTGTTAAATCAATTAATAAACTAAATTCTACTTTTAGCAACAAAATCAATTCACCTAGCGAAAAGTTTGATGATAAAAAAGACGCTCTTAGCTAATTAATTATATGGCTTATTTACAAGAATGTTTACAACGCTTTGAAAATCTACCTTCAGATTTAAAAGAAAAATTTGGCAGTTTAGAAGCGTTTGAAAAAATAGAAAAAATTGAAAATTATTATGAAATAGATTTAAAATTTGCTGTTATTCTTTTAGCTATTGGTGAATTAGCAATTACTGATTTGCCGGCATACTTACAAGAAAAATATGATTTAGCCGAAGAAGATGCTGTAGAAATAGCTGATAAATTAATTAATGATGTTTTTTATTTTGATTTTCCTGACTTGCAAGAGACAGAAGAAGATTCTTCTTTGAACTTAAAAGAGATTATTCCTTGGGAAGAAGTTTTAGATATTTTTAAAAATAATTTTGTTCGGTTTTTGAAAGAAACAGATCCCTCTTATCTCGATATAGAACGTTTAAACAAATCAGTATTTTTTCATTTATCCGTTGATGGGCTAAGACAGGAGGAGATGGCTAAAGCCTTAATAGATAATAATGAGAGAATAACAAAAAATCAGATTGTTGTTGAAGAAAAAGAAGTTTCGCCAACTATTGCTAATTGGCTGAGAGATTTTTTTAAACATAATGGTGCCGGAGAGTTTAATGATTTAGCTCTTTTGGAGTATTTAAATAGTAGTAAAAATGCTAAAATTCTCATTGGTGAAGAAAAAAATATTTTAAGAAAAATGTTAAAGGCCTATTACAACATTAATTTTTTTCCAGAGAGCATGGAAAATATTTTAGTTGATGATTGGCAGATTATATCTTCTAATTTAAACGAGGATAAGAAAGAGCCGGCTGTTTCTGAACTTGATTACAAAGAAAAAGAATTGCCAGTAAAAGAAGCAGTAAACATTCAAATTTCCGCAGAAGAGAAGCGATTACTTGAACTTAAAGATGCTTTACCTAATTATCCTTCTTCTAGTTTAGAATATAAGGCGATTAAACAAGAAATTACTAGCCTTGAAAAGAAAATCAAGAAATAATAAAAATTCTCAATGTTTGATTATTTGCAAAAATTTAATAGTTTGCCTCAAGAGCTAAGGGCTAAAATATCTTCTCCAAAATCAATGGAGGCTTTGTCTCGTTTGGAAAAAAAGTATCAAGTTGATTTGGCGGTTTTAGTGATGAAGGTGATGATAAAGTCCATCGCTTTAAAAGATTTGCCTGCTTATTTTGTCAGTGAATGGCAGTTTGATAAGTTAAATGCGGAAAACTTAGCTAAAGACTTAACGTCAGATATTTTTAGTCTTGTTCCTGAACATTTACCGGTTAATATAAAAAATGGTGAAATAAAAAAAGACGATAAATTACAGGAGGTTATTAAAGCAGCTGGCCTTACTTTCCCAAGCAGTGATTTACTTTATCGCTTTCAAAACATTCTTTCTACCTATTTAAAGGGAGTGCGAAGCAGAATTTCTGTTCGCGATGCCTTAGCTAAAGAAATTTCTTTAGGAGGGCTTAATTTAAATGATAAGGAAATAGACGGAGTACTAAAAGCTTGTGATCGCTATAATCAAGTTGATTTTTCTAAAGAAATTTCTTTAAAGCCATCGATTAGCCGTTTGGATGAAATAATGTCTATTAAAAAAGACAATTTAATAACAGAAGAATATGATTTAAAAAAGGCTATTATGGCTGGGCAGGTTAAAAAACATGAGTATAAAATTGAAGCACCTGAAAAAACTAAAGAAATATCTGCGCCAGAAGAAATTAAATCTTTAGAAGCGCCAGGAGTAATAAAAAAATTAGAAGCACCAGACGAAGTTCCTGCCTTAAAGATGGTTGATGAAAAATTACCAGTCAAAAAACAGGAAGATAAAAAAGAAGTAGAGATAAAAGCTCCAGAGCAGATAAAAAAACCAGAAATAGGCCCTAGTTTCATTAAATCAAATGTTGTTGCCTCTAAGCCAATAGCAGGTGTTAAGGTAGAAGAAAAAAAAGAAATACCATCTCACTCGCCAATAATTTCTACTGCTAGAGTTTTTAATCAAACGAAAGAAAATCCTGTTAAACCAGTAATGCATGATGTTAAACCAGTTACTCGTGTTATGGGTCCAATTGAAGAATTAAAATTTTTAGATCTTATCAATTTTCGTCGTCTAGGGAAAACCCCAGCTGATATTTCTACTAAGATTTTTAGTAAAATAAAATTACTGGAAGAGGGCGGGTATGATAAAATGATTGCTGGAGTAAAAGCTTGGCGCCAGAGTCCGGTTAATCGTTTATATTTAAAAATGATGCAAGAGGCAGTTTTAAAAGGAATGACTATAAAAGATTTAACAAGTAGTGTAAAAGACAAAAATGATAGATATTTAAGCTTGGAAGAAATTGAAGAAATTATAAAGATGAATAGCCGTTTAGTTTTTTAACTATATGCAACAGTTTACCGTTCCCCAATTTATTGATGTCGAGAACAAAATTATCGGCCCTTTAACGACTAGACAGTTTTTGATTATTTTAGCCGCCGCTATTTTAGGAGGTATTTCTTATCGTGTGTTTGATTTTTCTTTATTTTTAACAATAGCGATAATTTTATTTCTCATTGCTATCCTATTTTCTTTTGTTAAAATAAATGGCCGACCATTTCATTATTTTATTTTAAATATATTGCAAACTGTTAGGCGTCCCAAAAAAAGAGTTTGGAATAAAATTGCCGGTAATGAACCAGATGATTTTGTTCCAGAAATTGTAAAATCAGAGGAAAAAGCGCCGATAAAAGAATTGTATAAAAAATCACGTTTAGCAGAGCTTTCTTTAATAGTTGATACAAAAGGTAGATATAAAGGAGATTAAAAAAATAATTATGGCTAAAAACAATAAAACACAAACATCTTTCAGTTCTACTCAACAGTATTTAGATATTGCTGAGATAAAGGATGATACTATAGTTATGAAAGACGGCACTTTAAGAGCTGTTCTTCTAGTTTCTAGTATTAACTTTGCTCTTAAAAGTGAAGATGAACAAAATGCTGTTATTGATGCCTATGTTCGTTTTTTAAATAACTTATCATTTACTTTACAAATAGTTATTCAATCTCGTGAACTAGATATTGATAATTATCTAGAGTATCTAAAAGGCAAAGAAAAAGAACAAGTGAATAAATTATTGAAAGTTCAAACAGCTGATTATATAGAATATATAAAAGAGCTTACTTCTTTAGGGCAAATTATGAATAAACGTTTTTTCATTGTTGTCCCTTATGATCCTTTAACAGATAAGCATAAGAGTTTTTTTAGTTCAATTTCTGAGGCTTTAAAGCCGGCAACTATTATTAAATTAAAAGAGAAATTGTTTGTTAAGTATAAGGATATGTTAGATAGGCGGATTGAAAGTGTCGCCGGAGGGTTAGAATCAATGGGAGTAGCCGTGGCTCGTTTAGACACACAAAGCTTAATAGAGCTTTATTATAAAACATATAATCCAGAAACATCTAAAAATCAGGAACTGGTTGACTTGGAAAAAATACGTGTAGAAAAATAAATAAATTATAAATATGGTTAATTTTAATCAAGACGAAAATCCTAATAAAATTACCTTGCAATCCAAAATTTCTTTAGGAGGGAAAAATGATGCGCCGATAATTGAGGTAGATCCTAAATTAACACGTGAAGTAATTGAAGAAGAAAAAGCTTTTCGTCGTGGTATTCTATCAGTAAGAGACATAATCGCTCCAGCTAGTTTAAGGGTAGAGGCTAATTATTTACGTTTGGGCGATAAGTTTGCCCGGACTATGTTTGTAATTAGTTATCCACGCTATATTTCTG
>CAZFUP010000034.1:0-277 GCA_964522055.1 uncultured Gammaproteobacteria bacterium
TAATGATCCAGTAGAACTAATTCGTCTGATTAACTCGGGTGAGCTGTTTCCTATTTGTGCTCAAAAAGATTGGATAAGAATAGGCGGAGTGTTTTATTTCCCCGTTTCATCTTCTGGTCTAAGTGGACAACAGTGGGTGCAGTATTTTGAAGATCAAAAACGTCGGATTACTTCTGATGTCAGTGAAATTTTACTTTCTGAGAACTTTGAAGCTAGTAATAGTATTTATTATATTGCTTTAATTCCTGGAGGTTTTTTCTCTGACAGAAATCGAGTG
>CAZFUP010000034.1:388-5498 GCA_964522055.1 uncultured Gammaproteobacteria bacterium
TTGCTCTTCATAAGCCGATTATGAACGTTGACAATGAATTTGTTTACGTTGGTACAAAATCAATCTTTAAAACAGATGGGCTGGGGTCCTATAATTCTTTTGAGATTAAACTTAAAAGAAGAGATGCCTTGGCATTTATTGTAAAAGATTTTTCCTGCAATCGTTAGCAGTCAGCCAGTTTTAAAGCGGTTTTTTTAATTAAAACCGCTTTTTCTTTTATTCGAATAATCTTTTAATAGAAAGTATTTTTGTTTTTGTGTTTAAAATAGAAAAGGTAGCTGGATAAAAAACGCCGCCCAAGGTCCCAGGATTAGCAATTATTGTTTTTTTATCTATCTCTAGCCAGGGTTTATGAGTGTGTCCATAAAAAATAAAATCAAGGTCTTCTGATTGAATTTCTTTTATTGTTTTAATTTTTTCTGGCTCATGGCAAATAGCTATTTTTAAATTATCTATTTCAAAGAAAAAAATTTCTTTTTTATACCTTATATTTTTAAAAGATTCTAAATCTTTTTCTCTGTAAGTGTCAGCGTTGCCACAGATAATAAAAATTTCGCCTAGAAAATTGTTGGCGAAATATTTTATCGTTTCTATATTACCGGTGTCACCGCTACAAATAATTTTTTTAATTTTTTTTTCTTGGCAATAATTAAGGCAGGATTGTAGATTAGATAAATTATCGTGAATATCCGAAACTATGGCAACTTGCATATTAATTTTTACTGCGTAATTTTATTTCATAGGACATTTGTTCCAATTTTCTTAGATGTCCGCGTGCTTGATCATATTTAGTTCTTAGATATCCAGTCATGTCAAAGTCTATTAATTGACCCATAATATCTTCAGAAATCTTTTTTATTTTAGCAACTTTACTTAACTTTCCAGCAGCCGCCTGATTGGTGGCGTAGCGAACTAATTCACCTATCATGTCGCAGATTCCTCCTAAATATGATTCGTAGTCAAAAGACAGGTCTTTTAGTTTTTCTATTTCTTTGTTGTTTATAACTAAATAAAGAGTTCTTCCTTCAAGATATTCTTCAGCCGCTGCCTTAAAAGCTCCTTCACGATTCAAGCGCTCATGACCAAATCTTTTTTCTAAGTCTTTGAAAGCTTTTTCTATTTGAGATATTTTTTCTTCAGCAATTTTTAAATCGTTTCTTTGAAGAGAAAAAATAGTTTTTTTTGCTTCAAAAAGAATATTGTTAGAAGCGCTTATTATTTGACGTCTTTCTGATTCATTAGCCTTATAGTCTTTTTTTAATGTTTCTAAAAAATTTTTATTAATCATAAAGTTTAATTTAAATAGCTCGGAAAACTTCTTCAATACTTGTTTCTCCCTCCAATGCTTTTAAAATACCGTCTTGAACCATCGTTACCATGCCATTGTCAATAGCAGCTTGTTCTATTTCTGAGTCGGTAATATTTTCTTGCAAGATAAGTTTTTTTATTTCTGGAGTCATAGTAATTGTTTCATATAAACCAAGTCGTCCTTTGTAGCCGATATGATTACATTTAGGACAGCCAGAACTTTGATAAAAAGTCATTTTTTCAGGAATTTTTATATCTTGATTTTTTATTTTTAACAGTTCCTCTTTAACTCGCTTATCATCTTCTGGTGATAATTCAATTTCTCTTTTGCAGTATGGGCATAGTTTACGTACTAAACGTTGTCCGATGGTAAATTCAATAGCGTTAGCAAGTGTTTGCCTGTCTAATCCTAGTCCAGCAAAACGAGAAATTGCTCCAGCTGCACTGTTAGCATGGATAGTAGAAAGAACTAAGTGTCCAGTCAAAGAAGCTTCCATAGAAATTTTAGCTGTTTCCTGGTCACGAATTTCTCCTATCATCATGATGTTTGGATTTTGACGAAGTAAAGAGCGCATAGCAGAAGCAAAGGTATAGCCACTAGCTTCATCTATTTGTGTTTGCATTACACCTGGCAATTGATATTCAATCGGATCTTCAACAGTAATAATCTTTATATCTGGTCGGTTTAGTTTATTTAAAATACTGTAAAGAGTGGTTGTTTTACCGCTGCCAGTTGGTCCGGTGGTGATGATTATTCCACGAGTTTTTTTCATGGCTTCCTGAAGGGAGTTAAGTGCGACGGAAGTAATTCCTAATTTTTCCATTTCCAAATTAACAGCGTTAGTTGATAAAAGACGAATAACAATAGTTTCTCCATAGCCACCAGAAATAATTGATAAACGACAATCAATTTTTTTATCAGGCAGATAAACACTAAAGCGTCCGTCGAAAGAAGCTCGTTTTACATTAGTAGCCGCTCCAGCTAAAATTTTTATTTCTGAAAGTAATGGTAGATAGCTAGCTTTAGGTAATTCAAAAACATCATGCATGACACCATCAATACGAAAACGAATATTAACATTATTTTCTCGAGGTTCAATATGGACATCGCCGGCATCTTTTAAAATGGCTAAAGTCATAACCAGACCAATTAATTCTGAACTAGTGACTTCTTTAGCGTAATTTATAGTTTTTTCTGGATCACTATTTATTTCTTGGTATTTTTTATAAAAATCTTCTTTAATTTTTATTCCCCTGCCTATTGTTTGTGAGATGACAATATCATAAAGTTCATCAATATAATTAAAATCACCTATTACTCTGTAAACTTCTTCTAAAGAAGTTGTTCCCTCTAGAGCTTTTAGCACGCCATCTTGAAGCATGGTAATCATGCCGTTTTCGATTGCTTGTTGAAGGATTTTAAAAGCAGGTGCCTTGTCTATAGTTAACTGTTTTATCTTATCATCCATAGTAAATATCTCGTATATTCCTAAGCGCCCTTTATAGCCGGTAAAATTACATTCTTTACAACCTTCGCCCGCTTTATAAATAAGAGGAAGAGAGGTTGGGATATTTAATCCAGATTTAGGGGAGATAACTGCTAGTATCTTATCAACTCTTTCTTTCTCTTCAACATTTAAATTATGTTCCAGGCGACAATGAGGACAGAGCTTGCGAACCAAACGTTGTCCGATTACAGCATTTATTGATGGTACTAGAAAATATGGTTTAACACCTATATCAATTAAACGAGGAATAACTCCAGCAGCATCATTGGTATGGAGAGTAGAAAGAACTAGGTGGCCAGTTAGAGATGCTTGCACGGAAATTTCAGCTGTTTCAAGATCACGAATTTCCCCAACCATTACAATGTTTGGATCTTGTCTTAAAACAGAACGAAGACCATCTGAAAAAGAATAACCTCTTTTTGTATCAACCTGACTTTGATTTATTCCTTTAAGTTGGTATTCAATTGGATCTTCAAGGGTAATTATTTTTGTTCCCGGTTGGTTGAGCTTGTTGATGATTGAATAAAGAGTGGTGGTTTTACCACTACCAGTTGGTCCGGTGGTTAATATTAATCCATTTGGTTTAGTAATTTCTCTTTTTAAGAGCGGTGTTACTTCTGGTCTTAGTCCTAATTTTTCTAATTCCAAAAAAGCAGCCGAAGAATCTAAAAGACGCATAACAACACTTTCTCCATAGGCGGTGGGAAGGAAAGAACAGCGAACATCTATTTCTTTTTGTGATAAATAAATAGTATAGCGTCCGTCTTGTGGCTTATTTTCAATATTTATCTTTACTCTCGCTAAGATTTTTAAACGAGATATAATCTTTTTCCATTTAATACTATTTATTCTAGCAGCTTCTTGTAAAACACCGTCAAGACGCATTCTAATTATAACATCATCTTCTTCTGCTTCAATGTGAACATCGCTTGCTTCTGCTTTTAGGGCGGTTGCTAAAATTAAAGTGATAATATCACTGACATTAACGGCATTTATTTTATCGTTTAAGCTTTTGTAATTAGAAATTTCAGCTTGAAATTTTTTTAAACTTTCTTCACTTATCTCAACCCCGTTTTCGTTACGTCTAACTTTAGGAATATTTTTATATTCCTTAAGAGAATATTCTAGGCTATTTGCAGAAATAATATAGATTTTAACATCAGAAAAATATTGTTTTGTTAATTGTTCAGCGAGAGCTTTTATTTCATCGTTTGGCTCAAGACAGCCTAGTCTTATATTTTTACCATCGTAATAAAAGCAGACAATTTTTAATTCCTGGGCGATATTTTCAGGAATAAGGATTAAAGCTTCGGGACTAATAGGGAAGCCAAACAAATTAATATAGTCAAATCCTAAAGACGAGGCTTTTATATTAGTCTTTTTTTCAATTTCTTTTATTTTTATTTCCGCTTGTTTTTTCGTAAAACGACCGGTAACGCTATTTTCGTCATCGGTCGGATTAATTAAATTTTGGATTGAAGCCAAATCACTCATAATTATTTACCATCTTTATTTATTCCTAAAGAATAATCTTTCTAATTTTGCTCGCCCTTTGTTAGCTTTAAGATGTAAGTAGAGATTTGTCCAGCTGCTTATTTGGAAGGTTGTTAGTAGTGATCCAAAAGTAATAACAACAATAAAAGCAATAAGAACGGTTAAGGCAATTAGCCAAAAGTAAGAGAAAATAGCGCCAGCGGCAAATAAAGGAAAAACAAAAATGGTTAATAGAATCAATAAAACAAAGCTAGAAAGCAGAGTAATTAAAAAGAGAAGAACGCCAACTTCTAAACTTATCAACCAATTCTTTTTAAATAAGTCATAACCCTTTTCCAAGGCTTTAATAAAAGGTTCGTCTTCTAAAATGCAGTATGAAATAGCATATTTAACAATTAAAGATAAACTGAGAGCAACGGGAACAAAAATAACAAATAAAATTGTATAAAGAATTACAAAGAAGTAAGAGTCACTTATAATCATTAATAAAAGAGGGAGGCTGCTGACAAAGAAAGCAATGGTAATTAAAAATCTAATTAGGATATTAAGTAAAAGAACTGGCCAGAATTTTTTACTACCCTCAGACAAAGACTCTCTAAACTCTAATGACTGTATTTTCTTTTTAGAATTTAGTAGTTTTTTAGTAGCTTTAACTATGGCTGCTTGGCTAGAAATAGCTAGCCATATTATAGCGGCTGCTAAAGCCAAGATAAGAATAATAATTGTTATAGAATTTAAAATAACAATTATATTTTGACTAAATAAAGCTGGTATTCCGATAAAAATGGCTCCAAAAATTC
>CAZFUP010000034.1:5508-5778 GCA_964522055.1 uncultured Gammaproteobacteria bacterium
AGCAGCAGCATTGAAAAATACGAAAGCCCGTCCACCGGGCGGGGGCTTTTTTTCGTAAGCGCCAAAAGGGCTCCAAAAATTCCAGCCACATTTAAAATACTTTCTAGCCCAGCAAATGAGCTACCCGTTACTCCTTCTCCAAAGCTTTGCGTAATAAATTGTGATTCAATTGTTCCGCCGGCGATAGTTAAAGAGGCAAATAATCCAAAAAACCATAAATATTTGTTTTTCCAAGACAAATTTAAGGCTTGTTTTAAAATTGAGCGATAA
>CAZFUP010000035.1:0-5527 GCA_964522055.1 uncultured Gammaproteobacteria bacterium
AATTAAGTTTATTTTTTAAAACAAAAACATTAACCTTAAAAAATTCAGCTTGACTAAGTAAATAATTAGCTAATTTACTTTTATTTATACCTTCTATATACATGAGGTTCTTCACCCGATAACGTCTCATGATTTCTATTAAACCAACCACATGATCATCATGCCAATGACTAATTAAAATTAAATCAATTTCTCTTTTATAGAAAGGTAAAAATTCTCCCAATCTATTTAGCACTAAATTATCTGGGCCACCGTCAATTAATATCGTTTCGCCTGTTGGTAATTTAATTAGAGAAGAATCTCCTTGACCAACATCAAAAAAAATAATCTCCAAGCCTTCTTTTTTGTCTTCATAAAGAAAGAAAAATAAGAAACCAAGAAGAAAAGAAATGATAATTATTTTTTTAACCATAGGCTTTTAAACTAGCAAAAAAGAGTTAAAAATATCATAAAAATAATACTATTGACAAAAGGATATTTATATGATATACTTCTTTGTTATGATAGTTCTTTGAAAACGGGGTTAAATTTGGTTAATTACCAAAATCGTCTACAGTCAGGCGAGTTTAGTAATTAACCAAATTTATAACTAAATAATTAACCACCATGAAAAAAAACCTTTTTTTTCTTTTAGCATTTTTCCTCTTTTGGGAATTTGCGATTATCGATGTTGCCGCTGAAAACGGAAAAAACAGCATAAAATTCAATTCTCTTTCGCTCTCCAGCGGAGAAGGGGTTTTGTCCTCAGGGCTTTTCTTTGAAAGCAATTTTTCCCGAGGAAATGATCAAATCAATTTTTATCTCGGAGGAAGTGATTTAGCAATATCTTACTTAAAAAGCTTCCTAAATAAAAAATTGTTCATTGGCCCAGCGCTTGAATTTTATATGAATCTACCAACACTTGGTGCTCAAATGATTTTCTTGCCCATAAAAAATTTATCATCATTTTCCTGGATTGGATTTTCTGCTGGTGCGCCCGGTAATGAAGCTGACTTATCTAAATGGCAATATCTATTCTATTATCAATCACTTGATTATAGTTATAAAAGATTTACCTTTAGTACTATAGCCTTGCAGTACAATAACTGCTGGCAACCGATTATTGACATAAGGTATCGGCAATCTATTATGAAAAATGTCGAGCTCTTTGGTTCGGCTGGTTACAAGTTCTACAAAGAAGGACACTCTCTTTTTAAACTTGGCATCATATATAAAAAATAATTAATCAATTAAAAAAAGAGACCGCTTGCGAGACTGTAAAAACAGGGTAAATGAGCGGGTAAAAAATGAAAAAGAAAAAATTTCTGGATATACTGAAGTCAGAAGCTCAAAGATTAGGAGTAGGCTACTCCTCTTCTGTGTACAAATCCCTTGTAAAGGAAAATTGCGTCCTGGTGAAAATTCCAGAAAGGGACGCAAAGTACATGCGAGCCGTTTCAAAGCATACCGTCCTGATGCCTCAAGAAAACCTAAAAGAGGCCATAATCTTGGAGGTTTCTTCCCACTACCTTCATGGAGACTTCCCGCACCGACTGTCAGATGGATGCATAAAGCCATCCGTTATGAGACACTTCTTTGTCTCAGCAGATGATTGTGGAAAGAGATTAGTGTGCACAGTGGAAGTACAGACAAAAACCGACCTTCTCTCTGGCGAGGAGGTGGTCATCATCAACGTCTTCCCGGAAAAAAACAAAGACCCCAAAAAAGTTTTGTGCCTCGGAATAAGTTCCGGCCAGGTAAAAATCCCGGGCACAGAAAAATTCATCGGGTTTAAAGACTTTTAAGCCTTAACCCGAACAAACCCAAAACAGACTGTCTATGCGAAAGCAAACGACAGTCTTTTTTTATACAAAAAACGCTCTGAATGGCAGAACGCTTTTTGTATAATTTTTAAATTAATAAAATTTATTAAACAATAAATTTTAATAATTAAATTTATTTCTTCTTTGCAACTTTCTTTACAGCTTTCTTTACAGCTTTCTTAGCTGCTGGTTTTTTTGCAACTTTCTTTACAGCCTTCTTTACAACTTTCTTAGCTGCTGGTTTTTTTGCAACTTTCTTTACAGCTTTCTTAGCTGCTGGTTTTTTTGCGACTTTCTTTTTCATAAACTCACCCCCCTTCGTAAGTAAATTAATTTTTTCTTTTTGAAAAAAATTTTTTTTATAATTTAGAAACTGATGTCTATATTATACAACTATTAAAATTAAGTAGCAATAGTTTTTTCCATTTTTTACAAAAAAATTCCTCCAGCTAAAATTTAACAGAGGAATTTTTTATTTTTTAAAAAAGTTTTTTCAAAAAATAGTTTTAGATTTTCAAACGAAAGAAATTTTCTAATTCAGAAATATTTATTCTTTCTTGTTTCATCGTATCTCTCTCGCGAATGGTAACATCATTATTTTCTAAACTCTCAAAATCAATTGTCACGCAATACGGCGTACCAATTTCATCCTGACGACGATAACGTTTTCCAATATTACCATTATCATCAAACTCGCAGCGCCAATTTTTTTTCAAAGAATCAAAAACAGCTTTAGCTTTATTTACCAAATCTTCTTTATTTTTAAGTAATGGGAAAATAGCAATCTTTATAGGGGCTAAACGTGGCGGCAAGGCTAATACAACTCGGCTATCTTCTTTATCGCCTTTAATTTTTTCTTCACGATAAAATTCGGTTAAGACTGCTAAGAAGGTTCTCCCAACACCGGCTGAAGTCTCAACAATATGAGGGATAAACTTTTGATTAGAAATTGGATCTAGATAAGATAAATCTTTTCCTGAAGCTTCACTGTGAACAGTTAGATCATAATTTCCACGAGCATGGATTCCTTCAAGCTCTTTAAATCCAAAAGGAAAATTATATTCAATGTCATAAGCCTCTTTGGCATAAAAAACTAAATTCTCATGCTTATGCCATTTTAGATTATTCTCATTAATTCCTAAATTCAAATAAAATTGCCAGCGAATTTCTCGCCACATATCATAATATTTTTTCGTATCTTCTTCTTTTATAAAATACTGCATTTCCATTTGTTCAAACTCCCTTGTTCTAAAAATAAATTGTCTAGCAGTTATTTCATTACGAAAAGCTTTTCCGATTTGGGCAATACCAAAAGGAATTTTAACGCGAACTGAATCTAAAATATTTTTATAATTAACATAAATTCCCTGACAAGTTTCACCACGTAAATAAACAGGGTCTTTACCAAATTCACTGGTAAAGTTTCCTAAATTGGATTGAACAAGAAGATTAAATTTTCTTCCAGGAGTAAAATCTTTCGCTCCACAATTAGGACATTTAATTTTTTCTTTATTCTCTAAAAAAATATTATTAATTTCTTCTTCGCTCATTTTTTCATCAGCAAAAATTCCTGCTTCTTCCAACAAGGAGTCAAGTCTAAGCCGGCTATGACACTTCCTACACTCAGTTAATGGATCAGAAAATCCCTTAACATGACCTGACGCCTCCCAAATTTTAGGGCTCATAAAAATAGCTGAATCTAAGCCAACTACATCATCACGCAATTGTGTCATGGACTGCCACCACTCCCTCTTTATATTATTAGCTAGTTCAACCCCATAAGGACCAAAGTCATAAACAGCGGCAAAACCATCATAAATTTCTGAAGAAGGAAAGACAAAACCACGGCGACGACAAAAAGAAATTATTTTTTCCATCGAATTGTCATTTGTTTTCTTAATCATATATTTTTATTCTTTCTCATTAAATTACATTTCTTCAATTACCCTCAAGCCTAAAATTTTAAAACCATTATTTAAAGTTTGGGCAATAGATCTAGCTAAAACAAGCCGCGCTTTTTTTAATTTTGGTTCCGCTTTTAAGATGTTTACCTCATGATAATAATCATTAAACATTTGGATTAATTCAAAAAGATATTTAGCCAGTTCGCTAGGGTTATATTTATCACTTGCTAATTTTATAATTTCTGGATAGCGAGCTAGTTTTAAAAGTAATTCCTTTTCTTTATTGTCAGACAACATTTTTGGAGAAAATTTTCTGAAAATAAGATTTAACGGTTCTTTCCTAATCAAACTCTTAAGCCTTACATAGCCATATTGGAGATAACAGGCTGTATAACCATCAAAACGTAAAGCCTCATCAATATTAAAGACTATTATTTTATCGGCACTAACTTTTAACATCTCAAACTTAATAGTAGAAACTGTTAAACTCCAAGCAACTTGATTAATACGAGTTTTAGTCCAACCTGAATGACGTTTAGCTGTTTCAATAACTAATTTAGTAAAAATCTTTTCTTTTAGTTCTTGATAAGTAATAACATTTCCACTTCTTGAAGACATCATTCCTTCAGGAAGAGTAACAAAATCATAGCCTAAATGCTTAACTGGACTCTTGTATCCAAGAAATTCTCGCAACTTATCAAGTTGTTTTAAATATAAACCTTGCCTAACATCCACAACATAAAAAGATTCATCTGGCTGATAACGACGATTTTTTTCTGCAATTAAAGCTAAATCAGCAACTGGATAAAGAGCCGTCCCCCCCCGTCTTATAACCGGCAAAACTCCTAGATTATATTCTGTTAAATCAGCAATAATTGCTCCTTCGCTTTCCACTAACTTCTTCTTTTTTAAAAGGCGTTTGACTATTCTAAGGCCTTCATCTATATACTCATTTTCATAAAATATATGACTAAAGCTAATATCTAAATCCTTATAAATAGAAGCGAAATACTTTATACTCCACAACCTGGTTTTTTCCCAAAGACGATAATTCTCACCACGACGACTTTCAATTTCCTTCATAATAGATAGAACCTCTTCTTTCTTTTCCGGCTCCTCTTCTAGTCTGCGGGCTGATTCACTATAGCAATTTCCTAGTAAATACCCCTTACTTCCTTCTGCTTTTTCATATTGAGGGTTATTTCGCCAATTCCAAATTGTCTTAGCAACATGAATACCAAAATCATTTATATAAGAAACGGAAACAACGTGATAAGAAGAAGCGGCTAAAAGCCGGGCGACAGAGTCACCGTATGAAATATTACGCAAATGACCAACATGATATTCTTTATGTGTGTTGCCATTGGAATATTCTAAAACTATTTTTTTTCTACCACCAGATTTATTGTTTCCATATTTTTTACCAGAAGCTTTGATATTTTGAATCGTGTATTGTGCTAAGTATTCTAGATTTATATAAAAGTTTAAATAAGGCCCAACCGGCTTAATTTCAGAAAAATATTTTTTAAGTTGTCTTCTCCCATTGAGTTTATCAGCTAATTCTTGAGCATAAATATTTGGAGCTATCTTTGTTTTTTTGGCTAAATCAAAGCAAGCCAAGCTTAAATCGCCTAAAGAAGAATTAGGGGGATAAGAAAAGATTGGATTTTTTAATTTTGCCTCACGGCTTATTTTTCTCTTTAATCTCGGCAAAACAGTCGGCATATTATTTCTCTAAAAACAGCCTGTCAGAAGATTAGACTGCTTGGTATTAATTATGAAATTATGTTATAATAGTATCAGACTTTATTAAGTTTTTCA
>CAZFUP010000036.1:0-5392 GCA_964522055.1 uncultured Gammaproteobacteria bacterium
CCATCCCGAATATATTTCTCGGCCACTTTCTCCGCATCCATTATTTGTGGAATTTATAAAAGCCTGCAGGTCTCGTATTAAATAACAAAAAACAAGCTCCTTTTTAAAGGAGCTTGTCTTTTATTGAACAAAAATTATTTTTTTACTTTAGCTTTTGTGACAGGTTTTTTGACACTCGCTTTTTTAACGGCCTTAGCCTTTGGTTTTTTAGCGGAGTTGCGAGTTTTCTTTTCTTTAGCGATAGTTAAAAACTCTTGTCTTTTTTCTTCAGTTAAAAGAATAACATTTACAATCTTAGAAGATTTTAAGGTGTTATTGAATTTCTTTAATTTGCGGGTTGTAAATTTTACAAAACCGCCTTTTAAAGCAAAAAGAGTATCATCTTTTCCTATGCCAACGTTTAAGCCAGGATGATATTTAGTGCCACGTTGACGAATAATAATTGCGCCTGCTTTAGCCCACTCACCATCGGTAATTTTGACGCCTAAGCGCTTACTCTCGGAATCTCGTCCCAGGGAAGTAGAGCCGGCCGCTTTCTTATGTGCCATATAGATTTATATACCTAAAATGCTAATTAAAAATCAGCACCTTAGAGCTTGATTAGGTTTAATTTAGTTTTTACCTAATTAATATAACTTAAGCTTTTAAAATTGTCAAATATTTCTAAGTTTTAAGCTATTTTTAGGGGAGGAAAAGGGGTTTTATTTTTTTCTTTTTATGCTATAATAAAAATAGTAAAAATAATTTAAAAACTAATAAAAATATGGTAAAAGTTAACCAAGAAAAATGTATCGGTTGTGGTATGTGTGCTGGTTTGTGCCCAGAAACTTTTGTGCTCAATGCGGAGGGAAAAGCAGAGGCAATAGATCAGACTCCGTCTGATTGTGCAAAAAACGCAGCTGAGAATTGCCCAGTTGGAGCAATAACTGTTAAATAATAGACAAAATTATGGCTGGTGAAGCAAATATTGAAAAGATTGTCCATCCTGGTTCTTCTCAAGAACTATCAAAAATAGAAACTGGACCCATTCCTGAAAAGGGTCCAGAGGTTTTTTTAAATGAGAAGAAAGAAAAGAGTGCTCAAGCAGAGATTGTAGCGAAGATAAAAGCACCCTCTGTTTTGCCAATGAGCTCAACTAGTGATTGGGAAAGAAAACGTGCTCAAGAAATTGATGATATATTATCAGCAGGTTTAAGTGAGATATTCTTAAAAATGCCACCGAAAGAACAGGCTTCTTTTAAAAAAGCAGGAGAGGAAACTGTAAAGAAAATAAATAACATCCTCTCGGAAACTAAAATTAAAGTTAATAAAATTATAGATTTAATAAGAAAATGGCTAAAGATTATTCCTGGAGTAAATAAATTTTTTCTAGAACAGGAAGCGAAGATAAAGGCAGATAAGATAATAAATTTAAAAAACAAATTTTAGACCTAAAAATTACTATGCCACTTTTTACTTCTGCTAATTCTTTTTTAACGTTTTCATTAATACTTATTGGAGTATTAGTTTTTGTTGTTTTGATTTTAAACATAGTTCGTTTTTTTCTTTCGCGCCGTAATTATTATGATCATCAAGTTTTTTTGGTAAGACTGCCGAAGGAAAAACCAGAAGATGCACAAAAAGAAACATCGTCTCAACAAATAAAAGAAGATATTGCTAAAGGCGAAACGATTTTTGCTGCCATTGGTGGCTTAAAGGCAGAGCGTGGATTTCTTTCTTGGTTAAAGGGTCGTCAGGATCATTTTTCTTTTGAAATTGTTGCTAATAAAAATAAAATTGCTTTTTATGTAGTCGCTTCGCGTCAAAACATACGTTATATAGAACAGCAAATTCAAGCCTATTACCCTGAGGCAATTATTGAAGAAATTGAGGATTATAATTTATTTAGTATTAATGGAAAGATTTCTTCTGCTTATATTAAAACTAACAAAAGATTTTTCTTTCCTATTAAGACTTATCATAAAATGGACGTTGATCCTTTAAATTCTTTAATTAATTCTTTGTCAAAATTAGGAAAGGATGAAAGTATAGCTATCCAGTATGTTGTTCGCAGCGCTCCTTCCGCTTGGCATCGCAAGACAAAACGGGTTGTTAAAAAAATTCATGACAAGAATTCGGTAAATGCAGGTTTGCGTGCTTCTACTTTTGGTGGGGCAGTTAATGATTTTTTCAGTTTAATGTTTTCTGGTAATAAGAAGAAGGATATTCCAGAAAATCCAAAAAGACTTTCTGCTGTTGAAGAAGAAATGCTTAAAGCAATAGAAGAAAAGAACTCAAAGACAGGATTAGATGTGAATATAAGAATAGTGGCTAATGCAGAGACTAAAGAAAACGCTCAGCGTTATTTAGAAAATATTGCTTCTCATTTTAGTGAATATAATAATTTTACCTACGGAAATAATTTTTCTCGTCCGCATAAAGACAATTCTGGCAATATTGTTAAGGATTTTATTTATCGTCATTTTAGAGAGAAGCAAAGTTTTCTTTTAAATAGCGAGGAATTGGCGAGTGTTTTTCATTTTCCTTTAAAGTCAACAGAAACGCCTAATGTTCTTTGGTTATCTTCTAAAATGGCGGCTGCACCAGCCAATATTCCAGACGAAGGAATTACTTTAGGAAATAATATTTATCGAGGGATAAAAAAAGAAATACGAATAAAACGAGAAGATAGACGTAGACACGCCTATATTGTTGGTAAGTCTGGTACTGGTAAATCAGTTTTACTTGCCAATATGATAATTCAAGATGTTCAGAATGGAGAAGGAGTCTGTGTTTTTGATCCAAATGGTGATTTGATTCAAGATGTTTTAGATCGTATACCACCAGAAAGAGCTGAAGATGTTATTGTCTTTTCTCCAGGTGATATTGATAGACCTATGGCTCTTAATCTTTTAGAATATGACCCTAAATATCCAGAGCAGAAAAGTTTTGTAATTAATGAGATGATAGGTATTCTTGATAAGTTGTATGATTTAAGGGCAACCGGTGGTCCAATGTTTGAACAGTATATAAGAAATGCCATGTTATTGGTAATGGATGATACTGAAGCGGGAGCCACTTTAATGGAAATACCTAAAGTACTAGCGGATGAAAATTTTCGCCGTTATAAGTTAAGTCGTTGTCATAATCAAACGGTTGTTGATTTTTGGCGCCAAGAAGCTGAAAAAGCTGGCGGAGAAGCAGCTTTGGCTAATATCGTTCCTTATATAACCTCTAAACTCACCCCCTTTATTTCTAACGACATGATGCGCCCTATTATTGGTCAGACTAAAAGTGCTTTTAATATCCGAGAGGTAATGGATAGACAGAAAATTTTATTAGTTGATTTGCCAAAAGGCGTAATCGGAGAAACAAATGCCTATCTTTTAGGAATGATTTTGGTGGGAAAGATTTTAATGGCCGCTTTGTCGCGTACTGATATGGCTCCAGAAAAACGTAAAGATTTTTATTTATATATTGATGAGTTTCAAAACTTTACAACCAGTTCTATTTGCCAGATACTATCAGAAGCTAGAAAATATGCTTTAAATTTAGTAATTGCCCATCAATATATAGGTCAGCTTAGTAAGAATAATAATGATGAAATTAAGGATGCTGTTTTTGGTAATGTGGGAACAATGATTAGTTTTAAAATTGGTTCAGAGGATGCTGATTTTTTAGTAAAAGAATTTTCACCTGTCTTTAATCAATATGATTTAATAAATGTAGACAAGGGAGTAGCTTTAATTAAATTACTTATTGACAATAGTGCTAGTCGTCCTTTTTCCTTGAATACAATTTGGCCTATTATGGGAGTTAAGTATCCGGGCATGGGAGAGAAAGTTAAAGCTTTAAGCCGTTTGAAATACGGTCAAAACCGCCATTTAGTAGAATCGGAAATAAGTCGGAGAAATAAGATTGCCGACGCTGTTTGATTTTAAATATAATATTATGTCAACCCTTTATCGCGATTATCGCCCCCAAACATTTAAGGAAGTCTTGGGCCAAAATCACATAAAAGTTACTTTGCAAAATGAAATAAGCGCTAATAAATTAGCACAGGCTTTTCTTTTTTGTGGCCCAAGAGCGGTCGGTAAAACGACTCTGGCTCGTGTTTTAGCAAAGACAGTAAATTGCCTTAATAGAAAAGAAGGGGAGTATGAACCTTGTAATAAGTGTGCTAATTGTCTAAGTATTACCGCTGGAAAAAATTTAGATGTTGTTGAAATTGACGCTGCCTCTAATACTGGAGTTGATAATGTTCGTGATAATATAATTAATTTTTCAAGACTTAGTCCAGCTAATTCTAAATTTAAAGTATTTATTATCGATGAAGTTCACATGTTATCAGCTTCTGCTTTTAATGCTTTATTGAAAATAATTGAAGAACCACCAACTTACGTTATTTTTATTTTATGTACAACCGAGATTCAAAAAGTTCCTTTAACCATAGTTTCTCGTTGTGAACGGTTTGATTTTAAAAGAATAAGTGTTGCTGATATTGTTAAAAAATTGGGTCTAATTGTGGCTACTGAAAAAGTAACAGTTGAGAGTGATGTTTTAGAAGCAATTGCTCGTCGTTCTGGTGGGCACTTGCGTGATGCTGAGAGTTTATTGGGTCAAGTGCTGGCCCTAGGTGGTAAAAAAATCGGTTTAGAACAAGCGGAATTAGTAATTCCTCGGCATAACAATATTTCCGCGCTAGAACTACTTGATTATCTTGGAAAAAAAGATGCTAGTAAGGCGATTACCCTTATTAATAATTTAGCGGACACGGGGGTAAATTTAAAGAATTTCACCGAAGAAGCTATTTCTTTGCTTCGTAAAATAATGCTGGCAAAAGTTAATCCAAGCTTAACAGATAATCTTGGCCTTAATTTAGGAGAAAATTTAGAAATGAAAATAAGTGAAATTGCTGCTAAACTTTCAAATGAAAAGGTAGTTATTTTCATTAAAAGATTTTTAGAAATAAATAATGAACAAAAAAATTCAGCTATTTCTCAACTGGGATTAGAGTTAGCAATTATTGATCTTTGTTATGAGAGTTTTACTAATAATTTGCTTACTTCAAGCGGAATGAATAGTTCTCGCAGAGAAGATGAGCAATTGGTTATAAATAAAACTCCTTTAAAGTCTGATGAAAAAAAGAATATTCTGCCAAAAGAAGAAGAAAATTCAGGTCCAATTTTTAATTTAAATCATCAAGACGTTATGGATAAATGGCCTGAATTTTTAGTAAAAATAAAAAAACATAATCATTCCTTATCTTTTGTTTTGCAGAATTGCCAACCAGAAGAAATAATTAAAAATAAGTTAGGTTTAGTTTTTAAGTATAAATTCCATCAAGATAGAGTTAATGAAGAGATAATTAAGCAAATAGTTTCTGATACTTTAACGGAAGTATTTGGAGCAA
>CAZFUP010000037.1:0-4696 GCA_964522055.1 uncultured Gammaproteobacteria bacterium
TTCTTGGTTAAAATAATTTCCAAAACGACCAACCGCTTGTGCTAAAGCTAAACCAGGAGCAAATAGTGCACTTAATTTCCAAAAATATATTTTTTCTTTTTTGGAAAAATACCATATGGTTATAAGTCCGGCGATTATTCCGCCATGAATAGCTAGCCCACCTTCCCAGATTTTAAAAATGTTAATTGGTTGGCTTAAGTAATAGGGCCATTCTAAAAATACTTCGTAAATTCTGGCGCCGATTAAACCATTTATAATAAGCCAAAAAGATATATCCCAAATGAGTTCTTTTTTTATTTGGTAGTATTTGGAAATTTTTAAACTTGAAAAAAGAGCGATAATCATCCCGCAAACCAGCATAAGCCCATACCATCTAATTTGTAGAAAACCGATAGAAAAAATAATTTCAGAAGGAGTAAAAGAATGAAGCCAGCTAATCATATTTTTATAAAAACCCCAAAAGCATTGTTAATAATTAAATTTTATCAGTTTTCTGGCTTTGTCGCAATCTTTATTTTTATAAAAACAGCCTTTTAAAAGCTGTTTTTATAAAATAATTTTGGTGCGGACGGAGAGACTCGAACTCTCAAGGGTCGCCCCGCTTGCTCCTAAGGCAAGTGCGTCTACCAGTTTCGCCACGTCCGCCTTCTTTTTTCCACAGGCTAATATTATATTAAATGATTATTTTTATAAAGTAAAGATTGTGTTATAATAAGAGCATTAAATTATAATAATTTTTTTATGCCAGACAAAAAGTTTATTCGTTTTTTTTCTGAATTAGGTATTAAAGACGTCCCTGAAGTAGGGGGCAAAAATGCTTCTTTAGGTGAGATGTATAGCCATTTAACGAAAAAAGGACTTCGCGTTCCCAATGGTTTTGCAACAACAGCTAGTGCTTATCGTTATTTTTTAGAAACAAGTGGTCTGAAGAAAAGAATAAAAGAAGCTTTAAAGGGGTTAGATACTAAAAACGTAAAAGATTTAATGAAAAGAGGAGCGGCTGTTAGAAAATTGATCATGGACACAGCTTTGCCGGAAGATTTTTCTAAAGAAATAATAATTTCTTATAGAAAGCTCTCAGCTCTTTATAAAACTAAAAAATTAGATGTTGCTGTTCGTTCTAGCGCTACCGCCGAGGATTTACCTGATGCTTCTTTTGCCGGTCAACAAGAGACGTTTTTAAATATTGTTGGAGAAAAAGAATTATTATTGGCAGTGAAAAAATGTATTGCCTCTTTGTTCACCAACAGGGCAATTTCTTATCGTGTTGACAAAAAATTTGACCATTTTTCTATTGCTCTATCGGTTGGTGTCCAAAAAATGGTTCGTTCTGATTTAGGTTCGTCTGGTGTTATGTTTACTATCGATACTGAATCTGGTTTTAATAATGCTGTTTTAATAAATTCTATCTTTGGTTTAGGAGAAAATATCGTTCAGGGAAAAGTTACACCTGATGAGTTTTACGTTTTTAAGCAAAACAATGCCATAATTTCCAAAATACTAGGAAAGAAGGATATAAAAATGGTTTATAATTTAAAAGGTAGAAAACCAGTGAAAGATGTAAAAATTCCAGCTATTGATCAATATAAACCATCTTTAAATGATAAACAGATAAAGGAATTAGCTAAATGGGGAATGATAATTGAAAAGCATTATAACCGGCCCATGGACATTGAGTTTGCTCTTGATGGTCGAACTAATGAGCTTTTTATCACTCAAGCTCGCCCAGAAACAGTTCAAAGTCAGAAAGATTGGCAGGTTATTGAAAACTATAAATTAGAAAAAAAAGGCAAAATAATTACTGAAGGTCAAAGTGTTGGCAATAAGATTGGTGTTGGAATTGTTAATAGAATACTAGATGTAAAAGATATAAGTACTTTTAAAAAAGGAGATGTTTTAGTTACTGACATGACAGATCCAGACTGGGAACCAATTATGAAGATAGCTTCAGCTATAGTAACAGATAAAGGTGGAAGAACTTGCCATGCCGCTATTGTTTCTCGTGAATTAGGCATTCCTTGTGTTGTTGGGACAGGCAATGCTTCTATATTATTAAAAAAAGGACAAAAAATAACAGTTGATTGCGCTTCTGGAGAAGATGGTTTTGTCTATGAGGGTATATTGCCTTTTAAGATTGAAAAAAATAATATAAAAGGACTTAAAAAAACCAAAACTAAAATAATGATGAACATTGGTGAGCCAGAATTAGCTTTTTCTAATTCTTTTATTCCTAGTGCTGGCGTTGGTTTAGCAAGACTGGAATTTATTATTAATAATTATATAAAAATTCATCCCTTAGCCCTTGTAAATTATAAAAAAATAAAAGATGCTAAAATAAAAAAAGCAATTGATGATTTAACCTTTACTTATAGCAATAAAACGGAATATTTTGTTGATCGTTTAGCGCAAGGTGTGGCTAGAATTGCTGCCGCTTTCTATCCTCGAGATGTAATCGTAAGATTAAGTGATTTTAAAACAAATGAATACGCTAATTTAATAGGCGGAAAAGAATATGAGCCACAAGAATCAAATCCAATGATAGGTTTTCGTGGTGCTTCTCGTTATTATTCAAAACAATTTTTGCCAGCCTTTAAACTAGAATGCCGAGCTATTAAAAAAGTAAGAGAGGAAATGGGTCTTGATAATGTAAAAGTAATGATTCCTTTTTGCCGTACAGTTGAAGAAGGCATAAAAGTTCAAGAAATAATGGCCCAATCTGGCTTAAAGCGTAAAGAGAAGGGTTTAGAAATATATGTAATGGCAGAAATTCCAGCCAATATAATTTTAGCAGAAAAGTTTTGTCAGATTTTTGATGGTTTTTCTATTGGTTCAAATGACTTAACTCAATTAACCTTGGGAATAGACAGAGACTCTGGTGAAAGCTTGGAAGTTGCTGGTGTTTCTAATGAAAAAAATGAAGCGGTTAAAAAATTAATAAGCATGCTCATTAAAACTGCAAAAAAATATAAGCGTAAGGTTGGTATTTGCGGGCAAGGGCCAAGCGATTTTCCTGATTTTGCTGAGTTTTTGGTTGAAGAAGGAATAGATAGTATTTCCTTAAATCCTGACACGGTTATTGCCACCACTATGGCTATTTCTAAAAAAGAAAAAAGTCTGCGTTGGCGGAAGGGTATATTAAGTTTATTTTTTTAAAAAACTTTTGAATAATAAAAAACGCCCGTATAAAAACGGACGTTTTTTTGATTCTTTAAAACAAAGAGTTAAACTATTTCTTCTAAAATTTCTATTTTAGCTTTTTTAACTCCAAATTTAATAGCATCAGCTTTGTTGAGCATCCAAACATCAACTCTATCTGAATATCGCTTGTTCATTCTATCTCTGACAACAAAAATTCTGTCTCCAAATAAATCTGGAATTCTGATTTTTGTTCCCATGGGGAGAAAATTAGCAGCAACAGTGTCCTCTATGCCATGTTCGCAAAGATTAAAACCATTAGCAGTGATACAGGGAGAGTCATCTGTTTGGGCAGCTTCTGAATTATAGGCAGTAAAAACATGAAAACTTGTTTTCTTAACCCGATATTGAGGTTCTGGTTCTTTTTCTGGACCAAAAAAAGATAAGTTTGAGAAATCTTCTATTGTGATTTCAACTATTTCTTCTTTATTATCTTTTAGAACGCCAAAACTTTCATTTTCAGGCATAAATTTAGCTGCTTCTTCATCAATATTTTCATTTTTAAAGATCGAACCATTGCTAACCATCATTTCAGTTTCTTCTGCCAATGCTTCTTCTACAGCGGCCTTAGCTAGGGTTGGAGCGAAAAAGAACAAGAACTGGAAAATACAAGCGATAACAACAAAAAGCGCCAAGTTTTGCCGGCTACTGAGAGGGATTATTTCTTCCCTTAAGGATTGAATAAGTTTTTTCATAGATGGTTTAGTTGGTTTTTTCAAATAAAAAATCCCTACATTAATAAATTTTGACATTAGTTAAGCAGGGATTTCTTAACTACGAATTCTAGCACAAGAAAATATAAATGTCAATAGCTATAAATAATTTTTGTCTATTGACTGATAAAACAAAAAATGATACAATTTTTTGAATAAATTGCACTTTAATATAAACATAAATAAAAAAGGAGTTTCCGCATGAGACTATTTCTTAGGGTAAGTGCGGAAAAAAGAGAATGAAGAAATACTTCTTAGTTTTAATGGTTTTTGCCTTATCTTCTTGTTCTGTTACAAAGAGCACTTATATAGAATACAAGGCTCTAAGTAACGCTCAAGCAAGAAGGGTTAAGAATAATCTTGAGGTTGAAAAAACTAGAGATTATTATGCTTTAGCTCTTCAAAAGATGAAACAGTCTCCAGTGATGGCTGACAGTATCCTTGGGTATAAAGGCAGAATTTGTAATTTGAGCCGATATAGAAGAATTCAGTTTAACATAGTTAGTCAGATCGATGGCCGAGTTGTTTTATCTGATTTCTTGCTCCCGGGACAGCAAAGCGAAAGATATTTGCTGCCAGGTAAATATTATTGCCGTATATACATAAACGGTAAATTAATAGACCAGGCTTTGTTTAAAGTGGATAGTGATATCCATTATGTTTTTAATAATCCTGTTCACTGGTATGTGTGCCGTGATTAGGAAATAAAAAAGGCGATTTTTAAATCGCCTTATTTTTTTAAAACGCCAGGAAACCCCGCATGAGCCCCAGCGAGTGCGGGGATGAAT
>CAZFUP010000038.1:0-4577 GCA_964522055.1 uncultured Gammaproteobacteria bacterium
GAAAACCCAATGCTTGGCAAGATTTTTGGCAAGATAAAAATGCTTTTCATTATTATGTTCACGGTAAAGACAATATCCCTTTTCATTCTATTATTTGGCCAGCTATTCTTTTAGGGCAAGGGAATCTTCATTTGCCAGACAGAATTATTTCTTCCGAATACCTGACTTTAGAAAAGAAACAATTTTCTAAAAGTCGCCACTTTGCAGTTTGGTTGCCAGATTTTTTAGCAGAATTTGATTGCGATACTCTTCGTTATTATTTAATAATTAAGGCCCCAAAAACATCAGATGCTGATTTTTCTTGGTCTGAATTTGCAACACGTACTAATAGTGAATTAATTGGCACTTTTGGTAATTTTGTTTATCGCGTTTTGTCATTTATTGATAAAAACTTCTCTGACGGTGTTAGTTTGCCAGCAGAATTAGACGAAAAAGCTAAAGAATTTTTAAATTTAAATGAAGAAACCTTTACTTTAACTGGTAAAGCTATCGCTGCTGGTCGTTTTCGTGAGGCCTTACGAACTGTTTTTAAATTAATAGAAGAAGGGAATAAGTATATAAACGACAAAGCTCCTTGGAAGATGATAAAAATGGATGAAAAAAAAGCAGCCGAGGATTTAGCTGTGGCGGCTTATGTTATTAAATCTTTAGCTATTTTAATTAAACCATTTTTGCCCATTAGTGCTGAAAAAATTGGAAAAAGTTTAGGACTATTGTCTAATGATTTGAAATGGGCTTTGTCTAAAAAGGATATAATTAAAGTAATTAAACCTGAACCTTTGTATAAGAGAATAGAAGAAGAGATGGTAAAAAAACAAGAAGAATTATTAGGAAAATAATTATATTATGTGGTGGCGATATTTCTGGTTTGTTTTAATGGCTCCGGGGATTATTGTTCATGAATTATCTCATGCTGTTTTTTGTTTGTTATTTGGGGTAAAGATTTATAAGATAAATTTGTTAAGTTATAATAAAGTAGCTGGTTATGTTGTTCATGCTGAGCCGACTAGGTTTTTACCTAGTTTTTTTATTTCTTTTGGCCCTTTGATTATTAATTCTTCTTTAGCAGTTTGGCTTTTTTCTCAGGTTACTCTTATTTTTAATTGGCAGGATATTATTCTTATTTGGTTAGCGATTGCTCTTGGTCTGCAAGCTATTCCTTCAACTGGCGACGCTAAAGCTTTATTTAAAAATGCTAATCATAATATTTTGCGCAACCCTCTTCTTATTCTGTTTTATCCCCTAGTGTTTGTTTTGTATTTATTGAATTTTTTAAAATATCTGTTTATTGATTTTATTTTTGTTGCTTTTTTATTTTACATTGCCCAAGTTTATGTTCGAGTATATCTTGGTAATTAGTTTTTAATTAATGTGATATAATAAAAGAATGAATAGAGAAATGAAAATAACTTTTTTTGGCGCAGCTGGGGGAGTAACTGGTTCCCGGCATTTTTTAGAAATTGGCAGGCAAAAAATATTGTTTGATTGTGGTTTTTTTCAAGGTCGTCGCTCTGAAACATACCAGGCCAACTCTGTCTTGCCTGAAAAAATGAAAGAAGCAACAGCCGTTATTTTATCTCATGCTCACGCTGATCACTGTTGTTCTTTGCCATTATTGGTTAAAAATGGTTTTGTGGGGCCCATTTATGCAAGCTCAGCCACGACTGCAATCGCTCATTTGATTATGTTAGATGCTGCCAAGATTCAATCTGGTGATTATAATTATTTAGTCAAAAGAGGTTTTAAGAATCTTTTACCGCCTGTTTATGACGAAGATGATGTTGAAAAAACTCGCCATCTTTTTAAAGAGGTTGCTTATCATGTAAATCAAGCAATAGGTAGCAATATTTCTTTTAAATTCTATGATGCTGGCCATATTTTAGGCTCAGCGGTCACTGTTTTAAAAACGCCAGAGAAAAATATTGTCTATACTGGTGATTTAGGAAATGTTGGACTACCAATTTTACCTGACCCTGAAACGATAAAAGAAGAAGCTGAGATTATAATTAGCGAAAGTACTTATGGTAATCGCGAACATTCGCCGGTAAAAGACTCTTATGATCTTATAAAAAAATTAGTTCTGAAAGCGATAAAAGAAAAAAGCCGTATTATAATTCCTGCTTTTGCTCTTGGCAGGACTCAGGAGATAATTTATATTCTTCATAAGCTTTATAAAGATGGAAACATCCCCGCCATCCCAATTTATGTTGATAGTCCGCTTAGCAATAATATTACAGATGTTTTTAGACAGTATAATAGTGATTTTGATTTAGAGACTTGGCAAGATTTTTTAATGGATGGTGATTCGCCTTTTTCTTTTAATCGTCTTAATTATATAGAAACAGTAGAAGAATCAAAATCTTTGAATAATAAAACAGGTCCTTTGATTATAATTGCTTCATCAGGCATGCTTGAGGGCGGACGAGTTCTTCATCATTTAAGAAATGATATTGGTAATCCAAAATCAACCATACTTCTAACCGGTTATCAGGCGGAAAATACTTTAGGCAGACGTTTGGAAATGGGCGCTAAAACAGCTAAAATTTTTGGTGAAGAATTTAAGGTAAAGGCACGTATTATTAAAATTGACAAATTAAGCGCTCATGCTGACAGATGGCAACTTTTAGATTATATAGAGAAGATAAAAGGTTTAAAAAAGGTTTTTTTGGTTCATGGTGAAAAAGAAGCGGCCATCTCTCTATCTCAATTGATAAAGGAAAAGAGACCAGACTTGGAAGTTATTATTCCTAAATTAGGAGAAACATTTAAAATTTAATATAAGAGCTAGCTTAAAACTAGTTAGTAGCAGATATGAAAAATAGTGGTGATGGGGTTTTCGTAATTTTTTTGCGAAAAAAAAGCAGGGTTATCTTAATGATAATCGCTTTTTTATTTTTTGCTTATCTTCTACACTGGAATTCGTTTTCTTCTCCTTGGGAAGGAGATGAGGGTGAGTATGCTTATTCTGCCTGGCTTTTAAGTCAAGATATTTCTCCTTATGAAAACTCTTTTTTGCAGAAGCCGCCATTGATTGTTTATACTTATTATTTAAGCCATCTTATTTTTCCTTTTTCTATTTGGGCGCCGCGCTTGTTGGCGTTTTTATTTACCTTAGGAGTTATTTTGCTGCTAACTCTTATTGCTAAAAAAATTTATGGCTCTAAAATAGCTCTTTTTGTTTTATGGATTAGCCCTATTTTTCTATCAGCTATTAGTTTTGATGCTTTGCCGGCCAATACTGAAAGATTTATGCTGCTGCCCTTAACTGGGCTTTTGGCTTTAGTTGTTTTTTATAGAGAAACAAAAAAACCACTTATTTATTTAGCTGGTGGCGTTTTAGTGACTTTAGCTTTTTTCTATAAGCAAATTGCGCTTTTTCCACTCATTATAATTTCGGCTTATTGGCTTTTTAGTGGTTATTTTTTTCATAAAAATATTCGCCAAGTGCTGAAAAATCTTTTCTTTTTATTTCTAGGAGCGATAATAACTGCCCTTGTCTCTTTGTCTTATTTTATTTTTAAAGGGACAATTTCTTCTTTATGGGAGCAGGTTTTTCTTTTTAATTTGAATTATGCTGATATAACTTGGGAATATTTTCCACAAATGTTATTTCGTTATCTAAAAGTCTATTTATATCTTTTTTGGCCTGCTTTAATTTTAATTCCTTTTTTCTTCTGGTCAAAAGCTAAAGAGGCATATCTGTGGTTAGCGCTTTTGGCGGTATCTTTAATAACAATAATGACCACTAACATTCCTCATTATTATCTCTTACTCGCCCCCTTTGTTGTTCTTCTTTTAGCTGGAGGATTAGATGGGCTACTAAAATTGTTGAAAATTGAAAAAAGAAGTGCTGAGATGAAAAAATTCCTAATCCTTATCTTCACAGTATTAATAGTTGCCAGCTATTCTGCTAAGGTCGGGGAACAATTTTTCTTGCGCCCAATAGAAATCCCTAAATGGTTATGGACTCAGGATAATAATTGGGGAGAAGCGCTTTTAATAGCAGAGAAGATAAAGGAATATACAAAAGAAAATGAAAAGATTTTCATTGCTGGATCAGAATCACAAATATATTATTTTAGCGAAAGAAGGGCAGCTACTAAATTTAATATCACTTTCCCTTTATCTTTAAAAACTAAGGTTGTTGGAAAATATCAAGAAGAAGTAATTAGTGAACTAGAGAATAATATACCAAAAGCAATTGTTTTGCCGCTTAACAATAGTGGCTTATATGAAGAAGGAGCGCCAACTATATTTTTAGAATATTTAAATAAAAAAATAGAAGAAGATTATATTTTAGTGGGTGGAACAATTTCTAAATATCAGAACTTTTCTTATTTTGGTCCAAATTGGCTTGAGCCGGAGCAAATACCCTTTGATGACGAAAATGTTATGCTTTTATTCTTGTTAAAAGAAGAAGAGGGTTTATAGAAAAAACCTTTGACAGCTGTCTTATTTTTTATTATAGTACTAGGGAAAGTTACAAATTGGAGAGGTGCCAGAGCGGTTTAATGGAACAGTCTTGAAAACTGTCGTCGGTGAAAGCCGACCCAGGGTTCGAATCCCTGCCTCTCCGC
>CAZFUP010000039.1:0-4540 GCA_964522055.1 uncultured Gammaproteobacteria bacterium
TGAACTAATCGATTCCTAAACAATCGAATTTCATTTAGTCGGTTAGATTGATAATTATCGATGTTTTCATTAACCAATAAAAACTTGATAGCCCAAACCGTTAACTTCAATAATTATATAATTACTAGCTTTATTAATAATTTGACCTCGCAAATAAGCAATCATAATTTTATAACAATTATTTTTTTCTTCTTAAAACGCTAAATTCCGGCACATCTTCTTTAGTTGAAATAGCGACCGTTTTAGCACCGCCACCACCATGCGCCTCGCTTAAGCTTTCACCCGTTTTAACATCTACCATCTTTTTAAGCGTTAATTTAATTATACCATATTTAGGCGTAATTATTTCTATTTTATCACCAATCTTGACAGTATTATGAACTAAGAAATAAAGCGGTTTTTCCTGGAAAGCTAATTCTGGCTTAAACCATTTTTTTTGCGGTAATAATACTTGCCCGCAAAACTCCCAATCACTTAAATGATTAGCACTAGTTATATTTTGCTCTCCCTTCCCACCCAATAAAAATCCAGTTGTATAGCCACGGTGGACCAACTTATCAATTAGCTCTGATTTTAGATACTTTAATTCTTTCTTTACAACTGTTTGATTTTTGTTTTTCTTTAAAAAATCTAAGGCACGAGCATAAATACCAGAAACGCAAGCTTGGTAATAAACACTTTTTGCCCGACCTTCTATCTTAAAAGAACTTATACCTGCTTTTATAAGCTGCGGCAGATATTCTATCAAACAAAGATCTTTAGAATTAAGTAAATAAGTACCGTGCTCTTCAGAAACAATATCAAATTCCTGCTCGTGATTTCTAGCTTTAATACTATATTCAAAACGACAAGGCTGAGCACAGTCGCCAAGATTACCACTTCTGCCAGTTATCTCTTTAGACAAAAAACAACGACCGGAATAAGCCATGCACATAGCACCATGAATAAAATATTCAAGCTCTACTTTTGGTGCGGCTTTTTTTATTTCCTTTATCTCCTGAATAGTTACTTCTCGTCCTAAAATAATTCTTTTTATTCCTTGCTTAGACCAAAATTTTACAGCTTCTATATTAGTACAATTAGCTTGCGTAGATAAATGTATTTCGGCTTCTGGCCAATACTTCTTTACCAAAGCAATTATTCCCGGATCAGAAATAATAAGGGCATCAGCTTTCATTTCGCGTAAAGCTTTAAGATGAGCAGGAATATTTTTAAGATGTCTATTGTGCGCAAAGATATTTAAAGTGACATAAACTTTTTTCTTTCTTTCATGCGCATAAAAAATAGCCTCCTTTAATGTTTTTAAATTAAAATCATTAATCCTTACTCTAAGAGAAAAATCCGGCAAGCCTAAATAGACGGCATTGGCTCCGCAAGCAAAAGCAGTTTGCATCTTTAAAAAATTTCCAGCCGGAGCTAGTAGTTCTAGTTTAGACATATTTCTTATTTTTCTAATCCTAAAAAGATTTTCTCTTCAGCGATTTTAACTTCTTTCTTAACCAATGTTTCCGGCAGTTCACTAACAAAATTAAGAGAAACACTTAAAGTATCTTTCAAAATATCGTTTTCCTTATTCTTTAAAGAAGCAATAAGAGTATCGGAAACGCCACTTAAATATATCTTAGTCTGATCACCTAAACTTAAGCTGCCTTCTTTTCTAAGAAGATTAACAAAACGAATAAGTTCTCTTTTTAACCCCTCTTCCCTTAACTCCGGAGTAATGGTTGTATCAAGCTCTGCTTTTATCTGATCAACTTCTTCTTTGATAAACTCAACTGAGGCAACATTAAGCTCATCTTTTATTAAAATTAAATATTCTTCAGGTAATACTTCTTTTGTTGTAACTGTAATTTTACCCAGCATTTGGCGTATCTTTATTCCCGCCTCATCACGTTTAGCTAAGCCAATCTCTACTATTTTACGAACTATTGCCATATTATTTAACAATTCGCTTTCATCTTTTTCTTCACCCTTAGGCCAGCTTTCCAAATGAACAGATTTATTCTCATCACTAAAATTATACCCATTAATCTTCTGCCAAATATTTTCTGAAATAAAAGGCATAAAAGGCGCTATTACTTTAGTTAATTCACTTAAAACGTAGCGGGTAGTTTTAAGAGCATTTTGTTTATCATCTAAATCTTCAGATTTAAAACGATCACGACTGCGACGCAAATACCAAGTAGAAAGTTCATCGATAAATTCCGGAATTTGTCTCGCTGCTTCATAGACATGATAAACATTGAGTTCTTTGGAAATGTTATTTATAAGTAAATTAAGTTTAGCTAAAATAAAGCGATCTAAAACATTATTACTTTCAGGATAAGAAGGCTCACCTTCTTTTTCCTCAGCATACATTTCATAAAATTTATAGACATTAAAAAGTAACATGATGTTTTTACGAAAAACATCTTTTACATCATCTAAATTATAACGCTTTCCTTCTCCTGGCTGATTAATGGTATATAAATGCTGTCTAACGGCATCAGCGCCATAAAGTGATATCGGCTCCATAGGAGCAATAACATTACCCTTTGATTTAGACATCTTCTTACCGTCTTTATCATTTATATGCCCCAAACAAATTACATTCTTATACGGCACGCCTTGGCCTAAAAGAGTAGATATTGCTAGTAATGTATAAAACCAGCCCCGAGTTTGATCAATTGCTTCACAGATAAATTCAGCTGGAAATTGTTCTTTTTTATCTATCAAGTTTTGATTCTCAAAAGGATAGTGATGTTGCGCATAAGGCATAGAGCCAGAATCAAACCAACAATCAAAAACTTCTTTAGTTCTTTTCATTTTACCACCACAACTAGGACAAGTAATTTCATAATTATCTATAACCGGTTTATGAATATCTGATTTTAAAGTAGTCTTTATTCCACTTAACTCTGACAATTCTTCAAAGCTGCCTATTACTTTATGAGTTTGACATTTTTCACATTCCCAGATAGGTAGCGGGGTCCCCCAATATCGCTCTCTTGATATTGCCCAATCTTTTACATTATTTAACCATTCACCAAAGCGACCGGCTTTAATATGATCAGGTACCCAGTTTATATTATTACCATTTTTTATCAATTCTTCCTTCACCTCGCTAACGGCAATAAACCAAGAATCTTTAGCATAGTATAAAAGCGGAGTATCACAGCGCCAACAAAAAGGATAGTCATGCTCATAAACCTCTTCTTTTAAAAGTGAGGCATTAGAACGTAAATGATCTAAAATGATCTTTTCTGTTTCACTGTCTTTAACAAATTTTCCAGCTAAATTATAAGCACTCAGATCAGAGAGAAAGCGGCCAGCTTCATCAACAGTATGAACAGCTGGTAAATTATGTTCTATTCCTAAATTATAATCATCTTCACCATACATAACCGCTGTATGAACAACACCACTACCATCAGAGGTGGTGACAAAATCAGCTGGTAGGATTTGATAGGCTTTTATTTCTTCTTTTTCCACTTCCTTTCTAATACTATCAATTGAAAATAAAGGTTCATATTCAAGGCCACTTAAATCTTCTCCTTTAAACTCGGAAATAATTTGATAACTTTCTTCTTTCAAAACTTCAGCCAAGCGCTCTTTAGCTAAAATGAGATTATCTTCTTTTAACTTTATCTTCACGTAATCTATTTTCCCGCCAACTGCTAAAGCAACATTGCCTGGCAGAGTCCAGGGAGTAGTAGTCCAGGCAATAATAAAATCGCCAGCAGATACTTTTTCATTGCCAGTCTTTATTTTAAATTTAAGATAAACAGAATTATCTTTTACCAACTTATAGCCCTGGGCAACTTCATGACTAGAAAGAGCTGTCCCGCAACGAGGACAATGTGGAACGACTTTGTGACCTTTGTAAACCAAACCTTTTTTATCTATTTCTTTTAAAATCCACCACAAAGATTCAATGTATGAATTATCATAAGTGATATAAGAGTTATCCATATCAACCCAAAAAGCGATACGACGTGTTATCTTCTGCCAATCTTCTAAATAAACCCAAACACTTTCCTTACATTTCTGATTAAAAGCTTCTACCCCATATTTTTCAATATCTGGCTTACCAGAGATCCCCAGTTGTTTTTCTACCTGAAGTTCAACTGGTAGCCCCTGAGCATCCCAACCAGCCTTTCTTTCTACCCGATAACCATTCATGGTCTTAAAACGAGGTAAAACGTCTTTAAAGGCTCTGGCTAAAACATGATGAATACCTGGCAAACCATTGGCGGTTGGCGGTCCTTCAAAAAAAACAAAATTCCCTTGCGGAGAATCTTTGCTAATAGTTTTATTAAAAATATCAGCCTTTTCCCAAAAATCTAAAATAGTCTCTTCCATTCCAACAAAAGCATTAACTGGAGCTTGTTTGTTACTCTCTGTCATACAAAATATATAAGAAAATTAATAATTAGCGAAAGCGGTCAAAACGAGTATAATATTCTTCTCGCGGACTATATGGTTCAATAAAATCATCATCTTCTTCTTTTTGTTCTTTTTCCGATTCTATTTTTTCTTTAGACTCTTTCTCTAAACGAGC
>CAZFUP010000040.1:0-2854 GCA_964522055.1 uncultured Gammaproteobacteria bacterium
TAAACTTAGTTTTTTTAAGATAATTATTTAAAATGGTCGTCTTTCCAACTCTTCTTGGCCCATATATTATCAAGGCTTTGTTTTTATCAATATCTTTATCAGTTAAATCACAGATTCTTTTTATCATATACATTATTGAATTATTTATGTCTAAATTATACTCATTAAAAAATAATTTGTCAAATTTATGGAGTCAGACTCCATAAATTTTTATAAATTTATGGAGTCTACTACTAATAATAGCCAAAAAATTAAAAATTAATACATTAAAAGCGCAAAAAACAAATTTTCTTATTAATTGATTTTTTAAACTAAGACTGATATATTAAAGGTGATTATGTCTACACGTTTTAAAAAACTAATATTTCTAATCGGTGACTTTGTTTTTCTAAACGCCGCCCTTTTTTTGACTTTGGCTATTCGCTATCCACAAGATACTTGGCATAGCCATTTTAATGATCACTTCCCTAACTTCCTGCCCGTTTTCCTTATCTGGCTAATCTTTTTCTATATCAGCGATCTATATAATCTTAATCTCTCTTCTCAGCGCCGAAAATTCTTTCTGCAGACTATGAGTGCTGCTGGACTAAGTAGTCTTTTTTCCGTTATCTATTTCTATTTAAACATCCAGACTAAAGTCACGCCAAAGACTAATCTCTTTATCTTTATAATCATCTTCCTTGTCATCTTCTTCATCTGGCGCGGTATATACTTTGCAATTATCAAATCCATCCTTCCTAAAAATAATTTAGCAATAATCGGATATAACCACTATACAGAAAAACTACTTGAAGAGTTAAAAAAGAATCCCGGTATTGGATATCAAACCGCCCTCATCTTTAAAGATGCTGATGAAATTCAAAGCCTGCCTTCTTTAATACAAGAAAAGAATATCAAAACTATAGTAGCTTGCGATGATTTTGGGCAAAGCGAGAAAATGCGCGAAGCGCTTTTCTCTTGTCTTTCTTCTAATCTTGTTTTTTTCAACTATCCCAATTTCTATGAACTTCTAACCGGCAAAGTCCCAGTTGAAGCAATTGGCCATAATTGGTTTTTAGATAACTTGCAAACAGGCGCCCGTAATTATTTTAACTTCATTAAACAAATAGTTGATTTTTGCGGTGCCCTTCTTTTACTTGTCATCTCTTTACCCTTCTGGCCCTTAATAGCTATTGCTATTAAACTAGAAAGTCGTGGACCAGTTTTCTTCACTCAAGAAAGATATGGCTTAAATGAAAAGATATTTAGGATGATAAAGTTTAGAACCATGAAAACAGAAGGAAATGACGGAACACCAACTAAAGAAGGCGACAAACGCGTCACCTCTTTTGGTAACTTCCTAAGAAAAACTAGGCTTGATGAAATTCCTCAGGTTTTAAACATACTAAAAGGCGAAATGAGCTTTATTGGACCACGTCCTGAAAGACCAGAAATAGTTTCAGACTTAGAACACCAAATCCCTTTCTATAAAACCAGATTACTTATCAAACCAGGTATAACCGGTTGGGACCAAGTTTCTGGCGTCTATCACTCTCCTTCCCTTGAAGATACTCTAGAAAAACTCCAGTATGATCTCTTCTATCTCAAACACCGTTCCCTATACCTTGACCTTGCTATTATCCTTAAAACGATTGCGACGGTTATAAGAAGAGGAGGGAGATAATAATTTATGAAAAAAGTTTTTGTTTCCGGCTGCTTCGATATTTTACACGGTGGCCATATAGAATTTTTCAACCAAGCTAAAGCGCTAGGTGATTATTTAATTGTTTGTTTTGCTGGTGATAAATCTTTGAAACTTCATAAACAAAAAGAACCATCAATTCCTCAAAATCATAAGAAAAGAGTTTTAGAATCTCTTAGGATGGTCGATGAAGTTGTTGTTGGCGATTATCTTAATGAATTAGGACTAGACTTTAAACAGCATTTTCTAAGAATTAAACCAGATATTTTAGCAGTAACTGAAGATGATAAATATGAAGAACAAAAAAATAAACTATGTAATGAAATTGGCGCAAAATATATAGTTCTTCCTAAAAATTTAGATTTTGAGAAAACATCAACCACGGAAATTATTAGGAAGATAAGAGAAAATAAATAAGCCTAATTGATTAACAAAAAAAGCTTGATTTTAACATCAAGCTTTTTTTATTGAAAAAATTATTTATAAATAAATTGAAAAATCTTAAAGAAAACCCGCCGGAATATAAAAAATCTTGGGACCTTCAAGCCATTAGCCCCCCATGCTTTTCTAAGTTCTTGCCATCCTTTTTTTCTTTGTTCTAAACTACTCCCCGAAGTACCACCAGCATACATTTTCACAAATACCCGAGGAATATATTTTAAGTTAAATTGATACTTCTTTAGAATTCTTAAAATAAATTCATAATCAGCTGCAATTTTAAAATCATCTCTATATAGACCAGCTTTTTTATACACCTCTTTTCTAACAAATAAAGCTGGATGTGGAATTGTCCAACCATTATTTAATTTCCTTTCACTATATTTGCCTGTTTTCCAATATCTATTTGTTTTATAAGTATTGTCAGAAAAATATTTTATATCACCATAGACAATGTCCACTTTATTATCTAAAAAAGATTCTGATACTAAATTTAAAACATTACTGTCAAAAAAGAAGTCATCTGAATTTAAAATACCAATAATTTCTCCAGAAGCCAATTTTATACCTTTGTTCATAGCATCATAAATGCCATTATCTGGTTCAGAGATTAATTTAATATTAATTTTCGATTGATAACCAGCAATAATCTTCAAAGTATCATCTTGAGAGACACCGTCTATAATAATATATTCCAAATCAGGATAATTCTGCGCCACAACACTATCTATTGTC
>CAZFUP010000041.1:0-2667 GCA_964522055.1 uncultured Gammaproteobacteria bacterium
TAGATAAAATACTTTTTTATCATTATTTTAGCCTGAAAAGTCAATCTCTTTAAGATTGACTTTTTTAGATTATTTCTGCTAAGCTGTATTGATATGGTTTTTGATTTTTAACAAAAAAAGAAAGAAGAAATGAGAAAAAAAATATTAATTCTTTTTATTCTTTTATTATCTAGCACCTTGTTGGCAGAAGAGAAAGCTCGTTATACTATCACTCATTTCAGTAACAAAGAAAAAAACTTTGTTTTTTCTGAATTAAGAGATAGACAAGGGGAAATTTTTGGTCATTTTGCTTTAATTGATCCAGATCCGTATTATCTGTATTCAATTGAAAGCGATTCTGACATGTTTCCCATGATTGATTTAACGGTTGACTCTTTAGCTCTTCGTAGAGGGCGCGGTACTCCGGTGGCTATGATTGCGGTTGATTTTAGTAACCAGGCGGAGATAAAAAGACCATTTAGTTTTAAATATCTGGTTAGATATTTATTTCTAATTTCTTTTTCGCCACCATATTTGCGAAAGGTAGAGGTACTTAATCCAAGTAAAATTTCCCGTTGGTTTTTTGTCGAAATGAAAATAAAAGACAAAAACTATTTTGGGGCTATGGTGCTAAAACGTTCTTTTGATGCTTCTGGCGCTAAGGAGTTTATAGAAAAAATTCCTGGTACCGGAGAAATATCACTAGTTGTTCCAGTTTTGGAAAACATACCGGTAAAGTTTGTTAGTTTTTCTTCAGGAGAGAAAAAAGTTTTATATGAATCTTTTCCTGGACACACAAATTTTACTTGCGTATTTTTAGCTGGCACAAAATAAGCCTGTTTTAAAAACGGGCTTTTTTTATTTTTATCTTTATTTTTCTTTGAAATTTTTACTATTATGTTATAATGCTTATATGTCTAGATTAAGAAAAATATTATTTTTTTCTATATTATTCCTGTTTTCAGGAGCCTTTTTTATTAATCTTTTTACTCCAAATTTAAAAGCTGAGGAAATAATACCAAATGAAACCGTTAATTTTAAGGCTGAAGTCGTTGAGGTTACCCTTTCAAAGAGCATAGAAAGAGAAAACGGCAGTTTTTTTACCCAACAGAACCTACTTTTAAGAGGTTTGGAGGGAATTTATAAAGATAAAGAAATCGTTTATGAAGGTATTTCTGAGATTGAAGTAACTAACTCTAATTTATATAAAGAAGGGGATAAGGTCTTTGTTGATGCTTATATAGATGAAAACGGTCAAGAAACTTTTTACGTTGTTGAGTTTGTTAGGACAAATTATCTTTATATTTTAATAGCTATTTTTATTATTTTAGTTATTATAGTTGGACGGCTAAAAGGTTTAAAGGCTTTAATTGGATTAGCTTTAAGCTTTGTAGTTATAATAAAATTTATTATTCCGCAGATTTTAATAGGTAGAGACCCTTTCGTTATTAGTTTAATTGGTGGTTTGGTAATTCTTATTTTAATGATATATATTACTGAGGGGATAAAGCGTGAATCTCATTTAGCAATTTTATCAGTTTTTTTCTCTTTGCTTTTTATTTTAATTTTATCTTTAATTTTTACTAATTTAAGTAAATTGACTGGACTGGCTCAGGAAGAGGCTATCTTTTTAATTGGTAATGGTAATTTAGCTCTTAATTTTAAAGGTCTTTTACTGGCTGGCTTTATTATCGGTGCTATTGGTGTTTTAGATGATATTATTGTTGGACAAATTGAAACAGTTGTTCGCTTGCAAGAGGCTAACCCTAATTTACCAGCTAAGAAAATATTTTCTTTAGCTTATAAGGTTGGAAATACTCACCTGGGAGCAATTATTAATACTTTATTTTTAACTTATGCTGGCGCAGCTCTGCCTCTACTTTTGCTTTTTGTATTAAATCAATCAGGCGGATTAACCATGAGTCGCGTTTTAAATACAGAAATAATTAGCACAGAAATAATTAGAACTTTAGTTGGTAGTATTGGAGTTATTATGGCTATGCCAATTGCTACTTTCTTAGGATCTTTTTGTAAAATTAAAAAATAATATTTAATAGAAGTTATGTTGGACTCATTTATAAGTTCTTTGTCGCTTGTTTGGGCGATTATAATATTAATGTTTTTGTTTTTTATTTTAGGATTTTCAGCCGATAAGGTTATCTCTAATGTTCGCGCTTTAGCCTTAAAACTTGGTTTACCGGTTTTCCTTTTAGGCTTGTTTCTTGGCGTGCTTACCTCTTTTCCAGAAATAGCAGTGGGAGTAAATGCTCTTTTTGATGACATTCCTAATCTTTCTGTTGGTAATTTGTTTGGTGGGGTAATAGTAATGTTGTCTTTGGTTTTAGGGACTAGTGTTTTATTAAATAAAGGAATTGATAATGACGGGAAAAGTGGTTTTTTAGTTTTATCACTGGCTTATATTATTCTACCAGCCATCTTAGCTTTAAAAGGAGATTTAAATATTATAGATGGTTTAATAATTATAATTTTATATTTCTTTTTAATTTTCAGACTCTATAAGAATAAACGTCATGGAATTGATATCCGCCTTACTTTACTTAGGGAAAACAAAGTATTTAAAGAGTTGGTGTTTATTATAATGGGCACTATAATAATTATTTTTTCTGCCAACTTTATAGTTGATATAACTTCGGAAATCTTAGGAAGATACCAATTATCCCCCTATAT
>CAZFUP010000042.1:0-2597 GCA_964522055.1 uncultured Gammaproteobacteria bacterium
ATCTCCTATTAGTTAATATTAAAAAATGTTAATGTACATCAAAACAAGCCTAATGTACTAATTAATCTATACACTTTTTTTAACAAAATGTCAACTTAGAAAATAAATTTAAAAATATTACATAGAACAATAATGTCTAAACCAAACAATATTTATTTAAAATAAACCATAAAAATAATAATATATCTATAAAAAATTCCTATATCCCCATCCAAGCTAGAAATACTTTGGAACTCAAAATATTTACTTATATTAAAACAAAAACAGAGCTATAAACTCTGTTTTTATCTAACTGCGGAGAGTGAGGGATTCGAACCCTCGGTACCTTTCGGTACACACACTTTCCAGGCGTGCGCACTAGACCGCTATGCGAACTCTCCTTTAATTAGTTACTTATTCAATTTTCTTCTCAATAAGAGACTTTAACCCTTCTATCTTATCTCCATTTAAATCAATATAATCGTCATATGGTCTAGCACCAATTATCATCTCGTTGCCAATAAAAATAGTTGGGGCACCACTTACTCCATATTGAGAAGAGTCTTCGTTCAGCTTTTCTATTTTTGCGTATTTATCTGAACTAGTCAAGCAATTTTGTAATTCTTCTTTATTTAAATTAAGTTGACTGACTATCTCAGAGATATTTTCAAGAGCAAAGCTATTACTTTTAGCCTGCTCAAACAAAAAGGCGCGCATTTCTTTCCATTTATCTTGTTCAGCGGCACACTCAACTAATATGGCGGCTTTTTTACTTAAAACATCACGTGGAGAGAAAAAGGGACGAAATATTATTGCTAAATCATCTTTATTTTCAAAATATATTTTATCAAGAGTAGAGGCTAATTCAGCGCTATACAAACTAATATTATCCTCATAGACAAAAATCTTAAGGGACGCATTACTTGATCCTAAAAAGTGATCATCTTTATCAAAAACTGGATAATTATTACTTAAATAAACTTGCTCAATATTTTCTGACGATAAACCGTTATTTAAAGAATTTTCTTGAAAATTATTTTTCTTATTTTTTAAGATAAGAAACAAAATAGTGCTAAAAATTATTAACAAAACAATAACTATTAAAATATTGCGCAAATATTTTTTCTCCATCATATTTTTATTTTTATTTTTTATTCTCTAATATACCAGCGACCTTAAGCAAAAGACCTTCGCAAAGACGCGGCGCTATTAACTGAGCACCAATTGGCAACATCTTCCCTTCTGTCTCTATCATTCCAGCTGGAACAGATATAGCCGGTAAACCAGCCAGTGAAGCGCCGGTGACAAAAACATCTTCTAAATACATTGTTAAGGGATCATTTATCTGTTCTCCAATTTTAAAAGCAGGATGCGGAGATGTTGGTGTTAATAAAATATCAACTTCCGAAAAAACTTTATTAAAATCTTCAATAATTAAAGTTCTAACTGCTTGCGCTTTTTTATAATACGCATCATAATAGCCGGCACTTAAAGCATAAGTGCCAAGCATTAAACGTCTTTTTACTTCCGGGCCAAAACCTAAACCGCGATTTTTTTTATAAAACTCCTGCAAACTATCAGTTTCCTTTCCAGACACTCCCCAGGCAACTCCATCAAAACGAGCTAAATTAGAACTAATCTCCGATGGGGTGATTATATAATAAACAGAGACGCCATATTCAGTATTAGGTAGGCTAACTGAAACTAAGCTAGCACCAAAAAATTCTAACTCTTTAGCCTTTTCTTCTAATTTTTTTAAAATATCTAAATTTAAATCTTTAGAAAAATATTCTTTTGGCAAACCAACCTTTATCCCCTTTAAAGGCTTATCATCCTTTCTTACCATTCCCTTTTCATATTCTTCTATCTTTTCTTTAGAACTAGTCGCATCCAAACTATCAACACCGGCAATATGTTTTAAAACTAAAGCGCTGTCATAGGAGGTTTTAGCTAAAACTCCAATGACATCAGTTGACGATGTCATAGAGATAAGACCAAAACGAGATACGCGACCGTAGCTTGGTTTTAAGCCGTAAACACCACAAAAACTAGCCGGCTGACGTATAGATCCGCCTGTATCAGATCCTAGAGCAAAAAGACACATGGAGGCTGCTACCGCTGCCGCAGAACCACCAGATGACCCACCAGGAACACGAGTAATATCAAGTGGATTCTTTGTTACGCCATAAGCGGAATTTTCAGTAGAAGCACCATGAGCAAATTCATCCATATTAGTCTTGCCCAGTAAAATAGCTCCCGCTTCTTTTAGTTTTTTAATAACAGTGGCGTCATAGGGGGCAATATAATTTTCTAAAATTTTAGAAGCAGCTGTTGTTATAACCCCTTTAGTCATTATATTATCTTTACATAGATAAGGGATTCCAAGCAAATCACCTCTTTCTCCATTTGCCAAACGTTTATCTACTTCCAAAGCTTCTTCTAAAGCGGCATCTTCACAAATAGTCAAAACCGCATTAATCTCTGGATTAAGGCTATGAATACGAGACAGACAAGCTTTTGTTAGTTCAAGTGCGCTAACCTCACCTGCATCTAATTTTTCTCTTGCTTCCTTAATTGTTAATTCGTTTAAATTCATAAAATCTTGTTTATAAAATACG
>CAZFUP010000043.1:0-2596 GCA_964522055.1 uncultured Gammaproteobacteria bacterium
TTTAAAGAGTTAAGGGAGGCGATGGATAAGTTAAAATTAAATGATGCTGCTCTGTCATATGAGCCAGAAAGATCTGATGCTTTGGGTTTCGGTTTCCGTTGTGGTTTCTTAGGTCTACTTCATTTAGAAGTTTTTCAAGAAAGGCTGCGGCGTGAATATGACCTTGATCTTATTGTTACCATCCCTAGTGTTGCTTATCAGGTTTTAAAAAGAGATGGTGAAGAAATAATTATTAGAACGCCGCAACGCTTGCCCGACCCTACTTATATAGATTCAATTAAAGAGCCTTGGGTAAAATTAGATATTATTACACCAGAAAGCTATCTAGGTAACATTATTAAATTAGCTCAAGAGAAGAGAGGGATTTATAAAAATACAGAATATATTTCTACTGGTAGTGATGATATTAGAGTCCTTTTACATTACGAAATTCCTATGGCCGCGATTTTAACAGATTTTTATGATAAAATAAAAAGCGCCTCTTCTGGTTATGCTTCTATTAACTATGAATACCTTGATTATCGTTTGGCTGATGTGGTAAAGATGGATATACTGGTGGCAGAAGAAATAATAGAATCTCTAGCAACTATTGTGTATCGTGACGAAGCTATGCGCCAAGGACGAGAGGGGGTGGAAATTTTAAAAGATAGTTTGCCTCGCCAAATGTTTGCTATAAAAATTCAAGCAGCTTTGCATGGCAAGGTTATCGCTGCTGAAAAATTATCAGCTATGAGGAAGGATGTAACGGCTAAACTTTATGGTGGTGATGTAACTCGTAAAAGAAAGTTATTAGAAAAACAGAAAAAAGGAAAAAAGAAAATGATGATGGCGGGCAAGGGGAGCGTGGAGATACCGCCTGATACTTTTGTTAAAATACTAAAAAGATAATATGAAAAAAAGTAAAATTGTTCGTGCTGTTTGGATTATTATTTCTGTTATTGTCGTAATGTCTATGTTAGCTCTTTCGGCCGGCACGATGTTTTTTTAATTTGTTTATAAAAATTTAAAATATCGCCATGAAAAAGTGGCAAGTGTTAGAAGTCGCTGATAGTAATTTTTTAAGTTTATACCCGGATATAAATCCGGTTCTTTTGCAATTGCTTTTTAATCGTAATTTAAAAAAAATTTCCGATATAGACGCCTTTTTAAATGATAAGTTGGAAGAAGGGAAGACTCTTTTAATAGGAGATAACAGTGAACATGCTTTCTATAATCCATTTTTATTAAAAAACATGGAGGCAGCGGTTAGTACTATAATTGAGCATATAAAGAAGGGAAATCCGATTGTTGTCTATGGTGATTATGACGCTGACGGCGTGACTTCTTCAGTTATTTTGCTTGAAACTTTAAGGATTTTACACGCTCAAGCAGAAGTTTATCTTCCTGATAGAGTAAGCGAGGGTTATGGATTAAATAAAGCGGCTATAAAATCTATAGCTAATCAGGGTTTTAAGCTTTTAATTACGGTTGATAACGGTATTCGTAATTGTGAAGAAATCGCCTATGCTCGTCAGCAAGGATTGGAAGTTATTATCACCGATCATCATGTTTTACCAGAAGATAGAAAAGATTTACCTGATTGTTTATTTATTGATCCAGCTGATGAACAAGAAGTGTATCCTTGGCCATACTTAGCTGGTGTTGGAGTAGCGTTTAAATTAATTAGCGCTCTTTTATATAAATCTAATTTACCGGTAAAGCAAAAGCAGCTTATTTTAGAAAAAGCTTTAGATTTAGTAGCGGTTGGAACTGTAGCTGATATGGTTAGTTTATTGGGAGAAAATCGATTATTGGTAAAAAGTGGTTTAAAAATATTAAATGATAACAAAAGGGTCGGCTTAAGTGAATTAATTAAAATTTCTAAAATAAACAGCGGTAGGCCGCTTGAGGCTTGGAACATTGGTTGGCAACTGGGTCCACGTTTAAATGCTGCTAGTCGCTTAAGTCATGCTAATACTGCCTTTGCTCTTCTTTCAACTACTGATCAAAAAGAAGCCGAAGAACTAGCTAGCGAGCTGAATAACCGTAATATCAGTCGTCAAAAAATAACCGAAGAAATAATTGCAGACGTAGAGGGACAGATTGATAAAAATAATTTACCCGATATTATTATTGGCATAGCCCAGGAAGATCAAGTTTGGAATGAGGGTGTGATCGGTTTAGTCTCTGGGAGGATAACTGAGAAATATTATCGGCCTTCTTTAATAATAACGCGTTTAGTTGAAGAAGCGGAATTTGATATTAATTTAAAAAAATTAGTTCCAAAGAAAGTTTCTTTTAAGGGCTCTGGTCGTTCTATTGAAGAATTTAATTTAGTTGAAGCAATTGAAAAGTGTTCAGGTAGTCTTGATAAGTATGGTGGGCATCCAATGGCCTGCGGTTTTTCTATTAAGTCAGAAGAAAATCTAAAAGAATTTAAGAAAAAAATAAATCAATTAGCTAAAGAGTCATTGAAAAATATTGAACTTGTTCCAAAGCTTAGAATTGAAGCTGAACTTAGCTTTAATCAGATTAATTTAGAGCTAGCTGAAGAAGTTTCGCGTTTAGCGCCTTATGGACAAAATAATCAACAACCGAAATTTGTTAGTTATAGTTT